>NZ_LYXG01000023.1:0-370404 GCF_001663515.1 Halomonas sp. G11
GGGTGGTATCAGCCAGGCGCTGGTGACGACCGTTCTTGGCCTGATTACCGCCGTACCGCTGCTGTTTGCGCAGACGGCGCTGTCAAGCCGCAGTCGCCACCTCACTCATGTTATTGAAGGGCAGGCAAGTGCCGCGCTGGCCGACCACCTGGAAGCCCAGCAGCCTTCCCAAGACGCGTCGGTGAGCTGATATGTTGACCGTTCCCCTTTGGCTTGAGCCCGTCGAGCGGCTGATGAATGCGGGCGGCGTGGTGCTGGTCGTGCTGGCCGTGGTGGCGTTGCTGGTATTTGGCATGGCCATTGAACGCTTCTGGTTCTATCGCATGACCTGGCGGCGAGCACGCCGCCAGCTTGTCAATCGCTGGGCCAGGCGAGATGACCATCACAGCTGGAGCGCGCGCACGCTGCGCAACGTCTGGACGGCGGACCTCGTGGTCCGTTTGCGCCGTCCGCTGCCCTGGCTAAAGCTGCTGGTGGCGTTATGCCCGCTGTTTGGCCTGCTGGGTACCGTGACCGGCATGATCGGCGTCTTCGACAGTCTGTCGCTGAGTGATACCCATCAGGCCCGGGCAATGGCCGATGGCGTGGCACGGGCAACGCTGCCGACGCTGACCGGCATGGCGATCGCCGTGGTCGGGCTTTTGTTTATCAGTCGTCTGGAACACATTATTCGACGCGAGGATCAGCGGTTGCACGACCGGATGGCGCGAGCAGTGGAGGAAAATGATGCGTAGACGACGTTCGATGGGAAGCGCTGACGACAATACCGAGGTGAACCTCACGCCGATGCTGGACGTGGTGTTCATCATGCTGATTTTCTTTATCGTGACCACCAGCTTTATCAAGGAAAGCGGGATTGAGATCAACCGCCCGGAGTCGAGTGACGCCAGTCCCAGGCCCGATGCCCAGGTATTGGTCGCGCTCTCGCCCGAAGGGGCGGTATGGGTGGATGGCCGCGCGATCGACGCCCACCGGGTGGGCGAAGAAGTCGCCGGCATGCTCAGCGAGGATGGCTCGGTGGTCATCCAGGCGGATCGCGAGTCGACCACCGGGCTGCTGATTGAAGTGATGGACCGTCTTGACCAGGCCGGCGTGGATCAGGTGGCGGTGGCGGCCAGCCGGAGCGGCCAATGATACGCCAGGCATTATCCATGGTGAGTGGTGGGATATTGGCGATTGGGCTGTTTTGGCTGTTGGCGCTGCTGGTCGCGCCGCCGGACGACCCGGTGGAACCACCAGAGCAGACGGTCTCGATGAACATGGTGGAAGCCCCCGAAGTAGCCCCGCAAGAAGAGGCACCACCCCCGCAGGCTGAACAGGCACCCACGCCTCCGCCACAGCCGATGCCGACACCCGAGCCGCCCCCGGTGGCCGACAGCACCATTGCCTTGCCGGAGATTGACCTGCCCGAGCCGCCCGAAGAGCCGGTGGAAATGGAAAGTGAGTTGCCGGAATTGACCGAGGCGACGCCCGAGCCGGAACCCGAGCCGCAGCCAGAACCGGAGCCGACGCCTGAACCAACGCCGCAGCCCGACCCTGTTACGCAGCCAAGTGAAGCCGAGCCTTCCGACGCCGAACGCGAGGCAGCGCCAGAAGCGCCGCAGGAAGTGTCGGATGAACCGGTCAATGTCGGTCAGGCCGCTCCGACCAGTCGGGTCAATCCGACGTACCCTGCTCGCGCCCAGCGTCGCGGCATGGAGGGCTTTGTTGAGGTATCGTTTACCATACGTCGTGACGGCAGCGTTGATGGTTCTTCGATTCGCATTACGGATGCCCAGCCACGTCGGGTATTTGACGATGCGGCCCGCGACGCGATTGCGCAGTGGCAGTTCGAGCCTAGTGATCGGTTGCGCAATGCGACCCAGCGGATCGAGTTTCAACTGCGTTAACGACTTTATTGAGGTATGACCATGCGTGTATGGGGGTGCATCTGTTTAATTGGTTTGTGGGCATCGCTTGCCCACGCCAGCCCGGCGCTTCCCGGCGATATCATTGACGACCTGAACCGCTTGCAGACGCAATTACGCGACGCGCAATACGCAAGCGTGGTCACCCAGGCCACCCAGCAAGCCACCCGTCTGCAAGCGGGGAATGCGGCTGACCGCTGGGCCAGCGCGCTGTATCAGCAGCTGGCCGCTAACGCCCTGGCGCGCCAGGGCCAGCCGGGTGATGCCGCAAATCGCTTGGCGCAAGCGCGCGAACTGGCCGAAGGTGAGCAAGCCCAGGCGGCCCGCTGGCTGCGCGAAGAAGCATCGTTGCGCCGCACGGCGGGGCAGACGACGCAGGCCAGCAACTTGCTTGCCGAGTGGCTCGAGTCCCAGGGCACCGCAGCCCCTGCCGCTGACACCTGGAAGCTGACCCGCTGGCTCGTCGACGATCAACGTTGGCAGGAAGCGGCGGATTGGCTTGAACGTAGCCTGAGCCAAACCGCTGAGCCTGATGCTACCCAGCGCAGATTGGCGCTGGTGATCTACCAGCGCACCCAGCAAACCGATCAGGCGCTTGACGTCTTGCTGGGCGGGCTTGATGAAAGCAGTGATGCGACTCACTGGCGCCAAGCCGCCGGTCTTGCTCAGCGGGCCGGTCAGCCGGGTATCGCCGCGGCGTTGTGGGACACCGCCTGGCGACTGGGAAGGTTGGATGAGGACGAGGACCGCTGGCAATTGATAAACCTGCACATGGCGGGGGGGACGCCCGCCAGAGCCGCCGAGTATCTTGAACGATGGCTTGAAGCGGGCGACATCGTGCGGGATGAAACCACGCTGCGCCTGTTGGCGAACGCCTGGCATCAGGCCCGCGACAAGAGTCGGGCCCTTGATGCCTGGCGGGCATTAGCGACCCTCAGCAAAGAAGGCAGCGACTGGCGACAATATGGACAGCTCGCTTTTGCCTGGGGGCAGGATGAGCGTGCCGAGAAGGCGCTGTCCCGTGCCCAGTCGCTGGGCGATGACCAGGCGGCTGAATGGCTGGCGACGCTCGAGCAGTCACCGCGCCATTCACTATAAAGCAGACCGCGTGGGTTATTCCGCCGACGTCAGGCTGAGCGAGAAGTCGCTCCAGGTGGGGGCGTGATCAGAGGGCCGCTGCATACCGCGCAGTACATAGTCGATTCCCGCGGCGCTGATACGCTCGGCCAGCGGTTGGGTAACCAGAATATAGTCGATGCGCAGCCCGCGTTTGGGTTCGCGGTCAAAGCCTTTTGAGCGATAATCGAACCAGCTGAACCACTCGGCATCGGTGGGGTGGCAAAGCCGGTAGCTGTCGCTCAATCCCCATGCCTTGATACCTTCCAGCCATTCACGTTCGATGGGCTGGAAGCTGGTTTTGCCTTCGCGCAGCCAGCGTTTGCGGTTGGCTTCGCCGATGCCGATATCCTGGTCCTCGGGTGAAATGTTAAAGTCCCCCATTACCGCAACGCGCTCGTCGGGTTGGTGCTGCTCGTCAAGCAGGCGCGCCAGCTGCTGGTAAAAGCGGGTCTTGTACGGGAACTTGGTGGGGTGGTTGATATTTTCCCCCTGGGGGAAATAGCCGTTCCACACGGTGACGGGCTGACCATCGTCGGCGAGGAGTTTGACGCCGATCATGCGGCGCTGGGCGTCTTCGTCATCGTCGGGGAAGCCGTAAAATACCGCCTCAGGCTTGTGACGGCACAGCAGCGCAACGCCGTAGTGGCCTTTCTGGCCGTAGTAGTAAACGTGATAGCCCATGGCCTCTACATCGGCGAGGGGGAACTCGCTATCCTGCACCTTGGTTTCTTGAAGGCCGATCACATCAGGCTTTTGCGACTCGATCAATGCCTGCAGTTGATGAAGTCGCGCGCGAATGCCGTTGATATTGAAAGAAACAAGGCGCATCACGAACGATCTCCCGGCGGGTTATCCGTATCCTTGTCGGGGTGAATGGCGATATCCTGCCCGCTCTGTTGGCGCGCCAGCTTGCGCACGGCCTGAAGTTTGCGTTGCTGCTGTTTTTTTGCCACAAAACGGCGTGATGATGTCACCTGATCAGGGTTATCATGACGCCACTTTTTATAATCTTTACGCCGACCGGTTTTGATGGTTACTTTATCCGCCAGCGAACGGGTCTTTTTCTTACGCGTCATATCGCGCTCCTTGGTTCGTTAATGGGCCTATTCTAGCAGTCTAGTCACCTCCTTCGACAGCAGGGCGCGCTCTTATCGCCAAGCCCTGTTACAATGCGCGCGTCAAGATGCCTAATATCCACAGCAATGGACAGATAGATAGCCTATGAGCGAGTCGGAACAGACCACAGCATCGGCCCAGAACCGTAAGCCTAAACGTCGTCGTCGGAAGCCGCGTCGTCGTCAGTCGAATTGGGATCTTCGCCAGTTTCAGGTGCCTGCCGTGGCCGGCAAATGGCGCTTTCATGACTTCGATCTGCCGCTGCCGTTAATGCGCGCGATTCATGCTCAAGGGTTTGAGTACTGCACGCCCATTCAGGCCGAGGCACTGCGTCATACGCTGCTGGGCGGCGATATTGTCGGCAAGGCACAGACCGGTACCGGAAAAACCGCTGCCTTCCTGATCTCGGCGCTGGCTTATTTTCTCGAAGAGCCAACCCCGGATGGGCAGAAGCCCGGCGCGCCGCGTGCGCTGATTATCGCGCCCACCCGTGAGCTGGCACTGCAGATCGAGAAGGATGCCAAGGCCCTTGCCCGCTTTACCAAGCTGAACGTGGCAAGCGTCGTGGGCGGGATGGATTATCAAAAGCAGCGCGATAGCCTGGGTAAAAAGATCGACCTGCTTGTCGCCACACCCGGCCGTCTGCTCGATTTTCACGAGAAGCGCGATATCGACCTTTCCGAGGTGGAAGTGCTGGTGCTGGATGAGGCCGATCGCATGCTATCGATGGGCTTTATTCCCGATGTGAAGCGAATCATCCGCTACACGCCCAAGAAAGAAGAGCGCCAGACCTTTCTGTTCTCGGCCACCTTCACCGACGATATTCTCAACCTGGCCAGCCAATGGACGCTGAACCCGGCCCACGTCGAGATCGAAGTGACCGTCGAGAATCAGGCCGATATCGACCAGCGGGTCTACATGGTCTCTGACGATGACAAGCAGCGTTTGTTGGTCAAGCTCTTGGAGCAGGAAAGCTTCGAGCGGGTGATGGTGTTCGGCAATCGCCGTGACCTGGTACGCCAGCTCGACAGTCTGCTCAAGAAAGCCGGTATCAGTGCCGCCATGCTGTCGGGCGATGTGCCGCAGAACCAGCGTATCAAGACCCTGGAAAGCTTCCGCGAAGGCGAGATCCAGGTGCTGGTGGCCACCGATGTGGCAGGGCGTGGCATTCATATCGAAGACGTCAGTCACGTGATCAACTACACGCTGCCGGAAGACCCGGAAGATTACGTTCACCGTATCGGGCGGACCGGCCGGGCAGGCGCAAAAGGCGTCTCCATCAGCTTTGTCGGCGAAGAGGATGCTTTTTCTCTGCCTGAGATCGAGCGCTATATCAACGACAAGCTGCCCTGCGAACATCCGCCGGAAGGTATGCTTTAAGCCGCATGCTCGATACTGCCCTTAAAAGCGAGATTCAGGACGCCTACCGTCGCGTGGTGGAAAACCTCGGGTTGACCCCGCGCTACGGGCAGCGGCTGATGATCGCTGAAATCGCCCGCACGCTGGGGGGCATCGAGTGTGACGACGAGGGCAAGCGCACAAGCGACAACCACGTTTGTGTGCTGGAGGCGGGGACTGGTACGGGCAAAACCCTGGCCTACCTGGTAGCCGCGCTGCCCATCGCCAAGGCTCGCGGCAAGCGGTTGATCATTTCGACCGCCACCGTGGCGCTTCAGGAACAGGTGCTCAATCACGACCTGCCGTCCCTGGCGAATCACAGTGGTTTGGCGTTTCGCTATGCGTTGGCCAAGGGGCGTGGGCGCTATGTCTGCGTTGCGCGGCTGGACCAGGCGCTGGAAGGTGCGGAGCCAAATCCCACGCTTTCGCTGTTCGAGCAGTCACAGCAGTCGCAGAGCAGTGACCTTGGCGTGATTGCCAGCGATATGGCCGAGGCCTACGGGCAGGGTGAATGGGAGGGCGATCGGGATAACTGGCCCCATGCGATCGACGATGCCCACTGGCGTCGACTGACCGTCGATCACCGCCAGTGTACCGGACGCCGCTGCGGCCATTTTGGTGCCTGTGCGTTTTTCCGCTCCCGCCGGGAACTGGAAAACGCCGATGTCATCGTGGCCAACCACGATCTGGTGCTGGCGGATCTGGCGCTGGGCGGCGGTGCCATCCTGCCGGACCCCGCCGACTGTATCTTCGTATTCGATGAAGGCCATCACCTGCCCGACAAGGCGCTGTCGCATTTTGCCCACCGCTTTGCCATCAATGGTTGCCTGCGCTGGTTGAAAACCCTCAAGAGCAGCTTGACGGACTTGAACCAGGGGCTGGCTGTCCAGCCAACCATCGCCCGATTGCTTGCCGGTTTGCCCGAGCTTATTCATACCCTGGAACCCGCGTTGGGCGATGTGTTCAGTATGGGACATCAATTGGCGGGTCGCGCCAATGGCCTGGCCGATGAAGAAACCACCCATCAGTCGCGGTTTGAAAAGGGGCAGATTCCTGATGCGCTGCGCGAACAGGCCGAGCAGTTGTTAACCTTGTTTGCCACCTTGTCGCGCAGTCTTGAGAGCATCAGCGATGTGCTGCGTGAAAGCCTCGATCCAGACAAGCAGACCGGCTTGGACCGCGAGCAGGCGGAAACCTGGCTGCCGCTGGTGGCGCTGCTTCACGGACGGGCGCTGGATGCCCACTCACTGTGGCAAGCGTTCAGCGACCGTGACGCGGCCAATGCGCCGCCCAGCGCGCGCTGGATCACCCTGAGCCGGGTGGCTGGCGAGCCGGAAATCGAGTTTTCGGCAAGCCCGGTATCCGCCGCGCACACATTGGCCAAGCACCTTTGGGGGCGCTGCCATGGCGCCGTGGTCACCTCGGCAACACTGACGGCGCTGGGTCGCTTCGAGCGGCTTCAGGAGCGGGCAGGGCTTGCCAATCGCTACCGCTATCAGGCGCTGCCCAGCCCGTTTGATTACGCCAATGCCGTGCTGAGCGTGCCCAAGGAAGCGACGGACCCGAGTGACCGTGACGCCCACGAAAAGGCGATCGTCGACTTTGTGACCCAACTGGCGGATCGCGAAGCGGCGCTGGTGCTGTTTTCATCAAGGGCGCAGCTGCGCGGGGTCGAGAAGGCGCTGGGTGAGCCCGTCAGAGAGCGCGTGCTGGCTCAGGATGCATTGCCCAAGCGGGAGCTGATTGAGCGTCATCGCGCGGCGGTGGACAGCGGTAAGGGCAGTATTATTTTCGGACTGGCCAGTTTTGCCGAGGGCATCGATCTACCCGGTGATTACCTGACCCATGTGGTCATTACACGGTTACCCTTTGCGGTGCCGGATGATCCCGTGGGGGCGACGCTTGCCGAGTGGATCGAAAGCCAGGGCGGCAACCCGTTCATGCGCATCAGCGTGCCGGATGCATCGATCAAGCTGGTGCAGGCCTGCGGCCGACTGATCCGCAAGGAAAGCGATAAAGGCACGATCACGCTGTTGGATAAGCGCGTCATCACGCGACGCTACGGTCAGGCGCTACTGGATGCGCTGCCACCTTTCAGGCGTGAAATCGCCTCATGACATGACGCCCACCGCGTTCAACGCGGTGGGCGACAGGAAGGGTTACGACGGGCGGCGCTTGGCCAGAACCGGTGCCAGTTTGGCGTTCATCTGGGTAAAGGCATCGACGGTGGTTTGCCAATCGATGCAGGCATCGGTAATCGAAACGCCGTATTGCAGGTCTTTTAGATCGGCAGGGACTTTCTGATTGCCCCAGCCAATATTGGATTCCACCATCAGGCCGATGATGGACGTATTGCCATCCAATATCTGGTTGGTCACGTTTTCAAGGACCAGGGGCTGAAGTGCCGCGTCCTTGTTCGAGTTGGCGTGGGAGCAGTCGATCATGATATTGGCGGAAAGGTTGGCTTTTTTCAGCTCTTTCTCGGCCAGGGCCACGCTCACGCTATCGTAGTTGGGCTTGCCGTTGCCGCCGCGCAGTACCACGTGACCATAGCCGTTCCCGCGGGTACGGATGATGGCGACTTGTCCCGACTGGTTGATGCCCAGAAAGTTGTGCGGGCTGGCGACGGATTGCAGCGCATTGATCGCCACGTCCAGGCTGCCGTCGGTACCGTTCTTGAAGCCGACCGGTGAAGACAGGCCAGAGGCCATCTCGCGGTGGGTTTGCGACTCGGTGGTACGCGCGCCGATAGCGGACCAGCTGATGCAGTCCTGCAGATACTGGGGGGAGATCGGGTCCAGGGCTTCGGTGGCCAGCGGCAAGCCGATCTCGGCAAGGTCGACCAGCAGCTTGCGGGCGATATGCAGGCCTTCGTCGATTTCGAACGAGTCGTTGATGTGCGGGTCGTTGATCAGGCCTTTCCAGCCGACGGTGGTGCGGGGCTTTTCAAAATACACCCGCATCACGATATACAGGCTGTCGCTGACCTCATCCGCCAGTTTGCGCAGGCGCTTGGCATAATCGAGGGCGGCATCGACATCGTGAATCGAACAGGGGCCCACTACCATCAGCAAGCGCGGATCGCTGCCGTCCAGAATGCGCTGGATGGTATGACGACCCTCTATCACGGTGCGCTCGGCAGCATCGGTAAGCGGCACATCCTGCTTGAGGGTTTCCGGGGTGGTAAGTACGTCCTGGGCAAGGACGTTAAGGTTGTTGACCTGCTGATCTGACATTGTGCTACCTGTGCGTGCGTGATGATCGATTAATGGCGCCTACTATCGCTTGTCAGCGCAGTAAAAATCAATTGTTGCGGAACTTGGCGAGGTAAATTGAAGTCAGCCGCTGGGTTTTGTTCAAGGGGTAAACGCTTGATGCGCCGTGCAGAACGCGTAACACTTAGCTATCAAAAGGCGATCACGTTACAGTGCCAATTCATGTCATTCGAATGATTAACCAATGCCCAAGGAACGTTATGTTGCTTGCTGTCAACACCCAGTGTATCGGGTTTAAAGGAAGAGTTGCGCTCGGCGGTCACCGTCCGGGTGGGGGGAGCGTGTGAATGGGCACTCATGAAACAGATCAACAGCTCGTTGAACGTGCCCAAAAAGGCGATACACGCGCATTTGATCTGCTGGTAAAGAAATACCAGCATAAAATTATTGGCCTGATTGGGCGCTATGTCCATGACCATGCCGAAGTTCACGACGTTGCTCAAGAAGCCTTTATCAAGGCCTATCGGGCACTGGGAAAGTTTCGCTCGGAAAGCGCCTTTTACACCTGGATGTATCGCATCGCGATCAACACGGCCAAAAATCACCTGGTGTCCCGTGGGCGGCGCCCACCCGGTAGCGATCTGGATATATCCGACGCCGAAATCGTCGACCAAAGCGGCCGCCTGGCGGATGCCGAGTCTCCTGAAGCATCGATTGCCCGTGACCAGCTCGAAGCTGCGGTTTACGAGGCGATCGAAAAGCTGCCGGATGATTTGCGCACCGCGATTACGTTGCGTGAGCTCGACGGGCTGGCCTACGAAGATATCGCACAGGTGATGCAGTGCCCGGTAGGTACGGTGCGTTCGCGCATTTTTCGTGCTCGCGAAGCCGTTGACGAACATATTCGCCCACTGGTGTCCACGGCACGGAACAGCCGCGATGATTAATGGTCAATGTGGGTAGATTAAACGCTAATGGCGAAAAATGACTGATCACCGTGAACTGTTTGGTGCCATCATCGTCAAAGCCATTACATTCCCAATGGGAAGCGACAGTGAAGCAGCCGGTGAATCAGCGTAAAAGCAACCTATTACGATGGCATCAGCGCTTCTTCTCAACAGTGTGAGGGTGTGAAGTATGAGTCAAAACACACGGGAATCACTTTCGGCATTAATGGATGGCGAAAGTGATGAGCTTGAATTGCGCCGAGTGTTGAAGGCACTACCTAACGATGATGATGCCGCTGATACCTGGCGACGCTACCATCTGGCGCGTAGCATGATGCGGCGCGAACGGGACGTGGATATGAGCGTTGATCTTTCCGCTGGTGTCATGGCGCGCCTGCAGGATGAACCCGCACCCACGTTGAAAGACGACTCGACGGTCACCCGTAGTGCTGGAAGCGTTTCCTTCGCGCGTGGTGCTGGCGTGGCAGCGGCGGTTTCGCTGATGGTGATCACCGGCGTTCAGTTCTTCGGCAACAGTGGCGGTACCGTCGATCAGAGCGGTAACGAAGGGGTGGCATCCAGCTCTGCGCCTGCTTCTAATCAGGTCCAGCCGGTCAATCTTGCCACGACACCGGCGGTCTCCGGTGGTCAGGCGGCGGGCGCTGGGCAAAACGAGATGCCCATGTTCGAGCAGACTCCTTTCCGCATGAATGGGCAAGCCTCGGGTAGCGGCCTGATGAATGTCAGTGAAGGCGGCTTTGCCGGTCCTGGTTCTCAGCAAGGCGTGTCGGCCCAGCAGGGAACTAACATCGACATTGAGCAACTGCGCATGTTGCAGTCTTACCTTGAGCAGCAAACCCAAAGTGCAACGGGCCATCAAGCCGATCAAGGATCGACATTGATGCGGTCCGCCGGTGTGACAGAGCCCTTGGGTCAACGCTGATCAGCAAACCGAGTGGCGAACATGGAAAGTGATAAATGGACGTTGAAAAGAGCTTCTCTCTATTTCAACGTCCATTTTTTATGGATACGGTTCTGGCGAGCGCTCCTTGGGCGATGACTGTGTGGCGAGGTGTATGGAGAGTGCAGTGATGCCGATATCAGCGAGCAAGACGTTTATTGAGCGCCAGGCACGCGTGGTGGGCTACCACGACAAGGGAATTGTCGTCGAGGTGACGGCATCGTCCGGCTGCACTCAATGTGCGAAAGGCCAAGGCTGTGGGGCGGGGCTTCTCTCGCGTCCCCGCGCGTGGCAGTTGGAAATAGAGGTGCCCACATATCCCGAAGGAGATGCCGTGCCGCCACTGAACAGCGAGGTAACGGTAGCGATGCCAAAAGCCTCAATGACACAGTTGACGGGGTTGATCTATGGGTTGCCGCTTTTGATGGGGTTGGTGGTCGCCGCCATCGGGAGTGTGGTGAGTGATTCGACCTGGCTTGCCCCAGGGCTTTTTTTTGGTGTCTTGATGTGTGGCATGGTCGGCCTTAAATATGCGTTAGGTCAGCGAGCAGAGTTTTTCCGCCCGCAATTGATCGACGCACCGTGATGGATGGCTCGCTGCGAGCTGTATTAACTTGGCATGGTAGTGTTTTTAAGTAGGAGTTCTTGCATGAAGCGCTTAATGTTTTCCTCCACGTTGTGGGTCTGCTTTGTCTTATTGTTCGCTATGGGGCAAAGCGCCCATGCCCAGGATCTGCCTGACTTTACCGATCTCGTTGAAGACGCCGCGCCCGGTGTGGTCAATATTTCCACTAGCCGCACGGTGCAGCGCGGCGGGCCATCCATTGACAATTTTGGCGGGCAGGAGATACCCGAGATATTTCGCCACTTCTTTGGCGATGATTTCGGTGATCGTTTCCCGTTACCACCAGGTAGCGGTCGGGGGCGTACGGAAGAGCGCCAATCACTGGGCTCTGGCTTCATTATCAGTGAAGACGGCTACGTGATGACCAACGCCCACGTGGTGCAGGACGCCGATGAAATTCTGGTGCGTTTGAACGACCGCCGTGAACTGACCGCCGAGCTTATCGGCAGTGATCCGCAAACCGATGTGGCGCTTTTGAAGGTGGAGGCAAGTGATTTGCCCACGCTAGAACTCGGCGATTCCGACGAGCTTCGCGTCGGTGAGTGGGTGGCGGCGATAGGCTCGCCTTTCGGATTCGACCATTCGGTGACCGCCGGCATTATCAGCGCGATCAACCGCACGCTTCCGCGGGATGCCTACGTGCCGTTCATTCAAACCGATGTGGCGATCAACCCCGGTAATTCCGGTGGCCCGCTGTTCAATCTCGATGGCGAAGTTATTGGTATCAATTCGCAGATTTTCACGCGTAGCGGCGGGTTCATGGGCGTTTCCTTCGCCATCCCGATCAATGTCGCGATGGATGTGGCCGATCAGCTTCGCGAAGATGGGTACGTCAACCGTGGCTGGTTAGGGGTGATGATACAGCCCGTATCCCGTGACCTGGCCGAGTCATTCGGCATGGAAGAAGCCGAAGGCGCGCTAATCGCTGACCTTGACCCTGAAGGGCCGGCGGCAAAAGGCGGGCTTCAGGCAGGCGATGTGATCCTTGAAGTCAACGGCGAAACCGTGGACAGTTCGAGCAGTCTGCCGCGTCTGATCGGCCGTGTCGCGCCGGGCAATGAAGTGGACTTGCTGCTGATGCGCGATGGAGAAGAACGCAGCGAGTCGGTCGAGCTGGGTAGCTGGCCCAATGCTGAACAAGCGGCTGTACCATCGTCGTCCAGTGATAGTCAGGTACGCCTTGGGGTTTCGGTGGCCGAAATTGACCAGGAAACCCGTGAGCAACTTAACCTGCAAGGCGGCGTCGTCGTCCGCGAAGTAGCGCCCGATAGCGTGGCAGCTCGCGCCGGTCTACGCGCGGGTGATGTTCTGGTGAGCCTGGACCATCGCAGTTTGACGTCGCCTGAAGAGCTGCGTCGCATTGTGGAGGACCTGCCCACCGACCGAGCGATTCCGCTACGCCTCTATCGCGATGGACGCTCGCTCTTCGTGGCGCTGCGCTTTGAGTAACTGATTAACCTCTCTATAACGGCAGTCCGTTTTCACTTGGCGGGCTGTCGTTTTTTTTGCTCTTTTTTTTGCACATAGCACCGGGACCGTCGTAACGGTACAATGGCGTCAAATTTCTACTGCGTATACCACAGCAAGACTGTTAACCGTACATGGTTGCGTACATATACCGGATAAAAACGGCCAATGACCCAAGAAACAGTTAGCAAAATCAAGCACATCAGAAACTTCTCGATCATCGCGCATATTGATCACGGCAAATCCACCCTGTCAGACCGGTTGATTCAAACCTGTGGTGGTCTAACCGAGCGCGAATTGAAAGAACAAGTGCTTGACTCGATGGATATCGAACGCGAGCGTGGCATTACCATCAAGGCTCAGTCGGTCACCCTGGACTACACCGCGTCCGACGGGCAGGTCTACCAGCTCAACTTTATCGATACGCCCGGCCACGTCGACTTTTCTTATGAAGTGTCTCGCTCGCTTTACGCCTGCGAGGGCGCGCTGCTGGTTGTCGATGCCGCTCAGGGGGTTGAAGCCCAATCGGTTGCCAACTGCTACACCGCCGTTGAACAGGGCCTGGAAGTCTTGCCGGTGCTGAATAAAATCGACTTGCCCCAGGCCGACCCCGACCGGGTGGCTCAGGAAGTCGAGGAAATCATCGGCATCGATGCGACCGATGCCTGCCAGGTGTCCGCTAAAAGCGGGCTTGGCATCGATGAGCTGTTAGAACGTCTGGTACGCGATATACCGCCCCCCAAAGGCGACCCTGACGCCCCCTTGCAAGCGCTGATTATCGACTCGTGGTTCGATAACTACCTTGGGGTCGTGTCCTTGGTCCGGCTTTTTGATGGCACGCTGCGCAAAGGCGACAAGATCCGCATCAATTCCACAAATAGAGATTGGAATACCACTGAAGTAGGTATTTTTACGCCGCTGCGCAAGCAGACCGATATTCTGCGTGCTGGTGAAGTGGGCTTTATCGTGGCGGGCATTAAAGACATTCACGGTGCTCCTGTGGGTGATACCATAACGCATACCAAAACACCGGATGTGCCCAGGCTGCCAGGCTTTAAAAAGGTCAAGCCGCAGGTGTATGCCGGCATATTCACCGTCAATTCCGATGACTATGAAGATTTTCGCGATGCGTTGGAAAAGCTGGCACTTAACGATGCGTCGCTCGAATACGAACCGGAAAATTCAGACGCACTCGGTTTCGGTTTCCGGGTGGGTTTTCTTGGCACCCTCCACATGGAGATCATCCAAGAGCGCCTGGAACGTGAATACGATCTGGACCTGCTGACCACCGCCCCCACGGTGGTCTACGAGCTGTCCATGAAAAATGGCGATCTCCTTTACGTATCGAACCCCTCCAAGCTGCCTGATATGGCCGACGTCGAGCAGATGCGCGAACCCGTTGTGCGGGCAAGCATTCTGGTACCCCAGGAGTTTGTCGGGAATGTGATTTCCGAGTGTGAACTGCGCCGCGGCACCCAGTTGGACATGCAGTTTCTCGGCAACCAGATCCAGTTGACCTACGAATTACCGATGTCTGAAGTCGTGATGGACTTTTTTGATCGGTTGAAGTCTATTTCACGTGGTTACGCGTCGCTTGAATATAATTTTGAGCGTTTTGAAATGGCCCATCTGGCCCGCCTGGACGTGCTGATTAACGGTGATAAAGTGGACGCCCTCGCGGTGATTATTCATCGTGATCACGCCCACTCGCGTGGTCGACTGCTGGTGGAAAAAATGAAAGAGCTGATTCCCCGGCAAATGTACGACGTGGCGATTCAGGCCGCTATCGGGGGGCAGGTCGTGGCGCGCTCTACTGTCAAAGCACTGCGCAAAAACGTGACGGCGAAATGTTACGGCGGTGATGTCAGCCGTAAGAAAAAGCTGCTGGAAAAACAGAAAGCGGGTAAGAAACGCATGAAGCAGGTCGGTCGGGTGGAGATCCCCCAGGAAGCCTTCCTTGCTGTACTCAAGGTTAACGACTAAGGAAGACGTCCACCCATGGATTTTGCATTACTGCTGGTACTTGCCGTTGCGCTTTCTGGCGTTATCTATTTGCTGGATGTGGTTTGGCTGCGTCCCAAGCGTCGGGAGCGTGTCGAGCGCGCCGACGCCAGCACCCAGGAAGGGCTGGACCCGGCCACCCGTGAAAAGCTGCTTAAAGAGCCATGGCTGGTCGATTATTCGCGCTCATTCTTCCCGGTATTGCTGGTCGTGCTGGTGGTGCGCAGCTTTGTCGTTGAGCCGTTTCAAATCCCTTCCGGGTCGATGCGTCCGACGCTTGAGGTGGGCGACTTCATTCTGGTCAACAAGTTCGCTTATGGCCTGCGTCTACCGGTCGTCAACACGCGGTTCCTTGAAGTCGATGACCCTGAGCGTGGCGATGTCATGGTGTTTCGCTTCCCTGAAGAGCCCTCGGTCAACTTCATCAAGCGCGTGGTAGGCCTGCCTGGTGACAAGATTCGCTATGAAGACAAGCAGCTGTACATCAATGGCGAACCGGTTCCCAAGGAGCTGATGGAAGAGAGCGCCACGCAGCAGCCGTTATTTGAAGAGCGTCTAGGGGACGTTGAGCATTATATCTATAACAACCCCCGTGATCCCGGGCCGCAGATGCGTGAGGTCGAAGTGCCCGAAGGCCACTATTTCACCATGGGCGACAACCGCGACCACTCCAATGACAGCCGTTACTGGGGGTTTGTACCTGAAGAAAATATTGTCGGGCGCGCCTTCGCCGTCTGGATGCACTGGGATGGCGGGCTGCCGAGCTTTACCGACGTACGCCGCATCGAGTAATGAAACCAATCGTCATGTATAACCATTTATTTTTAGTCAACGTCAATGACGTAGGGGCCCCGTGAGTACTTCGTTAACCGCTTTTTGCCGACGCATTGGCCATACTTTCGGCGATATTACGCTGATAGAGCTGGCCATGACCCACCGCAGTTATGGCGGTCGCAATAATGAACGCCTGGAATTTCTGGGCGATTCCATCGTCAATTTCGTGATTGCGGAAGCGCTCTATGAGCGCTTTCCCCAGGCCCGTGAAGGTCAGCTATCGCGCCTGAGGGCGCGCCTGGTCAAAGGACAGACGCTTGCGGAACTGGCCAGGGAAATGACGTTTGGCGAGTGCTTACGGTTAGGTTCAGGCGAAATGAAAAGCGGCGGGCATCGCCGGGAATCGATCCTGGCGGATGCGGTAGAAGCGGTGATCGGTGCCATCTATTTGGATGCAGGCATGGATGCCGTTCGCGAGCGGGTCCTGTCGTGGTACGCCGAACGGCTGGCGGGTATCTCGCTGCAGGACACCCAGAAAGACCCCAAGACGCGGCTGCAGGAATTCCTTCAGTCACGACAGGCGGCGCTACCCCGCTACGAAGTGGTTAGCGTCAAGGGGGAAGCTCATGCCCAGATGTTCACTGTGGAATGTTACATTGATCTGCTGAGCGAGCACACGACAGGCAAAGGCCCCAGCCGTCGTCACGCAGAACAGCAAGCCGCTGAAGAAGCGCTCGCCCACCTTGAAAAACGTCCTGGAGACAATGCATGAGCCAGTCCTGTGGATTCGTTGCGATTGTCGGCCGCCCCAACGTCGGCAAATCCACCTTGATGAACCGTATTCTGGGGCAGAAAATTTCGATTACCTCCCGGCGGCCGCAGACCACACGCCACCAGGTGATGGGGATCAAGACGGAAGGCGACGCCCAGTCTATCTACGTCGATACGCCGGGCATGCACATCATGTCCAAGGATCGCAATAAAGCGATCAACCGGTTCATGAACCAGGCGGCGACCCAGGCCCTGCGGGACGTCGACTGCGTGGTGTTCATTATTGACCGCACCCGCTGGACCGATGAAGACCAGGCGGTGCTTAAACGCCTTGAGCACGTCAAGGCGCCTATCATTCTCGCGGTCAACAAGGTGGATCGACTCAACGACAAAGGTGACCTGCTGCCTTGGCTTGCCGAGGTGGGAGCGCGCCGGGACTTTGCCGCCATTGTGCCCATTTCCGCCAAGCACGGCACCCAGGTAGATACCCTCGAAGAAGAGGTTGCCAAGCATCTTCCTGAAAGCATTCACTATTTCCCCGAAGACCAGATTACCGACCGTAGCCTGCGATTCATGGCGGCTGAGCTGGTGCGGGAAAAAGTCATGCGCCAGTTGGGTGACGAGTTGCCCTATCAGATGACCGTGGAAATTGAAGAATTTCGCGAAACCGAACGCGTGACCCATATCAGTGCGCTGATTCTGGTGGAACGTCAGGGGCAGAAAGTCATATTGATCGGCGAAAACGGCGAGCGCATCAAGAGCATTGGTCGTGAGGCGCGCCTGGACATGGAGCGTGCGCTGGGGACCAAAGTCATGCTGAACCTGTGGGTCAAGGTAAAACGCGGCTGGTCAGACGATGAACGCGCGCTGAAGAGCCTGGGCTACGATCTCGATTGAGCATGGCAATGTCGGCGGAGCCGGCCTTCCTGCTGCACCGAAGGCCATACCGCGAAACCAGTGCGCTGGTGGATCTGTTGACACTCCACCATGGCCGCATCCGAGCGGTCGCCCAGGGCGGTCAGCGACCCACGTCAAAATCGCGTCAGCGGCTCCAGCCTTTTACCCCTCTTCATGTGACCTGGCGGGGCGAACGTGAGCTCAAGCGGCTGCACCTGATGGAGTCGCGGGGAGCAACAGCGCTGCTGGCGGGGGAGGGCCTGCTTTGCGGGTTTTACGCCAACGAGATTGCGACTCGCCTGCTGCCGCTGGAACTGCCCGCAGGCAATGTCTTTGCCTTTTACACCGCCTTGCTGGAGGCGCTGCCGATGCCTGCCGCCCGCGCGCTGGCGCTGCGCCGTTACGAATGGTCGCTGCTGGAGGTCCTGGACGCCACGCCACGCTTCTGCACCCCTGACGGTGGCGCGCTCGACCCTCAGGCCCAGTACCGATTCGATGCCGCCAGCCGGGCGTTCGTCCCGGCCGCCAAAGGGCTGGACGGTCGCACCCTACGCTATATTGATCAACATGACTGGCAGGAACCGACGCTTGCCAACGCGTTGAAGGCCGTCATGCGCGCCGCGCTGGCGCCGCATCTGGGGACCACTGCATTACGCTCCCGGGAATTGATGCGCGATCTTGCCCAGCGTCGCCAACGTTAGGTAATCATCCTTTATAAAACTGGAGGCCATTTATGCATCCCCCCCGGATACTGTTAGGCGTCAACATCGATCACATTGCCACGCTGCGTCAGGCACGCGGCACCCGCTATCCGGATCCCGTTCAGGCCGCGCTGTTAGCCGAAGAGGCGGGCGCCGACGGCATTACCGTGCACCTGCGCGAAGACCGCCGCCATATTCAGCTGCGCGACGTGAAGCTGCTGGCCGAGGTGCTCAATACGCGCATGAACCTGGAGATGGCGGTAACTGAAGAGATGCTGGCGCTGGCCGAGGACATTCGTCCGGCCCATGTATGCCTGGTCCCCGAGAAGCGCGAAGAATTGACCACGGAAGGCGGTCTCGACGTGGTGGGAGGCTTCGACGCCGTGGCCAGTGCCTGCCAGCGACTGGCGGCAGCCGGTTGCGAAGTGTCGTTATTTATCGATCCCGACGCGGACCAGATCGACGCAGCGCAGCGGGCGGGCGCACCGGTCATTGAGTTGCACACCGGAGCTTATGCCGAGGCGCACACCGGCAGCGAGACAGCCACGGCCGAGTACCAGCGGTTAACCGCTGCCGCCACGCATGCGGTATCGCTTGGGCTTGTGGTCAATGCCGGTCATGGGTTGCATTACCACAATGTGGAAGCCATCGCGGCGTTGCCGGGTATCAACGAGTTGAATATCGGTCACGCGATTATCGCACGTGCGCTGTTTGTAGGACTGAAAGACGCCGTTGCCGACATGAAGCGGTTGATTATCGCGGGTCAGGAAGCCGGTCTGATGGCGGCGCTGGATGCCCATGATCATGAACATGAGGAGCAGCACGGTCATGGGCATGATGGCTGCTGTGGGCACTGATCCGTGATTGTCGGTATTGGCTCCGATATCGCCCGGATCGAGCGTTTTGAGCGGGCCCTGGAGCGTCACGGACCGCGTTTCGCGCTGCGTATCCTGGGTCCTGAAGAGCACGCCGTGTGGCAGCAGAAAGCCCATCCGGTCGCCTTTCTGGCCAAGCGGTTTGCCGCCAAAGAGGCCTTTGTCAAGGCGCTGGGCCTGGGGTTGCGGCATGGGCTTCAGTGGCGCGATATCCAGGTGTTCAACGATGCGCTGGGCAAACCCTACTTCGATCTCCAGGGGGCGGCTGCCGAGAAAGCGTCAGCCGCCGGAGTGAACGCCTTGCACATCACGTTAAGCGATGAAGATGCCTACGCTATTGCTTTTGTGGTCCTGGAAAGCTAAGTGGTCCTGCAAAGCTAAGTGGTCCTGGAAAGCTAGGTCGTCCTAGCCAAGCGTGCCCCGCTGGGCAATGAGTTTGTCCATGGCCCGGTAAAGGTCGTTGATGAGGCTTTCCGCGTGGTCCAGCCCGCTGGTGCGCAGCCGGGTCTCCAGTGTCTCGACAATCAGTGCCAACTCGGGGGTTCCGCAGTAGCGGCTGGCACCGTTCAGGTCGTGGACGCTGTCCAGCAGCGACTCGATGTTGCGCTGCTGATAGGCAGTATCCATGGCTTGCCGTGTGGCGGGCAAGCTGTCGATCAGACGCTTGATCTGGGCCCGTGCAATGTCATCCTTGCCCCCGGCCAGGCGCGCACCCAGCGTCAGGTCGATCACCGGCAAGGTGGCGGATGTGGATGTTTCGCTGGGCGGTTTTTTAGTCGGCTGGGGCGCTGAATCCGGCGTGTCAATGCCCAGGAACCGGTTGAGCAACTGGTTCAAGTCATGCTCGTCGATCGGCTTGACAATCACGTCGTCCAGCCCTTCGGCCAGCCAGCGTTGACGTTCACTGTTCAACGCGTGCGCGGTCACCGCAATGATCGGACAGCGGCTCCAGGCATTGCTGATGCGTCGCAGCGTCCGGGTGGCTTGCACGCCATCCATCTCCGGCATGCGGATATCCATGAGTACCATGTCGAACGTCTGCTCCCGACCCATCTTGATCGCTTCATGGCCACTTGCCGCCATGGTAATGTGCCGGTCGGGCGCCTCCAATAACGCACTCAGCAGTTGCCGGTTGGAGGTATTGTCGTCGACGACCAATAATCGATACCCCTCATTGGCAGAAGGTAACGCCGGAAGAGGCGCGCTTTGGAGGGCGCGGGTTTCGCTGACCGGCACCAATAGGTGCGTCAGCGAGGCAGCCAGTTGCGAGCGGGTAAATGGCTTGCAAAGCAGCTCGCCTTTGAACGGAAAATCGAGTTTAGGCAGTTCAAAGCTCGATCCGTTTACCAACACCAGTGCGGGGCACTCGGCGGCACGGATGATGTCCTGCCACTGGCTGAGCACCTTGGGCTGTAGATCATCCTGGTCAAGACTGATGAGCAGCAAATCGCAGGCAGCGTTCCCTGACAGCGCAACCGGCATTGCGCCCCAGCGTTCCAGCAGGTGATCCAGTACATTCCTGGTGGTGGTGTGGGGTTCGTGAACGCCGACGATCGGGCCGTCAAGGTGCAGCTCTGGGCTGCGTTCGTCGGCGTGGGTGGCCTGGAGGGGCAGGGTGAAAGAGAACGTCGAGCCTTTATTGAGTTCGCTCTCGACGCTGATCTCGCCCCCCATGCGGTGAATGAGCTGACGACAGATGGTCAAGCCGAGCCCGCTGCCGCCAAACTGCCGGGGGTGGCTGGGTTCGGCCTGGGAAAAGGCACTGAACAGCTGTTGCTGGTGCTCTTCGCTCAGGCCAATGCCTGTATCGCTGACGCTGATATTCAGCACGACATGCTTACCCGCGTAGTGCTCCAGCATGACCCTGACGACTACATCGCCCTGCTGGGTAAACTTGAGGGCATTGCTGAGCAGGTTGTTGAGCACCTGGTGCAGCCTGAGCGGGTCGCCGCTGAGCGGTGTGGGGACATCGTCGTACACCATGGCCACCAGGTGGAGGTGTTTACGTTGAGCCTCGGGAGCATGCAGGCCGAGCACCTCATCAACCAGGGTCACGATGTCGATGTCGGCTTCTTCCAGGGTTAGCCGGTTAGCTTCCAGCTTGGAAAAGTCGAGGACATCGTTGACCAGCATGAGCAGGTTATCGCAGGCCCTGTGCACGTGCTGCAACCAATCGCGCTGGCGGTCATCCAGGGACGAACGGCCCAGCAGTCGACAGAATCCGATGATTCCGTTCAGCGGTGTACGGATCTCGTGACTCATGTTGGCGAGAAACTCGGACTTCACCGTATTTGCACGCACCGCGCTGCGGTGGGCCAGGTCGAGCTTTATATTCTGCTCTTCGATGGTCTCCATGGATTCCTGGAGTTCGCTGGTCGCCTGTTCGATTTGCGCTTGCATGTCATGTTTGGCGCTTTGGAGGTGATGGGCCAGCGCATTGATCTGTTGGGCCAACTGGTTCAGTTCGACGGCGTTATGTGACATCGCCGTTTGCTCATAATCCCCCCGCGACAGGCGATACAGTGCATGGTTTGCCTCTTCGATCGGCCGCGTGACATAGCGGCTGATCGCAAAGGCAATCAAGAACAGGCAGAGCCCGAGTAGCATGCCTCCCAGGCTTAAACTGGCAATCATCTGATAGCGGGCAAGGTTTAGTGAGTAGGTGTCTATCGTGGCCTCGAGCCACCCCGCCCGTGTGGGAGATTCGTTACCGGTTGTCGGCGCTTCCAGGGGAACTTGCAAGCGCCATCCATCATCAGTGGTGACCAGCTGTGTGGTATTGGGATATGACGAGAGCGGTGATGCTGAGTTGGTGCGTCCGCGCACCAGCAGACGGTTGTTTTGGTTATCGAAGATGGTGACTGAGCTGACGCTCTGCTGCGCCAGGAAAGTGCCAACATGGGTGTCCAGTTGATCAATATCTGTCTCTAGTAGTGCCTCCGCCATGCGAGGGGCAAGGGAGTGGCTGGCGCTTACAATGCGCTCCTCCAGCAGCGCGTGGGCTTTTTGGTCGTTTTGGATGATGAGCAATATCGCCATGCAGGCATAGACCACAAGCGGAAGGCCAAGCAGCGCAAAAAGAAGTCGCGTGTTCAAAGACATGAAAGCAGCCTGCTGATTCAAGAGGGTTACCTGTCCAGTGTACGTTAGCACCGATATAATGTAGGTAACGATCACGATAAGGAATTGATGCGATGGATTATCCCACGTTAGAAGAGGTGGTTGGCAACACGCCGTTGGTGCGTCTGAAGCGCATCAGCGCGGGGCGCAACAATACCCTCCTGGCGAAACTGGAAGGTAATAACCCGGCGGGGTCGGTTAAAGACCGGCCCGCTTTGTCGATGCTCAGTGAGGCAGAAGCACGCGGTGATATCACCCCCGGCGACACCCTGATCGAAGCCACGTCGGGCAATACCGGGATTGCCCTGGCGATGGCCGCTGCCATCAAGGGCTATCGCATGGTGCTGATCATGCCCGAGAGCGCCTCCGAGGAACGCAGGCAGGCCATGGCCGCCTTCGGCGCGGAGCTGGTGTCGGCAAGCAAGGAAGGCGGTATGGAAGAAGCGCGGGATATTGCCGACGGCATGATCGCTCGGGGTGAGGGCAAGCCGCTCAACCAGTTCGCCAACCCGGACAATCCGCTGGCCCACTATCGGACGACAGGCCCTGAAGTCTGGCGGCAGACGGGCGGCGAAGTCACCCATTTTGTCAGCTCCATGGGGACAACCGGCACCATCATGGGGGTATCGCGTTATCTGAAAGAGCAGAATCCGGCGATTCAGATTGTCGGCCTGCAGCCCGCTGATGGGGCGAGCATCCCGGGGATTCGGCGCTGGCCGCAGGAATATCTGCCCGCCATCTTTGAAGCCCCGCGGGTGGATACCACCCTGGATATTGCCCAGCATGAAGCTGAAGAGCACATGCGGCGTCTGGCGCGAGAAGAGGGTATCTTCGCGGGCGTCTCCTCGGGGGGGAGTCTGGCAGGGGCGCTGCGTATTGCCGAGCAGGTGGAAAATGCCGTGATCGTGTTTATCGTCTGCGACCGCGGAGATCGCTACCTCTCCACGGGCTTGTTTGCCCCGGAGGTATAGATGGCCATGTTGGGAAAACGGCGACCGCCACGGCCCGCGTCGGGGCATTCCGGGCTGGCACGCCAACCCGCGGCAAAATCGTCGAATCAGGCGCCGCAAGCGACAAGCGCACTGGTGGTAGAGCGCCTGGCGCATGACGGACGCGGGGTGGCTCACAACGCCGAGGGCAAAACGGTCTTTATCGACCAGGCACTACCCGGCGAGCACCTCGAAGTTGCGGTTCACCAGACACGCAAGCGCTATGACGAAGCCCATGTCAAACAACGGCTTACCTCCTCGGCGCAGCGTGTTTCGCCGCCTTGCCCGCATTTCAGTCATTGCGGCGGCTGCGATTTGCAGCACATGACCGTGGCCTCGCAGCGCGAGCATAAAAGAGAGGTCGTGCGTGATTTAATGGCTCGCCAGGGAATCGAACTGGGCGAGATCGAATCGTTGCACGATGATGTGCAGGGCTACCGCCGACGTGCACGCCTGGGCGTCAAAGTCGATGGCGACGGCCATGCCCTGTTAGGCTTTCGAGCGGCCCACTCTCACAGGCTGATCGACATCGAACGCTGTATCGTCCTGGTTGATGGCTTGCAAGCGCTGATCGCTCCCTTGCGCGAACTTTTGGCAACGCTGGATGCGCCGCGCCAGGTGGGCCACATCGAATTGCTGGCGACCGACAGCCAGCGGGTGGTTCTGGTTCGTCAATTGAAAGCCAATCCGGCGGACGCCGAGCGCTGGCAGGCGTTTGCTGATCATCATCACGTTGCTTTGGGTACCTGGTTGGGGCGTGAGAGCCCGACGCTGCACTGGCATGGTGCGCCGCCGGTACTGGAAGAGGCCCTCGATATACCTGATGGAAAGGCGTTGACGCTGCATTTTGCGCCCGGTGACTTTTTACAAGTCAACGCCGCCGTGAACCAGCAGATGGTCGATACCGCCATGCGCTGGCTGGCACCTTCCCCCGGCCAACGGACGATGGACCTGTTTGCCGGTATCGGTAACTTCAGTCTGCCAATGGCCGCGGCCGGGGCGGAGGTACATGCCGTGGAAGGCAGTCCTGCCATGGTCGAGCGCCTTGCAGATAATGCCCATCTAAACCGACTTGATGTGACGGGCCAGCAGGCGGATCTGAGCGATCCGGATACCGTCGCCTCGTTGCTCGAGGCTGTGGATCTGCAGGCACTGGTGCTCGACCCGCCACGCAGCGGGGCCGAGGTCATTTGCCAAGCGCTGGCACGCAGTCCGGTTGCCAGGGTAATGTATATTTCCTGTGATCCCGCCACGCTTGCCCGTGATGCGGCACACCTTGTGCATGCAGGTTACCGCATCAATCACGTCGCAGTGGCCGACATGTTCATGCACACTGCACATATGGAAACGCTGATGCTGTTTGAACACACAAAGTGTGCCTAAAACGTCGTTAGCCTCGGCAGCGGTATCGCAAACGGCTGCCTCGAATGGATGAGAATCGTCATGGTAAAAGTGCGTGAAGACCAGCCGCTAACCGACAGCGGAACGGTGAACTTGCAGAAATGGTTATCTCGCCTGCAAGAAGACGTGCGTCTTCCCGAACCCGAGCGTTTACGCGAGGCCTGTGAGCTTGCTCAAACCCTGGAGCTCGATGCGCCCAGGTCGCACCGTGTGTGGCTGACGCCGGGGTCCAGCTTCCGCATGGGCCTCGAAATGGCCGACATCCTGGGGGAGCTCAAGCTCGACCAGTCAACGCTTGAAGCCGCGGTGCTCTACCGTGCGGTGCGTGAAGGCCTGTTGAGCCTGGAGGGGGTTACCAAGCGCTTTGGCAATGAGGTGGCCAACCTCATCGACGGTGTCTTGCAGATGGCCGCAATCAGCTATCCGCTGGCCCCCAACCATGGCATGGGTCAGCACAACCAGCAGGAAAACCTGCGCAAGATGCTGGTCAATATGGTCGGCGATGTGCGCGTGGCGCTGATTAAGATTGCCGAGCGTACCTGTGCCCTGCGCCAGGTCAAAGATGCACCTCGGGAAAAGTGCCAACAGGTCGCCCGGGAAGTGGCCGATATCTACGCGCCGCTGGCGCACCGCCTGGGTATCGGGCAGCTCAAGTGGGAGCTGGAAGACCTGTCGTTTCGTTATCTCCACGAAGACGAATACAAGGCGATTGCCAAACTGCTGGCAGAAAAGCGCCTCGACCGCGACCGCTATATCAACGATGTGGTCGAGACCCTGAAAGGCTTGATGGAAGCTCAGAACATCCATCATTACGATGTTGATGGGCGCGCCAAGCACATCTATTCGATCTGGCGCAAAATGAAGCGCAAACGGATCGATTTCTCCCAGGTTCATGACGTGCGCGCCGTGCGCATTCTGGTCCCCGAAGTGACCGACTGCTACACGGTATTGGGCATCGTCCATTCCCGTTGGCATCACGTCCCCAATGAGTTTGACGACTACATCGCCAACCCCAAGAAAAACGGCTACCAGTCGCTGCACACGGCCGTGATGGGGCCGGAAAACAAGGTGCTGGAAATTCAGATTCGCACCTTTGCGATGCACGACGAAGCTGAGCTTGGCGTCTGTGCCCATTGGCGCTACAAGGGCCACGATACCAACGCCAAGAGCCGCAGCTACGAAGAAAAGATCGCCTGGTTGCGCCAGGTGCTCGAATGGCAGGACGAGGTGGGCGGCTTTGGCGACCTGCGCGAAGGGCTTTCAAGCGATGTCGCCCCGGATCGTATTTATGTGTTTACCCCCGATGGTCACGTCATCGACCTGCCGCGGATCGCCACGCCTATCGATTTCGCCTATCGCGTGCACACGGAAATTGGCCACCGCTGCCGCGGGGCCAAGGTCAATGGCCGTATCGTGCCGCTTACCTACAAGCTGAAATCCGGTCAACAGGTCGAGATCCTTACCGCGACGAAAGGCGGGCCAAGCCGGGACTGGCTTAACCCGAGCCTAGGCTATGTGCGCACCTCCCGGGCCCGGGCGAAGATCCAGGCCTGGTTCAAGTACCAGGCACGCGACCAGAACCTGGAGGAAGGGCGCGTTCTGTTTGATCGCGAAATGCGCCGCCTGGATGTCGACGGGCTCGATCTGCCCAAGCTGGCCAAGGCGGTTAATTACCAGACACCGGATGACATGTACGCCGCCCTGGGGGCGGGCGACTTGCGTATCGGGCAGGTGCTTCACCAGGCCCAGCAGCTGTTTGGTGAAACCGATGACCAGGAACAGCTTGACCGACTGCTCGCCAAGCCCAAGCGCCAGTCCAGCAAGGCAACCAAAAGTGACATTACCGTGCTGGGGGTGGGCAACCTGAAAACCAGCATGGCCAACTGCTGTCGGCCGGTTCCCGGCGAGCCTATCGTCGGTTTCATTACCCAGGGGCGCGGCGTGACGGTGCATCGCCAGGACTGCAACAACATCCTGCAATTGCGCCTGGATGAGCCCCAGCGCATTATTGAAGTCGAGTGGGGCGAGCGTGCCGAGACGCGCTATCCGGTGACCATCGAGATCCAGGCCTGGGACCGTTCGGGCCTGCTGCGCGATGTCACCGGTCTGCTGGGCAACGAAAAAGTCAACGTGCTGGCGGTGAACACGCTGACCGACACCGACGAAGGCATTGCCCGGCTGCGTATTACCCTGGAAGTCGATGGCCTGGAAGCGCTGGGGCGACTTTTCTCGCGTATTCAGCAATTGCCCAATGTGACCGAGGTGCGTCGCCTGCGCGACACCGATCCGGACAAGACAACGCGGGGAGGCGGGGCCTGATGCGATATTCGCTGGATGATTTGCTGACCCTGATGCAAGTACTGCGCGACCACGAGCAGGGGTGCCCCTGGGATATCAAGCAGGACTGGGACAGCATTGTGCCCCACACCCTTGAAGAAGCGTATGAGGTGGCCGATGCCATCGAACGGCGCGCATTTGACGAGCTGCCCGGCGAGCTGGGTGACCTGTTGTTTCAGGTGGTTTACTACGCCCAGTTCGGAGCGGAAGAGCAGCGCTTCGACTTCCACGACATTGTCGATACGCTGACCGCCAAGATGCTGCGTCGCCACCCGCATGTCTTTCCCGATGGCACCTTGAGTTCACGTCGCCCACCGGGGGTAAGTGCCGAGGATGTGCAGACCCAGCAGGTGAATAGCCGCTGGGAATCGTTAAAAGCCGCAGAGCGTGATGAAAGGGCAGGTGCCGAAAGCGCCAGTGCGGCTGCCTCGGTGCTTGACGACGTGCCGCGCACCCTGCCTGCGCTCAGCCGAGCGGCCAAGCTTTCCAAACGCGCGGCACGCGTAGGCTTTGACTGGCCGGATTCCCGTGGCGTGCTGGCCAAGATCCGCGAAGAGCTCGATGAAGTGGAAGAGGCCCTCGCCGCGGGCGACAGCATCCACGCTCAGGAAGAAGTGGGCGACCTATTGTTTGCCGTCACTAATTTAGCACGCACCATGGGGGCCAACCCCGAGCAGTGCCTGCGTAACACCAATGCCAAATTCGAACGCCGCTTTCGTTTTGTCGAGCGTGAGCTGGAAGCGGCGGGGCGACCATTGACGGATGCCTCTCTAGACGAGATGGAAAGTCACTGGTTGGCGGCCAAAGCCGAAGAAACCCATTGATTGAATTCCGCGACCCCTGCAAGGAGGCCACGCCATGAGTCATGACCTACACGAATCGCTACGCGATAACGTGCGTATTCTGGGCGACAGCCTGGGGCTTACCATTGCCGACGACCTAGGCCAATCATTTGTCGATAAAATCGAAACCATTCGTGCCCACGCCAAGCAGGGACGGCAGGGTGATTCGCTACAGCAACGCAACTTGATCGAATACCTGCGCCAACTGCCCGAGCAGGATTTGCTGCCCGTCACCCGTGCCTTTAACCAGTTTCTAAACCTCGCCAACATTGCCGAGCAGCACTATCGGGCGCGTTTCCGCCGCGTTGAAGACTACAAGCCGGGCTCGCAGCCGGTGCTTGGCGAGCTGCTCAAACGCGCCGAGCAGGCAGGCAACTCGCCGCGCAAGCTGGTCGAGAGCCTTGCCAATATGCGGGTTGAACTGGTGCTCACCGCGCACCCCACCGAAGTCATTCGACGCACGCTGATTCAAAAGTACGATGCCATCGACGACTGCCTGACAGCCATTGAAGGCTCTGATGACTACCCGGAGCGGGGTGCCCGTGCCCAGGGGCGGCTGGAGGAGTTGATCAGCCAGGCCTGGCACACCGACGAGATCCGCCACGAGCGGCCCACGCCGGTGGATGAAGCCAAGTGGGGCTTTGCCGTGATTGAAAATTCGCTGTGGCAGGCGGTGCCTGACTTTCACCGGGATCTCGATAACCTGCTGCTGGAAACGGCCGGCGAACGTCTACCGCTGGATGCTGCGCCCATTCGCTATGCCTCCTGGATGGGGGGTGACCGGGATGGCAACCCGAATGTCACGGCAAAGGTCACCAAGGAAGTGCTTTTGTTGGGCCGTTGGATGGCGGCGGACCTTTACCTGCGCGACCTTGAACAGCTCAAGACCGAACTCTCCATGTGGAAGGCCAATAGTGCCCTCAAGGCTGAGGCGGGCGATGTGGCCGAGCCTTACCGCGAAGTACTTAAACGCCTGCTGGCGAAAATGGAGTCCACCCGCGACTGGGCCAAGGCCGAACTGGAAGGGCGGGGTTATGACGGCGGGGCGATTATCGAAACCCGCGATCAGCTGTATGCCCCCTTGCTGGCCTGCTATCGCTCACTGTGCGACGTAGGCCTGGATACCATCGCCAATGGCGCGCTACTGGATACCCTTCGCCGCGTCGCGGTTTTCGGCGTCACGCTGACCAAGCTAGACCTTCGCCAGGAAGCCAGCCGTCATGCCCAGGTCATGGAAGAACTGACGGATACCCTGAACCTTGGCCACTATCGCGAGTGGGATGAAGCCCAGCGTCAGGAGTTTTTACTGGCTGAACTTGAATCACGGCGGCCGCTGATCCCGCGCCGCTGGGAGTGTTCGGCGGAGTCCCGCGAGGTGCTGGATACCTTCAAGGTGATCGCCCAGGAGCACTCTGAAGCACTGGGTACCTATATCATCTCCATGGCTGCTGAACCCTCCGATGTGCTTACCGTGGCGCTGTTGATGAAGGAAACCGGTGGCAACGTGACGCTGCCCATCGCGCCGCTGTTCGAAACCCTGAACGACCTGGATCATGCAGGCGACGTGATCGACCAGCTCTTGGCGCTGCCGGGCTATCGCAAGCTGATGCGCAAGGGCCAGGAGGTGATGATCGGCTATTCAGACTCTGCCAAGGATGCCGGGCAGCTGGCCGCCGCCTGGGCGCAGTACCGGGCCCAGGAGTCGCTGGTCAATGTGTGCGACCGCCACGGTGTCGACCTCACCCTGTTTCATGGCCGCGGTGGCACCGTTGGCCGTGGCGGCGGCCCCGCCCACGCGGCGATTCTTTCCCAGCCGCCGGGGTCGGTGAACGGCAGTTTAAGGGTGACCGAACAGGGCGAGATGATTCGCTTCAAGTTTGGCCAGCCCGATATTGCGCTTCGTTCCATGGAGATTTATGCCTGTGCCGTGCTCGAAGCCACGCTGCTGCCGCCGAGAGCCCCCGAACCGCACTGGCGCGAAGAGATGGACCAGCTTTCCAGCGTCGCCCACGCCGCCTATGTCGGCGTCGTGCGCGAAGACCCGGACTTTGTACCCTACTTCCGTTCGGTGACGCCGGAAGGCGCGCTGGGCAGGCTGCCGCTGGGCTCCCGGCCAACCAAGCGCCGCCAGGACGGTGGGGTGGAAACCCTGCGGGCGATTCCGTGGATTTTCGCCTGGACGCAAATTCGCCTGATGCTGCCCGCGTGGCTGGGTAGCGGCGAGGCGTTCTCGCGTCGGCTTGAACAGCCGGGCGGGCGCGAGGTGTTGCAGGAAATGCGCAACGAGTGGCCGTTCTTCGGTACCTACCTCGATATGCTGGAAATGCTGCTGGCCAAGGCCGACGTGGCGATTGCCGCTTATTACGAGCACCGCTTGGTGGATGAGCCCTCGTTGAAGGCATTGGGTAAGCAGCTGCGCGAGCGGTTCGCGCGGCTGGAAGAGTCCGTACTGGATATTCTGCAGCAGGAGGAACTGCTGGAAAATACGCCGCTGATTCGTCAGGCGATCGATGTGCGTAACCCCTATATCGATCCGCTTCACGGCTTGCAGGCGGAGCTATTGCAGCGTAACCGTGATGCTGATGGTGCTATTAGCGCTGACCTGTCTCGAGCACTGATGGTTACCATGGCGGGGATCGCGGCTGGTCTACGTAATACGGGCTAGTTTGTTATCACCACCAACTTTTTTGTCACAATCAGGAGGCGTCAATGTCCTCAGATGCTCAAGCGGTACTCGACTTCTGGTTTGAGGCCTTGACGCCTGCGCAGTGGTTTAAAAAAGACCCCGAGATGGATCAGGCGATCCGGGAACGGTTTGGCTCTCTGCATGCCCAGGCGGCGCAGTGCGAGTGTTACGCCTGGCGGGAAACGCCCCAAGGGCGGCTTGCGGAGATCATTGTGCTGGATCAGTTCTCCCGCAATATCTACCGCGACGACGCTCGTGCCTTTGCCACCGATACCTTGGCGTTGGCGCTGGCTCAGGAAGCGGTGGCCGCTGGCGCCGCTGCGTCGCTTTCCAGCGAGCAGCGGGCGTTTCTGTATATGCCCTATATGCATAGCGAATCGGTGGCGATTCACGAGCGGGCGATGGAGCTGTTTAACCAGCCGGGGTTGGAGAAAAACTTCGACTTTGAAGTGCGCCACAAGGCGATTATTGATCGCTTCGGCCGCTACCCGCACCGTAATGCGCTGCTGGGGCGAATTTCTACCGACGAGGAGCTGGCGTTTCTGAAGCAGCCCGGGTCGTCTTTTTAAGCGTTTTCTTTATCCCTTTCAGCCACATGGCGTTCTATGACGTTACGAAAATCTACCCGTATCAACAAATATATCAGTGAAAGCGGCCTGTGCTCACGGCGGGAAGCCGACCGCTATGTGGAGCAGGGCAACGTCTGGATTAACGGACGCCGCGCGACGACAGGCGACCAGGTAGTGGCAGGCGATCGGGTCAAGGTCAACGGCCAGGATATCGAGCCTCAGGAAGAGGAAGACCTTGTCCTCATCGCGCTCAATAAGCCGGTGGGTATTGTCTGTACCACAGAGCCAAGCGAAAAAGACAACATTGTCGATTTTGTAAAACACGGCACGCGCATTTTCCCCATTGGTCGGCTGGATAAGGACTCCCAGGGGCTGATTTTGCTCACCAATAATGGCGACCTGGTGAACAAGATATTGCGGGCCAACAACCACCATGAAAAGGAATACCGGGTAACGGTCAACAAACCGATTACCGATGACTTCATTCAAGGGATGCAGAACGGGGTACCCATCCTTGGTCAGGTCACCAAGAAATGCCACGTGGAAAAGGTATCCACCTTCGAGTTCACGATAACGTTGGTGCAGGGATTGAACCGTCAGATTCGCCGCATGTGTGACTATTTCGGCTATGACGTCACCCAGCTCATTCGCACGCGCATCATGAATGTATCGCTCAAGGGCCTGGCGCTGGGCGACTGGCGCGACTTGACCCCGAAAGAGATCGCGACGCTTGAGGAGCTAACCGCCAGTTCAGAGGCCAAGCCCGCGCCGTCGTCTGCGCCAAAGCGTTCGAGCAGCCAGAATAAATCTCGGCAAAATGCCGCTGGCACGCCGGGCAAGCGTGGCGGTAAATCCGGTGACAAAACGCCGAGCAAAGGGACGGGAAAACGCACTGCCAGCGGGTCAGGGCGGCCCAAGGCCAAAAGCGCTGGCGGCAAACCAACGCTTAAAGGCAAGTCAAGTGGCGTGCCTTCTGGCAGGAAGGCGACCGGACGAGGCAAGCCCGTCAAAGGCGGTGGTGGCAAAAACAAGCCTATGAAGGGAAAGTCTCCCTCGCGCCGAAAGTAATAGCGCCAACGTCAGGCGTCATAGGCAAACAAAAAGTTGCCAATCAACTCCTTGCCGCCTTCGGTCGCAAACGATTCCGGGTGAAACTGAATGCCGTGAATGGGGTAGTCCCGGTGTTTAACCCCCATCAATTCGAATTCGCCGACCGCCTGCCAGCGGCTACGCTGTTCAAAGTTGTCAGCCGCCAGGGCACCTACCGTCGCGGTGACTTCCAGGCATTCTGGCAGGGTCGCGGCATCAGCAATCAGCGAGTGATAGCGCATCACTTCGAGCTGGTCGGGGACGCCATTAAACACCGAGTGGTTATTATGATTGATTGGGCTGATCTTGCCGTGCATGGGTAGCGGTGCTTTGACCACCTGGCCGCCAAACACGTGCACAATGCCCTGCATGCCAAGACAAACCCCCAGCAGCGGGGTGGTTTTACCGAGCTTTTCTATCACCTCTGCACAGACGCCGAAGTAACGCGGGTCATCCGGTGAGCCGGGGCCAGGCGAGATAATAATGCGGTCCGGCGCCATGGCTTCAATGGCCTTGAAGTCGATCTGGTTGTTGCGTTTAACGAGTATCTCGAAATGGGGCACCCTGCCGCGGTTTTTTTCGGTGGTCAGAATCTCACCAATGAACTGATACAGGTTATAGGTGAAGGAGTCGTAGTTATCGATGATCAGCACCTTCATGCGGGGCTCTCCGTTTCCGTGCTCATAAAGGGGGCCAAGGCCTTGCGGGTGCCGGCAAACTTGCGGCGAATCTCTTCATACTCATCCTCGGCGTTGCTGTCATACACGTTGCCGCCGCAGGTCTGCACGTAAGCACGCTCGCCGTTCACAAATACCGTACGAATGGGGATGGCAAAGGTGCAGTCGCCGTTGAACGAGAACTGCCCCACAGCGCCGCCGTAGGGGCCCCGTCCGTCATTTTCCAGGTCGTCGATAATCTTCATCGCCTCGATCTTGGGGGCGCCGGTGAGCGTGCCCGCCGGGAAATTGCTGGCCAGGGCACTGAACATGTCGTCACCCTCGGCGATGATGCCGACAATCTCGCTGGAGATGTGCTGGACGTGGCTGAAACGCTTGATATCCATCAGGCTGCGGACTTTTACCGTGCCAAACTGTGCCACCCGGCCGATATCATTGCGGTGCAGGTCGACGATCATATTGTGCTCGGCGATCTCTTTGGGGTCATTGAGCAGTGCCCGGGCGAGCTGGGTATCCTCCTGGGGCGTTTGACCACGGGTGGTGGTGCCCGCCAGCGGGAAGGTTTCCATTTCGCCCTGGCGTAGTCGAAACAGCAGCTCCGGGCTTGCGCCAATCAGCTTCTGATCACCAAACTTGACGTAGTACATCTGCGGCGAGGGGTTAATGGTGCGTAGCTGGTCGTATAGCGCCAGGGTATCGCCCTGAATCCGGAAGCGCTTTTTAAAGCCGACCTCGCACTGGAAGACCTTGCCGTCGATGATGTCCTGTTTCACCTTGGCCACGGCCTCGGCGTGCTCTGCCTGGCTCATGGTATCGCCCAGGGCAGTGATATGCAGCGGGCCGGGGGGCGTGTCGTCGGCGTCGATCAGCGTCTGCAGGAACTCGTAGCGGCTATTGTCGTAGTAAAAATAGATAACCTCACCGGTCATCTTGTCGAGGATCAAGCCGTCTTTATAGAGCCCGAACCGGAACGTATCGAAATCATCGCTGGCTTTTAACGTCAGCGATGGCTCGAAGTACTGCATGGCGTCGTAACCGAGGTAACCGCTTAACCCACCGGCATATTTACGCGAAATAATGTTCTGGGGAATCAGGCTGCGCAGCAACTCATAAGGGTTATCGCTCGGGTAGTGATTGGCATGGCCGTCGCGGTCTTCGATCGTCAGCGTGTGGCCGTTGGCGTAAAGCGTGTACTCTGGGTCAAAGCCGATGATCGAGTGGCGCGCCATATGGCTATCTTCGCCCAGCGACTCCAGCATGTAGCAGTTGGTAAACTGCCGCTCGATTTTTTGGAAGAGCGCAAAAAAATCGCAGTCCGCCGCCAGCGTCACGTAGTGCGGCTTGCGCGGCAGCGTAAAAGGCTCAGGGCCTTGTGCGTCTTGCTTATCGGCCGTGGTCATAGATGATCATTCCGTGAAGAAGGTCGTGAAGAGGGTAACGAGGTCAAGGCGCGTGAGCCACGGGATACCGTGGCGATCCCTACGCCCAGGGTTTCGGCAATTTTGCGATGGGGGACACCCTCGCGCAGCAGCTTGAAAATCTGTAGGCGCTTGCTGATTTCTTGATACTCTGCAGGGGTCAGCAGGCTGGCAAGTGCTTCATCCATTGCCTCTGGAGAGTCGATGGCAAGCAAGTGGCGAACCAGTTCCGCCTGGTAATCATCGTTGGAAAGCATGGTTTGAAGACATCGTGTGCCACCAGGTAATAGATAATGTACTAGCGTACTAGTACGATACCGTTTGCGTCAGTGAAGTCAAGCTACTTTAAAAAATACAAGGAGTCTCGATGACCGCATACTTTATCCAGGCGTTTATTTATCTTGTGGCGGCGGTGATTGCTGTTCCCCTCGCAAAACGCTATGGGCTTGGCTCGGTACTGGGCTACCTGATGGCCGGTGTGGTCATTGGCCCGATACTGGGTCTGGTGGGCCAGGAAACGACCACGATTCAGCACTTTGCCGAATTTGGTGTGGTGATGATGCTGTTTTTGGTCGGTCTGGAGCTTGATCCGAAAGGGCTCTGGGCCATGCGCGTGCGCCTGGTCGGTCTTGGCGGACTGCAGGTAGGGTTGACCACGGTGGCAGGCACAGCTATTGCCTGGTGGCTGGGGCTTACGTGGCAAACCTCGCTCGCTATCGGCTTGCTGTTCGCATTGTCCTCGACAGCGATTGTGCTGCAAACCCTGAGTGAAAAGGGCCTGGAAAAAACCGAGGGAGGCCGCAGCGCCTTCTCCGTGTTGCTGTTCCAGGACATCGCGGTCATTCCCATGCTGGCGCTGATTCCCCTGCTGGCGCTGCCAGAGTTGATGGGGGCAGGAGATGATCGCGCCAGTCATGCGGGCATAAGCCTGGTGGCACACTTGCCCGGCTGGGCGTATGCCCTGGTGGTGGTCGCGGCGATCGGCAGCGTGATTGCCGGCGGTTACTACCTGGTACCGAAACTATTCCGTTATGTGGTGGGCTCCGGGCTGCGTGAAGTGTTCACGGCGACGGCGCTGATGCTCGTCATCGGTATCGCTGCCCTCATGAGCCTGGTGAACCTTTCCCCGGCACTGGGCGCGTTTCTGGGCGGTATCGTACTGGCCAACAGCGAATTCAAGCATGAGATCGAAGCCAATATCGATCCGTTCAAGGGGCTTCTGCTGGGCCTGTTCTTTATCACCGTCGGCGCGGGGATCGACTTTCAGGTACTGGCCTCGCAGTGGGGCACGGTGCTGGTACTTGGCGTCGTGGTGATAGCCGTCAAGGCAACCATTCTGCTCGTTTTGGCGTTGCTGTTTCGAGTGCGTGGCAGCAACGGTTGGCTGTTTACCCTGAGCCTTGCCCAGGCCGGTGAGTTCGGGTTCGTGCTGTTGACCTACAGCGTGCAGAACAGCGTGATCCCCGTCGAGATTTCCCAGGTGCTGTCGCTGGTCATTGCGCTGTCGATGTTCCTGACGCCGCTGCTGTTCATCGCCTACGACCGCTTGGTGCTGCCACGCTATCGCCGGGTCAAGAACGACGGGCGCCAGCCCGATGCCATCGACGAGCAGGCGCCGGTGATCGTGGCGGGCGTGGGTCGCTTCGGGCAGATCATTTGCCGCCTGCTGCGCGCCAACAACATGCCCATCGTCGCGCTCGATCACGAACTCGAGCAGATCGAGAACCTGCGGCGGATTCATATCAAAAGCTATTTCGGCGATGCCAGTCGCTCAGATCTACTGGAAACCGCCGGTATCGAACAGGCGCGCCTGCTGGTCGTGGCCATTGATGACCGCAAGCGTGCCGTTGATATGGTCAAGTACGTCAAGCATTACTACCCCCATGTGTGGGTGCTGGCCCGGGCATTTGACCGTGGCCATGGTTATCAATTGCGCGAGGCTGGTGCCGACGACATCGTCAGCGAAACCTACCATTCCGCGCTGGAGATGGGCGGGCATGCGCTGACGGCCATGGGGGTCCACCCGATGCGCGCCAAGCAGATGACCTGGGCATTTGTGCAGAACGAGGAGGCCCACGAGGACGAACTGTTCGATGCCTGGAAAGAAATCGAGGAAGGCATCAACTTCAGCCCTCGCTACGGCGAGCTTTTCATGAAGCTGGAAGAAGCCCTGAACAGCGCCATGCAGCAGGATTGGCCCGAGCCCCAGCGTGAGGACGTGCCGATCTGGACGCCGCCTGTGCCGACGGAAGATAGTGATGAAAAACGCTAGAACGGCAGATGCAATGAAGCGCTGAGCATATTGAGATGATCAAGGGTGGGGTCATCGACCCGCTCGTATTCCAGGCGGCTGACGAGACGGTCGACGGTAAGGGTGGCGCCAAACCCTTGCAGTAGGGCGGTGCCGCTTTCATCGATGTCTTGCATTGGCCGGTAGCTTTCACCGCGCCACTCGGTTAGCCCTGATTTTGCGTAAACGCTGAATGCCCCCATGCGGATGCCTGCTACCACAGCGCCGCCTAGACTGAGGGTGTCCATGATCAACGGCGTAATACTTGATGAAATGGGGACTTCTTCGCTCTCGCGGTAGGCCAGTTCAGCGCCGATATCCAACTGGGGCAACTGCCATGGACTGAAGCCAGCGGTTAACCGGAAGCCGCTGGTGTAACTGTCGATACTGCTCAGGTCGCTGCCTTCGAGGATGACGCCATTGTCCAGCTGCATTAACTCACTTTGCGGCAAGGCATACGACGTGGCGGGCGCGAACTCGTCAGCAGCATGGGCGCCAGCGTAAGGCACGGCGCAAAACAGGAGGGTGCTTGCCAAGCGTTTCATTGGCATTTTTCTTACACCTAGAAGCGTAATGAAAGGGCAGACCTAGTAAGCGTAGCAACTGGCCTTGATTTCTACCAATTTAATTGCCCCATTGACCAGGTTTTCGACCAGGTGCTTGCCCATTTGGGTAAAGCGGTCGCCAAAAACCCACGCTGGTGAAAGTACAGCTGACCGCGGGGTCTGTTCTTTATGCAGTTGGCGCTGCCGCCACTCAAGGGCCGTATCGGTCCAGTCGTCGAGGTGTTGAATGTGAAAGCCCTTCGATTCGAGTAGATGGACTAATCCATCCTGGGTAAGTAAATGGGAATGCGCTGGTGAAGCTGCCCAAGGTACGGGGTAGACAAGGTCTTCCATGTTGGGGCCACTGATCACTTCGTGCATCACCAGTTGACCGTTCGCGCTCAGCACGCGGTGACATTCATCCATCACCCTGGCCGCATCGGGCATGTTGAGCAGGCTGTGCTGGAAGACCACCGCATCGAAACACCTCGAACCAAACGGCAAGGCACAGGCATCAGCAGTGACAGAGACAAGCGTCGGGCTGCCTGCGTTGACTGCCAGCGCGCTAAGCGATTGGTTGAGTACGTTAAACCGATGGGTGAGGTCGAGGCCGACCATGTGATAACCCAGCGTCGCTCCCTGGCGCATTAGCCCACCCAGACCAGCGCCAATATCCAGCACGCGTGTGGGGGCAACGGGGTCAATCAGGTTCAGCAACCTGGCGGACGCGGCCATGCCGCCAATATGCAGTTGGTCCAGGGGGGCAAGCTGGGGCAGCGTCGGTCCGTCAGGGTAATGGGCCCGGATTTGTTCAAGCACTTCGCGATCGCGCAGTGCCTGCTGGTAATGCGTCACCAGAGGCGAATGAAAAGCCATTTGATGCTCCTTCGCTAGCCGACGAGCCGCCAGCGTGTGCCGCTAGTCGTCTAACCCGAGCTCTTGAATGGAAATCTCGCGCATTTTAAATTTCTGGATCTTGCCGGTGACGGTCATCGGGAATTCATCGACGAATTTGAAGTAGCGCGGAATCTTGAAGTGGGTGATCTTGCCCTTGCAGTACTCGCGCAGTTCTTCCCCAGTGACTTCATCGGCGGTGCTGTTGAGCTTGACCCAGGCAATCAGCTCTTCGCCATACTTCTTGTCCGGCACACCGGTCACCTGTACTTCTGAAATGGCCGGGTGGGCGTAAAGGAATTCCTCGATCTCCTTGGGATAGACGTTTTCCCCGCCGCGAATCACCATGTCCTTGATGCGACCGACGATCTGGATGTAACCCTCTTCGTCCATGGTGGCCAGGTCGCCGGTGTGCATCCAGCCTGCTTCGTCAATCGCCTCCGCGGTGGCCTTGTCGTTGTTCCAGTACTTCAACATGACGCTGTAGCCGCGGGTACACAGCTCGCCGATTTCGCCACGGGGCAGAATACCGCCGTTGCCGGGGTCAACGATTTTGGTTTCCAGGTGCGGCTGGGTACGTCCGACGGTGGAAACGCGCTTATCAAGGCTGTCATCGGCACCGGTCTGGGTGGATACCGGGCTGGTTTCGGTCATGCCGTAGGCGATCTGCACGCCCTTCATGTTCATCTTGCTGATGACCTGCTTCATGATCTCGGCAGGGCAGATGGAACCCGCCATGATACCGGTGCGCAGCGACGAGAGGTCGGTATCAGGGAAATCCGGGTGATCCAGCTCGGCGATAAACATGGTGGGCACGCCGTACAGTGCGGTGGCTTTCTGTTCGTGCACCGCCTTTAGCACGGCGCCGGGGTCAAAGCCTTCATCAGGGTAGATCATGGCCGCACCATGGGTCATGCAGCCCAGGTTGCCCATCACCATGCCAAAGCAGTGATAGAGCGGCACCGGGATCACCAGGCGATCTTCGTTGGTAAAGCCCATGCTTTCAGCAACGAAGAAGCCATTGTTGAGAATGTTGTGGTGGGAGAGCGTCGCCCCTTTGGGGAAGCCCGTGGTACCCGAGGTGTACTGAATATTGATCGGGTCGTCGAACTGGAGCGTGGCCTGCAGGTCGTCAACGTCGGTTTGGCTGACGTGGCGAGACGCTTCCATCATGTCGGCCCAACGCCACATACCGGGGTGTTTATCGGCGCTTAAATTAATCACGCACTCAAGCTCGGGCAGCTTTTGTGACCTCAACTGGCCTTCGGTACAGGTGTTAAGTTCTGGCGCCAGTTCATACAGCATGGCGCTGTAGTCCGAGGTTTTGAAACGGTTGGCCGTCACCAGAAAGCGGGCACCGGATTGATTCAGCGCGTACTCCAATTCATGGGTCCGGTAGGAGGGATTAATATTGACCAGGATGGCGCCAATTTTGGCAGTGGCGAATTGGGTGACGGTCCATTCGCTGCAGTTGGGCGCCCAGATGCCCACACGATCACCTTTTTTGACGCCAATAGCCAGCAGGGCTCGGGCACAGCGGTTCACTTCATCCTGAAGCTCGCGGTAGCACCAGTGAATATTCTGGTGTAATGCAATCAAGGCGTCGTTATCCGGGTACTGCTCGGCGATCTGGTCAAATTTATCGCCAATGGTCATGCCCAGCAGCGGCTTGTGGGCGGTGCTGCTGGTGTAGCTTGGAAGGGTAAGTGCAGGTGATGCCATGGTATCTCTCCAAATATTATTGTCTTGTCCGAGCGAGGGCCGCGACGGTTTGTTGTTTGTTATGAGCTGGCGCGGCCTTTTGCCAGGGCGACTTTAGAGCTGGGCTTGCGGCCTAACTGGCCGGTAATCCAGTAGCCGGTATCGATCACGGCCTGCAGGTCGATGCCCGTTTGAATCCCCAGCCCTTCAAGCAGGTAGAGTACGTCTTCGGTGGCCACATTGCCGGAAGCGCCCTTGGCATAGGGGCAGCCGCCGAGCCCGGCGGTGGCGGCATCGATCACGCTGACGCCTTCTTCCATTACCGCGTAAAGATTCGCCAGCGCCATGCCGTAAGTATCGTGGAAATGAGCGGCCAGGAACTCGACGGGCACCTGCTGGCGCGTCGCCTCGATCATGCGCCTGGCGGCCAATGGGGTGCCCACACCAATGGTGTCGCCCAGTGAAATTTCGTAGCAGCCCATGTCATAAAGTGCCTTGGCTACCTCGGCCACCTTGCCAGGTGCTATCTCGCCCTCGTACGGACAGCCCAGCACGCAGGAGACGTAGCCGCGAACTCGAATGCCTGCCTCACGGGCGCGTTCCAGTACCGGTTCAAAGCGCGCCAGTGACTCGGCAATCGAGCAGTTGATATTTTTTTGCGAAAACGCTTCTGACGCGGCGCCAAAGACGGCCACTTCGTCAACGCCCGTTTCCATGGCGTTCTCCAGGCCTTTCAGGTTGGGCGTCAGTGCAGAATAGACCACGCCTGGCTGGCGCTTGATGCCGCTCATTACCTCAGCCGCATCGCCCATTTGCGGCACCCACTTGGGTGACACAAAGCTGGCCGCTTCAATATGCGTCATACCCGCCTTGGCGAGGAGTTCGATCAGGGCGATTTTGGTCGCAGCAGGCACGATGCCCCCCGGCTCGTTTTGCAGGCCATCCCGGGGGGCCATCTCAAACAGCTTGACGGACGTAGGCAATGGCATAAGAGTGACTCCTATTCGTTTTCGTTGGCCGCAAAGTCGAGCAGCACAGCGCCCTGGCTGACCGTATCGCCAGCTTGAAAATGGAAAATCTCCACGCTGCCATCCGCGGGGGCGGTCATGGTGTGTTCCATCTTCATGGCTTCCATGACCATCAGCGGCATGCCTTTCTCGACGGCTACACCGGGTTCCACCAGTAGCGCAACCACTGTGCCGTTCATAGGCGCGGTGAGGGTCGACTCCGCCTCGTGGTGGCCGTGGTCAATGGCATCAATACGCCGCCAGAACAGGCGGGTTTCACCGCTGGGGTCGGCCATGATCACCACGTGCCCATCCCGGCGTGCCTGCAGGCGTTGGCGGTGGCCGTTCAGGGTGACGGCGACGGCGTCGCCGGTCAGCGGCTGCAGGCTGGCGGTGAGCGTTTCATCATTGATTGTCAGGTTCCAAAGTGACTCGCCAGCATTGCGCTTGCCCTCGACGATGACCACCGCTTCATCGCTGTCGGGTGCTTGAGCACTTGCCGGGTCACACAGGGCGATGCGTATGGTGTGGGGCGCGTTGAGGCGAAAGCCGTCGTGGCGATCCCAGGGAGAGTCACTTTCGCATTCCTGGGCAAGCTGGTGCAGGCCGATCAGCGCGGCACTGGCATAGTCTTCCCGGCTATAGGTTCGCGGCGCGAATAGCGTGGCTTCGTTGCGCTCGATAAAGCGCGTATCCAGCTCCACGTTCTTGAAACCAGGGTGGGTCGCCAGGCGCATTAAAAAGGCACGGTTAGTGACCACCCCTTGAACGTCCAGCGCTGCAAGCGCGCGGTTAAGCGTCGCCAGCGCCGCATCGCGGTCGGGGCCGTGCACAATCAACTTGGCGAGCATGGGGTCGTAGTGCATCGATACCGCATCGCCGCTTTCCACACCGCTATCCAAGCGAACCTGATCGGCGTTCAAGCCTGCACCTTCCAGATCCAGTGCAAAGCGGGTAAGCAGGCCGGTGGCGGGGATGAAATCCTGGTCCGGGTCTTCAGCGTAAATACGTGCTTCAAAGCTATGGCCGGTGATGGCTAGCTCATCCTGATGACACGGGAGCCGTTCCCCCATGGCAACACGCAGTTGCCACTCGACCAGATCCTGGCCGGTGATCATCTCGGTGACCGGGTGCTCGACCTGGAGGCGGGTGTTCATCTCCATAAAGTAGAAGGAACCATCCGCGTCTAATAGAAACTCTACGGTGCCTGCACCCACGTAGCCGATCTCTTTTGCGGCACGCACCGCCGCATCGCCCATGGCGCTGCGCAGTTCCGCCGTCATGCCGGGAGCGGGGGCTTCTTCGATCACCTTTTGATGACGCCGCTGAACGCTGCAGTCACGCTCGAACAGGTAAACCCCGTTGCCGTGGCGGTCGCAGAATACCTGTACTTCCACATGGCGGGGCTGCACCAGGTATTTTTCGATCAGCATGCGGTCGTCGCCGAAGGCGGCTTTGGACTCACGGCGGCAGCCGTCTAACGCGGCCTGAAAGCCATCGCCCGATTCAACCACGCGCATGCCTTTGCCACCGCCACCCGCGCTGGCTTTGAGCATGACCGGGTAGCCGATTCGGTCAGCTTCACTGCGCAGTAGGGTATCGTCCTGGTCATCCCCGTGGTAGCCAGGCACCAGCGGTACACCCGCATTGGCCATGCGCGCTTTGGCGGCGGATTTATCGCCCATGGCGGCAATGGCCGAGGCGGGCGGGCCCACAAAGGTAATGCCTGCTTCTTCAAGGGCCTTAACGAAACTGCCGTTCTCGGAAAGAAAGCCGTAGCCGGGGTGAATCGCACCGGCGCCGGTACGCTTGGCAGCGTCAATCACCGCGTCAATATTGAGATAGCTCTCACGCGCGGCAGCAGGGCCTAAGCGCACGGCCTCGTCGGCTTCGCGCACGTGGCGGGCGCTGACATCGGCGTCGGAGTAGACGGCGACGGTTTTCAGGCCCATGCGGCGTGCCGTGCGCATTACTCGGCAGGCGATTTCGCCGCGGTTGGCGACCAGTAGGGTGTCAAAAGGTGTTGTGCGAGCAGCGTTGTCAGCTTTTTCTGTTGTGTTGATAGAGGGCGAATGGCTCATGAGCGACGCTCCGAAGCGTTAGATGTGTTATTGGAGTCGACCCAATCCGGGCGGCGCTTCTCAAAAAAGCTGGATAAACCCTCCTGGCCCTCCTGGCTTACCCGCAGTTGGGCGATGACCTGGCAGGTATGCTCGCGGGTGGCATCACTGTCAGGCGTTTGAGCCACTGCGGCCATTAGCGCTTTGGTGGCACGCTGGGCCTGGGGCGAGCCTGCTAACAGCGTTGCCAACAGGGTCTCCACCTGGTCGTCCAACTTATCGTGCTCCACTACCAAGTGGACTAGACCAAGAGCGAGCGCCATTTCCGCGTCTATCACCTCGGCGGTTAGCGCATAGCGGCGCATTTGCCGCTCGCCCAGGGCGCGCTGCACATAGGGGCTGATGACGGCGGGTGAAAGGCCAATCTTGACTTCCGAGAGGCAGAATTTGGCGTTTCCTGATCCAATCACTACGTCACAGCAGGCGGCTAGCCCCACCGCGCCGCCAAAGGCGGCACCCTGAACGCGGCAAACCGTCGGGCAGGGCAGTGTGTCGAGACCGTGCATCAATGCGGCGAGTTTGCGGGAGTCGGCGAGGTTATCCTCCAGGTCGTAATCGACCATGCGTTTCATCCAGTTCAAATCGGCTCCGGCCGAGAAGCTCTTGCCTTCAGAGCCGAGTACCACCACGCGCACATCCCCTGCGTCCGCAAGCGAATGCAGCCGACTCAAGTGATCGTTCAGCTCGGCGATCAAACTGTCGTCGAAGGCGTTATGCACCTCGGGGCGGTTCAGGGTTAGCCAGGCGACGCCACGCTCGTCGATTTCTAGTCTTGAGTAGGAGGTGTTATCTGACATCTTGGACCTCGTTAGCAAAGCTGGAAGCTGCAAGAGCGGCGCTTCGCGCCTGGAAGCTGGAAGAAACCCCGATACCTTGCCGCCGAAGCGTGAGGACGAGACTTCCAGCTTATCGCTTCAAGCTTCTAGCTCCCTTGCGTAGCAAGGGGGTTACATTCGGAACACGCCAAAGCGTGTCTCTTCGACTTCGGCATTCATCGCGGCAGCCAGTGAAAGCCCCAGCACATCGCGGGTTTGCAGCGGGTCAATCACGCCGTCATCCCAAAGGCGGGCGCTGGCGTAGTAGGGATGGCCCTGGTGCTCGTACTGCTCGCGGGTGGGTTGCTTGAAGGCTTCTTCTTCCTCCGGCGTCCACTCGCGGCCTTCGCGCTCGTACTGCTCGCGTTTCACCTGGGAAAGCACGCCCGCGGCCTGTTCACCCCCCATCACGGAAATGCGCGCATTGGGCCACATGAACAGCAGGTTGGGGTCATAGGCGCGGCCGCACATGCCGTAGTTACCGGCGCCGAAGCTGCCGCCAATCAGGACGGTGTATTTGGGCACCTTGGCGCAGGCCACGGCGGTGACCAGCTTGGCGCCGTGCTTGGCAATACCTTCATGCTCGTACTTGGAGCCGACCATAAAGCCGGTAATGTTCTGCAGGAAGATCAGCGGAATCTTGCGCTGGGCGCACAGCTCGATAAAGTGCGCACCTTTAACCGCACTTTCGGAAAACAGCACGCCGTTATTGGCCACGATGCCTACCGGGTAGCCGTGAATATGGGCAAAGCCGGTGACCAGGGTGTCGCCGTAGTAACGCTTGAACTCGTCGAAGTCGGAGCCGTCAACGATGCGGCCAATGACTTCCCGCACGTCATAGGGTTTTTTAAGGTCGGTGCCGACAATGCCATACAGCTCGGAAGGATCGAGCTTGGGGGGCTTGGGCGCCTGCATAGCGAGCTGGCCGCGCTTTTGCCAGTTCAGCCGGGACACACAGGCGCGGGCCAGCTGCAGTGCATGGGCGTCGTTTTCCGCGTAGTGATCGGCCACGCCGCTGACCTTGGCGTGCACGTCGGCACCGCCCAGGTCTTCAGCGCTGATGCTCTCGCCGGTGGCGGCTTTTACCAGCGGCGGGCCGCCGAGGAAAATCGTGCCCTGTTCTTTGACGATGATCGATTCATCCGCCATGGCGGGCACATAGGCGCCGCCCGCGGTACAGGAGCCCATCACCACGGCAATTTGCGGGATGCCCTCGGCGGAGAGGGTCGCCTGGTTGTAGAAGATGCGCCCGAAATGTTCACGGTCGGGGAAGACTTCATCCTGGCGGGGCAGGAAGGCGCCGCCGGAATCGACCAGATAGATGCATGGCAGGCGATGCTTGCGGGCGATCTCCTGGGCGCGAATATGTTTTTTGACCGTCAGCGGAAAGTAAGTGCCGCCTTTCACCGTGGCGTCGTTGGCGACGATCACGCACTCGACGCCGGAAACGCGGCCAATGCCTGTGACCACCCCTGCCGCCGGGATCTCGCTTTCATACACGTGGTGGGCGGCAAGCGCTGAAAATTCGAGAAACGGTGAGCCTTCATCGATCAAATGATCGATACGGTCACGCACGAAAAGTTTGCCGCGGCTTTCGTGACGCTCCCGGGCCTTGGCGCCGCCGCCCTGGGAGATGGCCGCGGTCAGTTCACGCAGTTTGTTGACTTCACCGAGCATGGAGGCTTCGTTGGCTTGAAACACATCGCTGCGCGGATTGATTTGGCTATTCACGGTGCTCATGGCGCGGCCCTGCTGATGTTCGTTAAAGGGTTTCAGTGAAGAGTTCGCGACCGATCAGCATCCGCCGAATCTCGCTGGTACCTGCGCCAATTTCATACAGTTTGGCGTCACGCAGCAGGCGGCCAGTGGGGTACTCGTTGATATAGCCGTTGCCGCCGAGTAGCTGAATCGCATCCAGTGCTACCTGGGTGGCTTTTTCCGCGCAGTAGAGAATCACCCCGGCAGCGTCTTTGCGGGAAGTCTGGCCGCGGTCGCAGGCTCCTGCCACGGCATACAGATAGGCCCGGCAGGCGTTCAGGGTGGTATACATATCCGCTACCTTGCCCTGCACCAGTTGGAACTCGCCAATCGACTGGTTGAACTGCTTGCGCTCGTGGATATAGGGCAGCACCACATCCATGGCGGCCTGCATGATGCCGATGGGGCCGGCCGCGAGCACGGTGCGCTCGTAATCCAGGCCGCTCATCAGTACGCGAACGCCTTTGCCCTCATCGCCCAGAATATTCTCGGCGGGCACGGCGCAGTCCTGGAACACCAGCTCGCAGGTGTTGGAGCCGCGCATGCCCAGCTTGTCGAGCTTCTGGGCGGTCGAGAAGCCGGGCATGTCTTTTTCGATAATAAAGGCGGTAATGCCTTTGGAACCGGCGTCCGGGTCGGTCTTGGCGTAGACCACCAGCACATCCGCGTCCGGGCCGTTGGTGATCCACATCTTGTTGCCGTTGAGAATGTAGTGGTCGCCATCGCGTTTAGCACGCAACTGCATGGAAACCACATCGGAACCGGCGCCGGGTTCTGACATGGCCAGCGCCCCCACATGGTCGCCGCTGATCAATTTGGGCAGGTACTTGGCCTTCTGCTCGGCGGAGGCGTTGATCTTGATCTGGTTGACGCACAGGTTGGAGTGGGCGCCGTAGGAGAGCGCCACCGAGGCGCTGGCGCGGGAAATTTCTTCCATGGCGATACAATGGGCGAGATAGCCCATACCGCTGCCACCATCTTCTTCAGAAACGGTAATCCCCAACAGGCCCATGTCGCCAAACTTCTTCCATAGGTCGTTGGGAAATTCATTGCTCTGGTCGATCTCGGCAGCGCGGGGGGCAATCTCGCTAGCGGCGAAGGCGTTGACCTGCTCGCGCAGCATATTCAGCTCGTCATCCAGGCCAAAATTGAGTTCTGAGTAGTGTGAAAACATGGTCAATCACCTGTTGTTCATTGTGTTGGTAAGCGCGCTGGCGGCATGTAGAGCCGTTATCTATTCAATGCGTAGTCGCGGATGAAGAGGGCGATGTTGTATCGGTTTCCGTCTGCTCTTCTTCGCGTTGCTTTTGATTCAGTTCTTCCAGCGCCTGGCGGCAGCGAATTTCTGCGCTTTCGAGCTCAAGCTGGACCATGGTGATGTCTTTCATCTGTTGGTCGAGCGCCGCCCTGCGCTCGGCGATCTTGCTGAGCATTAAATTCAGCTGTTTTTTACTACCGCTGCGGGTCTCGTCCCAGAGCTCGAACAGCTCGCGGATTTCGGCGAGTGAAAAGCCAAGACGTTTACCACGAATGGTCAGCTTGAGTCGCACCCGATCCTTACTGCTGTAGACTCGGGTTTGCCCACGGCGGGTGGGGTGAAGCAACTCCTGATCTTCGTAGAAACGGATGCTGCGGGTGGTCAAATCAAATTCGTTGGCCAATTCACTGATCGAGTAGGTTTTGCTCATGGTGACGTTCTCTCAAAAGGGCATTGTTCCCAAGAATCATTCTTAAGGTATACCTTCTATGGAACACTGCCAGTGAGGCTAAAACAAGTTTACGTTAACGTAAAGCATATCTTGTTTTCTTTGTTTTGCTGATAAAAATTGCCAATCTTCTGAATTTGCAGTTATTTTTGTAAAACATAGTCGGTGCCTTTCCCTTGCGTAGACCAAAGTTGTAATTGTAATTACCTGACAGAGGTTGCTAGTTTGCACCTACACCTTACGTTAAGGTAAGAATATGTTGCCAGCTAACGAATTCTGTTTCTGCAAGTTGCTAGAGGTAGATAAAGGCTGGTGTAAAGAAGTCACTGGCACATGAGGCATGCATCAGCATGCCATCGTGGGTCAGGGGGCTCTAAGTCAGCACAAGAACAACAAGAGGCTTACCACTTCATGTGTGCAGACGATGTCCGGAAAGTGCCCGTTCTCGAAACGCGCGGGTTGACCAAAGAGTTTCGTGGTTTTACAGCGGTGGACGATGTCAATCTCCAGGTGCAGGAAGGGCATATTCACGCCTTGATAGGGCCTAACGGCGCGGGCAAAACCACGGTTTTCAATCTGCTGACCAAATTTCTACCCCCTACCCGCGGGGAGATTCTCTATCGGGGTAACCCCATTACCTCGATGAAATCCAATGAGATCGCGCGACTGGGTTTGGTGCGCTCCTTTCAGATTTCAGCCGTCTTTGCCCATATGACCGCGCTGGAAAACGTGCGGGTGGCGCTCCAGCGTAAGTTGGGTACCTCGTTTCACTTCTGGAAGTCAGAGAAATCCCTGGATCACCTCAATGAGCGTGCCCTTGAATTACTGGAAGAAGTGGGGCTTGGCGAGTATGCCGATACGCTAACCGTTGAGATGCCTTACGGGCGCAAGCGGGCATTGGAAGTCGCCACCACGCTGGCCCTTGATCCGACCATGATGCTGCTGGATGAACCCACCCAAGGCATGGGCGCAGAAGACGTCGACCGCATCGTGGCGTTGATCAAGCGGGTATCGAAAGGCCGTACCGTCTTGATGGTAGAGCATAATCTGAGCGTGGTGAGCCGTCTGTGCGATCGTATTACCGTTCTGGCGCGGGGCGCCGTGTTGGCCGAGGGCGATTACGACAACGTGTCCCGTAACCCGCTAGTGCGCGAAGCCTATATGGGCAGCGACGCCGCCGAAGAGGAAGGAGCTGCCGTATGAATACCGCTGAAGCGCAGGCACCTATGGATCAGGCACCTGGCGATAATGTTCAAGGCCTGGAAATGCTGCGCGTACAGGATCTGCATGCCTTTTATGGCGAGTCGCATATCCTCCACGGGATCGATTTCGACGTAAAGCGCGGTGAGCTGGTGACCTTGCTGGGCCGCAACGGTGCCGGGCGTAGCACTACCCTGAAAGCCATCATGAACATGGTGGGGCGGCGTTCCGGCTCGATCATCATCAACGGCAACGAAACACTGCACATGAAGCCGCACCATATCCCGCGCCTGGGGATTGGTTACTGCCCGGAAGAGCGTGGCATTTTTGCCAGCCTTGATGTGCATGAAAACCTTTTATTGCCGCCTACTGTGCGTTCAGACGGCATGAGTCTCGATGAAATCTACGCCATGTTTCCTAACCTCTACGAGCGGCGTAGAAGCCAGGGTACCCGGCTTTCCGGCGGTGAACAGCAGATGCTGGCGATGGCGCGTATTTTGCGCACGGGTGCGCGGATGCTGTTGCTGGATGAAATTACCGAAGGCCTCGCGCCGGTGATTGTGCAAAAGCTCGGTGAGGTGCTGGAACAGCTCAAGGCGCGTGGCATGACCATTGTGCTGGTGGAGCAAAACTTTCGTTTTGCCGCGCCGCTGGCGGATCGCCACTTCGTCATGGAGCACGGGCAGATCGTCGAGGAAATCAGCGCAGCCGAGCTGCCAAGCCGCCGTGAGCATCTCAATTCAATGCTGGGGGTATAACCCGACACGGTTTTCAAGCTTTATTTCACAAGCCACATGCTTGACCAAGCACGCTTGATATTTCGCCTGTATCACAACAACAAAGGCTCTCTAGAGTCAGGAGAATAGCATGACATTTAACAAGAAAACGCTAGCCTGCTGTGTTGCCGCGGCGGCAGCCACCAGCCTGATGGCTTCGAATGCCCAGGCGCAAATGAGTGACGACGAAGTGCGTATTGGCTATTTAGCCGATATGTCGGGTACCTACCGTGATCTTGCTGGCCCTGGTGGCTTAACTGCCATGGAGATGGCGGTTGAGGACTTTGGCGGCAGCGTCAACGGCGCGCCCATCGTGATTTCCAGTGCTGATGATCGCAACAGTGCTGACGTAGGCGCCAATACCGTGCGCGGCTGGATCGACGAGGACAACGTCGACATGGTTGGCGGCCTGGTGGCGTCATCGGTGTCGATCGCCGTCAGCAATGTGATCGAAGAAAACGATGGCCTGGCGATTGTGTCCGGGTCGGCGGCGTCGAGTATCACCAACGAGCACTGCACGCCTAATCACATTCATTGGGTATACGACACTTATCCGCTGGCCAACGGTACCGCTAAGGCGGTGGTGGATCAGGGCGGTGACAGCTGGTTCATGCTGACGGCGGATTATGCCTTCGGTCATGCGTTGGAAGCCGATGTGACCAGCGTGGTGGAGGCGAATGGCGGTGAAATTGTCGGTGGTGTTCGGCATCCGTTCCCGACCAACGACTTCTCATCCTATATTCTTCAGGCCCAGGGTTCAGGTGCCAAGATTGTGGGCCTGGCCAATGCGGGCTCCGATACGGTCAATGCCATCACCACGGCGAGCCAGTTTGGCCTGACGCAATCCGGGCAGCAGTTGGCTGGCCTGCTGATTTTCCTTAACGATGTGCACGCGCTTGGCCTGGAAGCCACCCAGAACCTGCTGCTGACCACCGGCTGGTACTGGGATATGGACGATCAGTCACGGGAATGGGCGGAGCGCTACTACGCAGAAGAAGAACGCATGCCGACCATGGTGCAGGCAGGTATCTACTCAAGCACCATGCATTATCTGAAAGCCGTTGAAGCCGCTGGCACCGACGACCCGGAAACCGTTCGTGCCCAGATGGCGGAGATGCCGATCGATGATTTCTTCGCTCGCAACGGCCGTATTCGGGAAGACGGCCGCATGATTCATGACATGTACCTGGCCCAGGTGAAAACCCCTGAGGAATCCACCGGTGAATGGGATCTTTACGAAATCCTCAGCACCATTCCCGCCGAAGAAGCTTATCGTCCGCTGTCTGAGAGCCAGTGCGAACTGGTGCAGAACTAAATCAGCCCAGAGGTAATAAACAAGCATCCATCTTCGGGTAGCAGTCGTTGGCTGCTACCCGCTTGATGTCGGGGAGAGTCGTACCATGACGATGATATTCGGCGTGCCATTGGCCGTGTTCCTGGGGCAACTGACACTGGGCCTTGTGAACGGTGCTTTTTACGCACTGCTCAGCCTGGGTCTGGCGGTCATCTTCGGTCTGTTGAAGATCGTCAACTTTGCCCACGGAGCGCAATACATGCTGGGCGCTTTTGCCGCGCTGCTGGGCTTTCGCTATTTAGGCATCAATTACTGGCTGGCGCTTGTGTTGGTGCCGCTTGTTGTGGGTGCTTTCGGTATGTTGATGGAGCGCTTTTTGCTTCGTCGTATCGCTCACCTGGACCACTTGTATGGCCTATTGCTGACCTTTGGGCTGGCGCTGATATTCGAGGGTACGCTGGTCAATATTTTCGGTGTTTCAGGAGCGCGCTATACCGCCCCTGAAGCGTTGCAGGGTGGCATGAACCTGGGCTTCATGTTCCTGCCTGTGTATCGGGGGTGGGTGCTGGTGGCGGCCCTGGCGATGTGCCTGTTCACCTGGTTCATGATCGAGCGGACCCGGCTGGGGGCCTATCTTCGCGCGGGGACAGAAAACTCCCAGCTGATGCAGGCGTTTGGCGTTAACGTGCCCTTGCTGATTACCCTGACCTACGGCTTTGGCGTCGGGCTGGCGGCGTTTGCCGGGGTGCTGGCGGCGCCGCTGTATCCGGTATCGCCGACCATGGGCTCCAGCCTGCTGATCGTGGTATTTGCCGTGGTGGTGATCGGCGGTATGGGGTCGATTCTGGGGGCGATTATCACCGGCCTGTCGATGGGCATCATCGAAGGGCTAACAAAAGTGTATTACCCCGAGGCAGCCAATACGGTGATTTTCCTGGTGATGATTCTGGTTCTGTTATTACGCCCCTCAGGGCTGTTCGGTAAGGAGGCGTAAACCATGACGCAATCTCAACACGAAGCCATAGCCGCGCCATCAATGGTCGCCGAGCGGCAGCGTCGAGCCAAGCAGCGCCGTACCCTGTTCTATCTGGCGCTGATCGCGATAGGCTTGGTCGCCCCGTTTCTGGCCTATCCTGTCTTTTTGATGAAAGTTCTCTGCTTTGCGCTGTTTGCCTGTGCGTTCAACCTGCTACTTGGCTACGCGGGGCTGCTCTCGTTTGGGCATGCGGCCTTTCTGGCGAGCGGCGGTTATGTCACCGGCTATCTGTTGGCCAGCTACCCTGTACTCACGCCAGAGCTGGGCATTATCGCCGGTACGCTTTCAGCGACGCTGCTGGGGGTGGTGTTTGGCGTGCTGTCGATCCGCCGCCAGGGCATCTACTTTGCCATGGTGACCTTAGCACTGGCGCAGCTGATGTTTTTCGTTTTCATCCAGGCGCCCTTTACCGGCGGGGAAGATGGGCTTCACGGCGTACCGCGGGGCGAGCTGCTGGGCTTTATCGACCTGAGCAATAATGTCGCCATGTACTATTTCGTGTTTGCCATCTTCCTGTTTGGCTTTGCATTGATTCAGCGCGCGGTGCATTCGCCATTCGGGCAGGTATTAAAAGCGATTCGCGAAAACGAACCCCGGGCAGTCTCGCTGGGCTATAACGTGGACGCCTACAAGCTACTCGCCTTCGTGCTGTCCGCCGCGATCGCGGGGCTGGCGGGCTCCACCAAAACCGTGGTGTTTCAGCTGGCGTCGCTGACCGATGCCCACTGGCATATGTCGGGCGAGGTGATTTTGATGACGCTGCTGGGTGGGGTCGGCACCTTGCTTGGCCCGGTGATGGGGGCAAGCCTGGTGGTCAGCCTTCAGCATATTCTTGCGCAATCACCGCTGGGTAATTGGGTGAGCGTCATCCTGGGGATCATTTTCGTGGTCTGCGTACTGAGCTTCCGCAGCGGCATTGTGGGGGAGCTTGGCAAGATGTACCGCAAAAACTTTAAGTAAATACCGCTGCTTTATCGACAAAGCGGGTTCGCGTCTGTCCGTTGTTGGGTGCCATTCGGCACCCTTTTTTGATCAGGAAGCCGTCTACGCCAAAGGTCGAGGGGGAGGGTGGTTGCGTATGGCAGGGTTAAAATATAAGTTAACGTAAACGTCAATTAGCGTGTTTGGCTTTTCGTCATCCCCGCTTGAAGACCACAATCACAATATCGAAAGCGACCCCTTGAGGCTTGATCTAGGGGGGCGGCTTTCAGCGGAGCGTCGCCATGAATTTCGAGCTGAGTGAAGACCAGGTTGCGTTTGCCGATATGGCGCGTGCCTTTGCCCAAAATGAGCTGGCTCCCCATGCGGCGGAATGGGACCAGGAGGCTATATTCCCCGTTGAAGTGATCCGCAAGGCGGGTGAGTTGGGCTTCTGCTCGCTCTATGCACCGGAAAGCGTCGGTGGACTGGGGCTTTCACGGCTGGATGCCAGCATCATTTTCGAGCAGCTTTCCATGGGCTGCACCTCTACCACGGCGTATCTCACGATCCATAACATGGTCACCTGGATGCTGGCCGATTTCGGCACGCCAGAGGTCATCGAGCAGTGGGGCGAAAAGCTGGCCACCGGCGAGCTATTAGGCTCTTACTGTCTGACCGAGCCCAACTCAGGCTCCGACGCCGCCTCGCTCAAAACTACGGCCAAGCGCGACGGCGACGACTTCCTGCTCAACGGCAGCAAAATGTTTATTTCCGGTGCGGGCAGTACCGATGTGCTGGTGGTGATGGCACGCACGGGCGGAGAGGGCGCAGCGGGCATTTCCGCCTTCGCGGTGGATGCCAAGGCAGACGGCATTAGTTACGGCCGTAAGGAAGCCAAAATGGGCTGGAACAGCCAGCCGACCCGTACGATCACGTTCGAAGACGTTCGGGTGCCTGCAAATCAGATGCTTGGCAACGAAGGTGACGGCTTCAAGATCGCCATGAAAGGCCTGGATGGCGGCCGAATCAATATTGCCACCTGCTCGATTGGTACCGCTCAGCAGGCCATCAACGAGGCCCGGGCCTATATGCTCGACCGCAAACAGTTCGGCAAGCGTCTGGCGGACTTCCAGGCGCTTCAGTTCCGCCTGGCCGACATGGTGACCGAGCTGGTCGCCGCGCGGCAGTTGGTACGCCTGGCCGCCACCAAGCTGGACGCGGGCGACGCGGATGCGCTTACCTACTGCGCCATGGCCAAGCGCTTCGCCACCGATGTAGGCTTCAGTGTATGTGACGAAGCGCTTCAGCTGTACGGCGGCAACGGCTATATCAAGGAGTACCCGATGGAGCGCTTTGTGCGTGATACCCGCGTGCATCGTATTCTTGAGGGGACCAATGAGATCATGCGTCTGATCATTTCACGCCGGGTGCTTGCAGAAGGCGCCGCTGAGCTATGAACGCTGCAAAGCCGATCGTTGATCAAATCGTTGTAGTGGTTGCACCGAATAAGGATGGTTAGATGAGTAGCGTACTGTTTGCCGAACACCCCACCCAGGACGGCCACGTCATTGCGGAAATAACCCTCAATTCTGAGCGTTCGCTGAATGCCCTGACCCTGGAAATGATCGAGGAAATACTGCCCCGCCTGGCCGACTGGCAGGAGGACCCGCGCGTGGTCGCCGTGCTACTTGATAGCGCCGGAGAAAAAGCCTTCTGCGCCGGTGGTGATGTGGTCAGCCTCTACAAGGCGATTAAAGGTGAGGGCGATCCCGATTTTCCGGAGCGCTTTTTCCATCAGGAGTATCGTCTGGATTACGCGCTGCATACCTACCCAAAGCCAGTGATCTGCTGGGGTAACGGCATTGTCATGGGCGGCGGTATGGGGCTGCTAAGCGGCAGCAGCCATCGGGTGGTGACAGAAACGTCGCGGTTGGCGATGCCCGAGGTCACCATCGGCCTTTACCCGGACGTGGGTGCCAGCTGGTTCCTTAACCGCCTGCCCAATGGCACCGGGCGTTTTCTGGCCATGACGGGCAGCCAGATCAACGCGCCGGATGCCGTTCACCTGGGCCTGGCCGACCGAGCCATTGCCAGCCACGAGCGCGATACGCTGGCGAAAAAGCTGACTCAAGCCGCCTGGGGCGAAGGGGAGAACACGGATACCCATGGGGTCGTCAACCGTATTCTGCGCGAGCTGGAGCAGGCGTCCCAGCCGGTGTTCGAAGAGCTGGAAGCCCCGGTATATAAATTCTCCCCGCTGATCCGCGAGCTGATGGATCACGATACCGTTGAACAGATTGTTGCCGCTATTGCGGACGTCAAAAGCGATGACAAGTGGTTTAGCAAAGCGCAGAAAACGCTGGCTCACGGCAGCCCGGTGTCCATCACGCTGATCGATGAACAGCTCAAGCGGGCCAAGTACATGTCGCTTGCCGAGGTGTTTCAGTCGGAACTGGCGCTTTCGGTCCAGTGTTGCCGTCACCGGGAGTTCCCCGAGGGGGTGCGTGCCCTGCTGGTGGATAAAGACGGTGAACCTGACTGGACCTACCCCGATGTGGCCTCGGTTGAGGCGTCGTTCATCGACGAGCTTTTAACGCCGCCGTGGGCTACGAATCCGCTCCACGATCTTCGCTAACGTTTTCCAACATACAATTAACGACTTACAACAAGGACAAACGCTATGAGCAACGTCGCATTTATCGGTTTAGGCAATATGGGCGGCCCCATGGCCGCCAACCTGGTCAAGGCAGGCTTTCATGTGTGCGCCTTCGACCTTTCGGCAAGCGCGCTGGAAACGGCAAAATCCCAGGGCTGCGAAGTCGCAAGTTCCGCACAGGAAGCCGTTGCCAATGCCGACTTCGTGATTTCGATGCTGCCTGCAGGCAAGCACGTCATGGGCCTTTATGCCGAAGGCGATGCGCCTCTGTTTGACTTGATCAAGCCCAGTGCGTTGGTGATCGACTGCTCCACGATCGATGCGGATACCGCCCGAGACGTGGCGGCGCTGGGTGAGGCGAAAGGGATTGGCTTTGTCGATGCGCCGGTGTCCGGCGGTGTGGGCGGCGCCCAGGCAGGAACGCTGACGTTTATCGTGGGTGGCAGTGAGGCTCAGTTCGCACAGGCCGAACCCGTGTTGGACGCCATGGGTAAGAATATCTTCCACGCCGGTGATCATGGCGCCGGGCAGATTGCCAAGGTATGCAACAACATGCTGCTGTCGATCCTGATGGCGGGTACCTGCGAAGCGATCAACATGGGCGTCAAAAACGGCCTCGACCCAGCAGTACTGTCAGAGATCATGAAACAAAGCTCCGGTGGTAACTGGGCGCTCAATGTGTATAACCCCTACCCGGGCGTAATGGAAAATGCCCCGGCATCGAAAGGCTACCAAGGCGGCTTTTTAGTCGACTTGATGATCAAGGACCTGGGCCTGGCCATGGACGTCAGCCAGCTAAGCGCCTCGCCGGTGCCCATGGGCTCCGCCGCCCGCTCGCTGTTTACCTTCCATAAAGCAGGCGGTAACGGCAAGCTCGACTTCTCGAGTCTGATGCGGTTCTATCAGGACAAAGACGGTAACGCATAACGCGCAGGCAAGTGATGGGCTCGTCGGCCGCCCCTAGCCGCGCTCGTCCTTGGGCGAGTCCATCACAATCAGGGTGGAAATGGCGCTGACATGAGGCTGGGTGCCCAGCACCTCGGTATGAAAGCGCTTGTAGCTGGCAAGGTCGCGGGTTTCGACGCGCAGCAGATACTCGAACGGGCCGGCGATGTTGTGGCATTCCGCTACTTCATTGGCCACGGCCATCGCCCGCTCAAAACCCTCCTGAGCCGCCTTGGTATGTATTGCCAACCCCACCGTGACATACGCCACAAAGCCTCGCCCCATCGCCTCTGGCGCCGTGATTACCCGATACCCGAGAATGACTCCGTTTTTCTCGAGCTCCTGCACCCGGCGCAGGCATGCCGAGGCAGAAAGGTTGACCCGCTTGGCAAGTTCAACGTTGCTCAGGTTTCCATCACGCTTGAGTTCGTGCAATATTTTTCTGTCAAGGGTATCTATTTTCATATTTTCTTGCGGAAAGCGGTTATTTAAATGGATATTAGGCACCATATTGCGCATTCGAGCACGTAAAATTCTACGCATACTCACCCAAAAGAGACAGCGAGAATGAGCATATCGGTATTGGCTGCCTTAACGGCCTTTGCGTTTGTCACCACTGTGACCCCAGGGCCCAACAATTTGATGCTGATGGCTTCAGGCGCGAACTTTGGCTTCAGGAAAACCCTGCCTCATATGCTTGGCATTATGGTGGGCGTCAGCGTGATGGTGCTGGTAGTCGGGGGCGGACTCATGTCGCTTTTCGATGCCTATCCGCTGCTGAGCAAGGTGCTGCAGGCGGTATCGATTGCCTACCTGCTTTGGCTTGCCTGGAAGATCGCCAACGCCGCGCCGCTCAAGGCATCGGATGAAAAGGGCACGCCCATGACGTTCCTGCAGGCGGCTGCCTTTCAGTGGGTGAACCCCAAAGCCTGGGCAATGTGCCTTTCGGCCATCACCCTCTACGCGCCGGACAGAACCCTGCTTTCCGTGGTGATGGTGGCCAGTGTATTTGCCATGGTCAGCTTTCCCGCGATTTCGATCTGGGCCTGGCTGGGCCTGGTGGTGCGCCAGTGGCTGACCAGCCCCAGGCGCAACCGGGCGTTCAATATCACCATGGCGGTGTTGCTGGTGGGCTCGCTGTATCCAGTGCTGGCCTAGGATTTTGTACTTAGTGAGGGCTCAGGTAACTGGCTTCCAATGCCGCTAGCTCGGAATCAAGCGCTTGTAGAACCTCACATGGCAGCCTATGGTGCTTTGCACTTTCGATTAACGGCCCCAAGATCGCCCCGCGCTCGGTGGGGCGGTGGGCCTCCACATCCTGAAGCATCGAGGCCTTGTTGCCCGCGGTATTGTCCACCACCTGCCATACCAGCGCCCGCCACGCGGCGTCGCCTTGGCCCGCGTTTGGCGGCTGAATGCCCTCTGCCTGCAGTATCATCGCCACTTCGGTGATCACAGACGCCACGCGGCCCGAATACTCGGCGCCGCGTAATTCTCCATTGTGCACGCCATGCAGCGCCACTAGCGGGTTGATGGCGGCGTTGACTGCCAGCTTCTGCCAAAGCCGCTGGCGGATATCGTCCACTGCCGTGGCATCAAACCCAGCCTGGGCCAACGTCTGCACCAGCGTTTTCGCCAGGGCAGGGTGCCGGTTATGCAGATCGCCGATAAAGGTGTGCCCGCGCCCCGCATGCACCACCTCAGCATCGCCGCTCAGATAAGCACCTTGGGTCGTGGTGGCATTTAGCACAGGGCCCGGCCACGCCTGGGTAATCCGCGGCTGGGCCAAAAAGCCGTTTTGCCAGAGCACCAGCGGGGTCGTCGAGGGGATAACCTGCGAGATGCTTTCAAGCGCCGCTTCAGCGGCCATGGCTTTGGTGGTGATATGCACAAACCCAGGCGCAGGCAGGGCTGCAGATGCCATTTGATCAACGGTAAGCGCGTTTAAACGCTGAGGGCGCCGCTCGCCTTCTGGCGTGGTCAGCCATTGCGGCTCAGCCAGCGCCCGGCGGCCAACCAGGGTGACGTCACCTATGGGCGACAGCGAATGGGCCAACAGGCGGCCAATGGCACCAGGGCCGAGTATCCAGTGGGGAGTCATCATCGAGACAGCATCTGCAGCGAGTATGGCGACAAGCTTACCGTGTTCATTACCCAGAGTTGAAGGTCGGTAACGGTCCAGGGTGACTGTCATCGTTAATTGACACAGGTCAATATTGTCAGAAATGCCGTCTTTTTAACTCAATTTTATGCACCTGGCGCCGATATTCTCTTTAACCTCGCATAAACCAGTATTTTAAATACTTTTTTTACGAGGTGCCCTCCCATTGGCTGGATGCATTCACCTTGAATGATTCCCTCTCGTAGAGAACGAAGATGCATAATCTATTGAAAAAATTAACCGTCAAGGCGAGCTTGACGGTCGTGCTAGGCCTGTTTACCACCTTGATTCTGGTCGTGGCGGGGCTTGGCTACAAAACCAGCATGCTGGGCGCTGGTTCGATTGATGAGCTCAACCGCATCAATGTCCAACAGCTGAATTCTTTGAATCGGGCGCAGGTGAATATTGCCGATACACAGCTGTTTTTTATGAACCATCTGGACGCGCTGAACGAGGGAGACCAGGCGCTCGCAGAACGCTATCTTGACCAGGCAGGGCAGACCCTCCAGATGGCCCAGCAGCGTTTTGATGCCTTTTTGGCTGTGCCCAAGTCAGAAACAGGCAAGCCTTACGCAGACGCGATCGAGACCGCTTTTACTCAATTGCTCTCGCGAGGCCTGATACCTCAGTACGAAGCACTTAACCGCAATGATGAACGTGCCTATCGAGCGGCCAAGCGCGAAGGCGACCAGCTCAATCTTGCCTATATCGAAACCAATGAAGCCTTTATCGACTATGCCACAGCCCGGGGCAGTGAGTTGATGGCAGGCTACCAGTCAACCATGACGACGTCAGAGTACGTAGGGATCGGCGCATTGTTGCTGGTCATTCTGAGTGTCGTTGTGGTGCGAGTCGGTATGATGCGCGTGGTCATTCGCCCCCTTCAGGAAGCCGTTCACCACTTTGAGCGCATTGCCCAGGGCGATTTATCGCACAAGATCGCGGATCGTGGCCGAAACGAAATCGGCCAACTGTTCGCAGCCATGCAGTATATGCAGTCAGGACTTTCTCAAACGGTATCGAGCGTGCGTGACAGCAGTGGCTCGATTCATATTGGGGCGCGGGAAATTTCAATGGGCAACGCCGACCTCTCATCACGCACGGAGCAGCAAGCCGCGTCGCTGGAAGAAACCGCTGCCAGCATGGAACAGCTCACCGCAACGGTGAAGCAAAATTCAGACAATGCCCGTCAGGGTAGCAAGCTAGCGAGCGATGCCTCTGCCACCGCAGCGCGGGGTGGTGACGCGGTCGGCCAAGTCGTCGACACGATGCATAGCATCTCGGAAAGCTCCAGAAAGATCAGCGACATCATCGGCGTGATCGACTCGATTGCCTTCCAGACCAATATCCTTGCCCTTAATGCGTCTGTCGAGGCAGCGCGTGCGGGTGAGCAAGGCCGCGGCTTTGCTGTTGTTGCCACGGAAGTGCGCAATCTTGCCAGCCGCAGCGCCGATGCCGCCAAGCAGATAAGAGGCCTCATTGAAACATCGGCAGGCCAGGTGCATCAGGGGTCTACCCTCGTGGAAGGAGCCGGTAAGACAATGGAAGAGATCATGGCGTCCGTTAAGCGCGTTGCTGACATCATGGATGAAATTTCGGCGGCATCCACAGAGCAAAGCGATGGCATCGAACAGGTGAACCAGGCCGTTTCACAGATGGACGAGGTAACTCAACAAAACGCCGCCTTGGTTCAGGAAGCCGCGACCGCCGCTGCGTCCCTGGAAGACCAGGCCGCCCAGCTTGAAACCGCGGTGGCTATCTTCAAACTGCAGTGTGGCGTCGCCTCTTCAGCGCTGCCGCTTCGCAAACCGGCGGCAAGAGCAATCGCCAGCAACCCGGCGCGCCCCTCACTTGGCCAGCCTGCCAGCACCAAGAAAGTAGCAGAACTGGAGTGGGAAGAATTTTAAGTCATCAATTTGGATGAGGGGCACCTCATCCCTGGTAATAGTCATAGGGCCACTACTGGAGTGGCCCGCTGCCAGCGTTTCTAGCGGGCTGGCGTAGCTGGTTATGCTGGGGCTGAGGCATTCGATGTCGTGCGCAAATGCCAATAGCGGCGCAGTACGGCATCGTTGATAGCGCGTTCCATTTCAAAGGCGCTTGGCGTGGGGCAGAAAAGCGTGACGCCAATGCGCTGCTTGCCAATGTCCGTGGTCGTCAGGGTCACGCGGGGTTGGGGGTCAGCGATGTCGACGCCGCTGCGTTTTCTGATGACCTCGCTGTAGCGTTGGGCCAATTCGGAATGCGGCGCATGCAGGGAGGCCACTTCGTCTTCAAGCGCCGACAGTTCGGATCGCATATCCACGTCGGCCTCTAACACCACGCAGACGTCAAGATATACCCACTTCTTGAAGAAGTTCTGGTTCTGAACCGGGGTGGTCAAGAACACGCTGTTGGGCACCACGATGGTCTTGCCGGAGTATTCAAAACGGCCCACCGCGCCGCCAATTTCCTGCAGAGTCGTCGCCAGCATGGTCTCGTCGACCACCTGACCACGCAGGCTGCCGATTTCGACCCAGTCACCAATCTCGAACGGCTGGTTGACGATACGCAGCACGGTGCCCGAAAGGCACAGAATCAGCTCCTTGGTCGCAATAACCAAGGCCACGGCAAAAGCGGTAATGGAAAGGGCAAAGGCATGCAGGGAAGGCAGCCAGATCAACGCCAGGCCGAGCAGCGTCAGGATGACGGCCACATTGCGAATTCGGGCCAGCCACGCACGCCGGTAATCGGACAGAATCTCTTGGCGCCCGCGAATGACACGCACGGCAAGGATACGCAGCGTTATGAGAATCGCCACGAGCGCAACCGAGCTCACCAGACGGTTGCTCAACAGCTCCAACCAGAAGGAATCCTCAGGCATGATGGTTTGGCGCTCCTCTTGCAGGTCTTCGACACATCACGATCTTGGCACAGTGATGCGATGCCGTCGATCAGAGGCGAGCGCCACCTTCCACGGAAAGCATGGGCGACGCCTGTCTACCAGCGGCAAAGCAATTAAAACCCGCAGGGCGGGGATACACTGATTAGCAAGATTTTTTGCGGCAGTGTTGAGGGTGAGGATATCCCGTTATTTGAGCCTGACCGGTAGCATGGTTTTGATGGTCACGAGGCTTCTGCCCCCTTATGTCCAACACTCAACGTAGTGTTCGGCTCAATAAAGTAAGGCACGCTGGTGCATTGTGTTCGCATGCCTTTGGGTTGCATTATCTACCTTGGTTGTTTTATCTGTATTCAGCGGTGGAATTAATACAGCTTTATGCATAATAAAAGCATCTCGGCATTACAGTGCTCGAAATCGAGCACCTGACTTTATGCGTGGGGCAATATTTTTGCCAAGCCACCGGCTTTCCTGAGCGTGTTTATGACCAACGCGCTTGGGGAATAGACGCTTTACAAGCCTCAAGAGATCAATAACTTCCTGCTAATGGAAAGGTGATTGCCGAGTAAACCCGTATGCCCTCATCGAAAAATAATTTATTGAAAGATGCCAGCGGCGCGCTGGGCGATTTAGGTACCTTGCTTCCATTGAGCCTAGGAGCTATTGGGGTTGCGGGATTAGCCCCAATACCTGTGCTCTTGGGGTTTGCGGCGTTCTACATTGCAACGGGTCTGTATTACCGTCTTCCGATACCGGTACAGCCGATGAAAGCCGTCACTGCCGTGTTACTTACTACCCAGGTGAGTGCTGAGAGCCTGGTCGCAAGCGGTGTTTTGATCGGCGTAATATTGTTGTTACTGGGCTCGATCGGCTGGATTAATTGGCTGGCACGTCTCTTACCAAGATCCGTGTTAACCGGCCTACAATTAGGGCTGGGGATTTTACTGGCCAACATGAGCCTGGGGTTGATAGGGACCTCCTGGGCGGTGGGATTGACTACGTTAACCGTGTTGATCATTACCCTAAAGATGTTGCCGAACATGCCAGCGGCGCTGATAGGGCTTTGTGCGTCAATAGCAATCGGCTTATTGGTTGGGGCTCCGAGCTTGTCGCTCCATATAACCCATTCGTTCACTTTTTCCTGGCCTGAGCTACCGAATATAACCAACTGGCAGCAAGGGTTTTCCATGTTGGTGTTGCCACAGTTGGCGCTTACATTAACCAATGCCATCTTGCTCACAGCGTTAATGGCAGAAGACTACTTCGGCGAGCAAGCTCATCGTGTCTCGCCAGCTCGGCTTTCGGTGAGCACTGGATTGGCCAATCTGTTTATGGTCCCCCTCGGTGCGTTGCCTATGTGCCATGGAGCGGGCGGTTTAGCGGCGCACTATCGTTTCGGAGCCCGCACAGGCACGGCTCCCGTATTGCTGGGAATTGGCTTGCTTGTGACCGCCATGGTACCGGGAGGGCTTGCCTCCATTGGCACTATTCCCATGGCAGGTCTAGGAGCAATGTTATTATTGGCCGCCTTCGAGCTCGCATTCACTAAGCGCCTTAGGGCAGCCAAACCGTCGTGCTGGCCTGTTATCGCCATCACCGCGTTGATTACCGTCTGGACTGATCCATTTTTTGGATTATTAGCCGGTGTCGGTGCGGAAACGATTAGAGCTGCATGGGAGCGTAGCCGAAAGGTGGCGTAGAAAAAGTTGTTAGGCAGTGGCCGCCAAAATAATGTGTGAGGCCTTGATAATCGCCGAAGCGTTAACGCCAGGCTCCAAGCCCAACTCTTCCACTGCATCACGGGTGACAATAGAGCATACTCGGCTACCCCCCAGCAGTTCCAATATGACCTCGGCATTGACAGCACCATCGCTAACGCTAAGGACCTTCCCTTTCAGGCAGTTGCGTGCAGATAGGCGCACATCATCAGACTCGGTCATCAGCATGACCCAAGGTGCTTTAATAAGCGCAATGGCCTCACTTCCTGGAGCCAAATTCAAGTTCTTGACACTATCACACGTCACTACCGCGACCAGTGTCTCCCCTCCAGACAGTTCCATTGTTACTTCAGAGTTTACAGCCCCGTCTTTCACTGCAAGAACGTTGCCTTTTAATACGTTACGGGCGCTAATTTTCATTGTCTATTCCTTAGTCAGTCAGCTGATTTGGATTCCTGAATTCATAGAATAACTGCAGCACTTTGGATAATACGATAGAGGCAGGAGGGGCCAACAGCGGTATCCTCTCCGCCTGACTGACCAAAGTGAAGCAGCGTATGGGATACCGACAACTGACCCTGGCACAACGATAGCAAATTTTTGCCCATAGGGATGTAGGATTGAGCCAACGTCAGATTGCTCCACAGCTTGGCATTCACAACAGTACCGTGAGCCGTGAGCAGAGATATAATTCGGGTGCCAAGGGGTATGAACCCTCACAAGCGCAGTCTTACAGCGATCAGAGACGCCGCTCCGCCTGGAAGTGGACAAAGCAACTTCCTAGCCTGATTATCGAAATTCAAGCTGGCCCATCGCCAAGTGTGGCTCAAAGGTCTTTCCTGTCGCCGCTCTGCAGGAATTTACTCAACTGCTTGATAATGCGGATTATCCATAACCTATGTTAAGTGAGCGAGTAGGCATATGCATTAGAATAAGGTGAAAAAATCATTTGCCTGAGAGGTAATAGAGTGGCTCTCCTCGATACAGTCGTCATGCGGGGCCTTAGCAGCCAAGGGGCATTGTCAAATGAAGACAAAGCCTTTTTGCTGGAACTTGAGCTTAACCCTCGGCACATGTCAGCCAGCGAGGTGCTGTGGCTGGAGAACGGGCATGCTGATCTGTTCTGCGTGGTCAAGGAAGGTTGGGGATACTCCTATCGCAACTTGAAAAATGGTTCGAAGCAGATTCTAAAGTTCTACCTCCCCGGGGATATCATCGGCATTCGCGATTTTGGCTTCACCCGTCGACTGGCAAGTGCTGCGATGATAAATGAAGGTGTGATCTATCCGTTCTCTTATCAGCAGCTTTTTGAACTCTTTGGGCGTTCAAGCTTGGCTGTCGGGATCATGGCCACTGCGATGCGTCAGCAAGCGTTGCTTTCCGAGCGGCTGGTCTACCTTGGCAAGTATGCCGCTCATGAGCAGCTGGCACACTTTCTCTACGAGATCTATCTGCGACTCAAGCGGATTGGAGCTGTGGAGGACAATAGCTTTCTCATGCCGCTCACTCAGGAGCTGATCGGCGATGCGCTGGGGATGAGCCCGGTACACGTGAGCCGGACCTTCTCGATGCTGCGGGAGGAGGGGCTTGTGATTCGAGATCGCCAGCATATCAAGTTACCCGATCCCGAGGCGTTGGCGCGGCTAGTTGAGTTCAATGACAGCTACATCGATGAATTCCTACCTCACGCGTTTTCTGAACTGCTAAGAGCTACCCCATAAAGCAGAAGCGCGGGTCGCTTCCGCTGGAATGATTGCTAGCTTGAAGCAACATCTCCATGGGTATGTCTTGGAGCATGCATGTAGGCCAATTTCGCTTACCCAGGCTTTCACAATTCGCGCCGACTGACTGGTAGAAAGATGTGTTGATCTGTATTAAGTACAACGGTTCGGGTCTGGGGCCTGCTGACAGCGGCTGGGTAGACAAAACCAGCCTTCGTGGGCCGGTTTTGTCTGGTAAGGCTCCCAAGATCAGGGAGCGATGCGGCTACTGGCGTCGGTAAAGCCGATCAGCGAAATATCTAGATCCATGCGTTCACCGCGTGGATCAATCATGCTGAGGGTTGCCGAAGTGCCACTACGGAGTTGCTGCAACATCGACGGCTCAATGGGAACATCAGCACGGCACCCTTGCGCCTGGCAGACCTGATAGGGGAACTGGATGGGCTCACCGTCATCCACACTCAACTGCATGCCCGCGGACAGACGTACCCCCAGCGGCACGAAGAAGCTCATCACCGGGCCATCGATCTGGGGCGGGTAGTCGAGCACTACCTGCATCAATGGCTGGTTGCTGCCAGGTTGAGTGACCAATTGCACCATCGCACAAGGGGTCGGACTCTCGGCATTACGCTGGCAACGGACCTCCCAGTCCTGGAACGACTCGGTGGTGACATTATCACCGGAAGCTGTCCCCGGTTGTTGTTGGCTGAAGGCGTTGGGTGAAAACACCAAGATCGATAATAGCCCCATCATGCGTAGGGTTTGAGTAAGATAGTGCGGCATTGGCGTAACCTCCGTTGGTTTGCTGATAGTAAATGATAATATCTACCATGCCTGCTTGTTTGCTTGAGGTCGAGCCCCTACTTAACCCTGACGACCTTTCCGTAACTTTTTCCAAACCTGTGAAAACACGACCAATAACAGTAGTGCGATAATCCCCTGCGAGATAGGGCGCGTAAAGAGGGAACCCACGTCGTCTTGCGAGAGCAGCATTGCCAAGCGTAAGTTTTGTTCTGCCATCGGCCCTAACAGCACCCCCAGCACAACGGGTGCGAGTGGAAAGGCGAGTCGATGGAGTAAATAGCCGAGCAACCCAAACCCTAACATAACATACAGGTCCGTCATGTTACCCTTGACGGTATAGACTCCCACCGCCATGAGCACCAAGGTTGTGGGAACCAATAGGGCGGTCGGCATGCGCAAGACCTGGGCGAAAAGGCGGGTAGCCACCATGCCACCCAGTAACAGTAGTAACATTGCTGTCAGCAGCATCTGCCACATGAAACCGAAGACCACATCAGGCGACTTCGTAAACAGTTGTGGCCCGGGCTGAAGTCCATGAATCATCAGCGCGCCGAGCACCAGTGCAGCGACCAGGTTGCCTGGAATGCCCAACGTCAGGGACGGAATCATCGCAGACGCATTGTCGGCACTGTTACCTGATTCGGCGGCGGCAACCCCCACTGGATTGCCGGTACCGAAAGAGTCGGGGTCAGCGGATTTGCGCTTCGCTTCGTTATAACTCAACAATGCCGCCAGATTGCCGCCAGCACCTGGCAAAATGCCCACACTGACGCCTATCAGCGATGAGCGCGTCCAGGTACGCCAGTGCTGACGTATCAATGCCAGTGCATTGCCACTGGCATCGACTTTGAAGCTGCCTTCATCGTAGTAGGTGGCGTTGCGTTTCTCGGCCATTTCCAGCACTGGTGGAATCGCGTAGAGGCCAATCAACACAATGATCAGGTCGAATCCACCGCTGAGGTAGAGCGACCCGAAAGTGTAACGCTCCATACCGCTGATGGTGTCGATCCCCACCAGACCAATGACGATGCCAAATAGGGCGCTGAGCATGCCCTTGCTGATATCACTGCCCACCAGCACGGCGATGCTTACCAGACCAAAAACGGCAACCCAGAAATATTCGGTGGGCCCAAAAGCGAGCGTGACTTGCGCCAAAAGAGGGGCTAGCGTCATTAGCGCTATGGCACTGATGATTCCCCCAATGGCTGACGACCAGCACGCCGTCTTGAGGGCCAGCCCGCCTTGACCATTACGTGTCATGGGGTAACCATCGAATGTCGTCGCGATGGCAGCTGGCGTTCCCGGTATTTTCAGCAAGATGGCCGGAATGGCGCCACCGTACATCGAGCCATTATAGATACCTGCCACCAACCCTAAAGCGATCACCGGATCAAAGCCGTAGGTCAGGGGAAGCATCAGAGCGATGGCCATCACTGGATTGAGCCCGGGTAGAGCACCGATCAAGATGCCCACCAGCGTACCCACTAACAGACTGACCAGGGAGCCAAACTGCAGTACTACGGGGAGTGCGTTGAACAGGGAATCAAACATAGCGTGTCACCCTATTTAGGAAGCCAGGAAAAACTCGACGGGCAAGGGGCGTTTCAGCACGATCGCAAACAACCCGTATAACAGGATGATGAAGCCCACCGTAATACCCAGAACCACGCTGGGACGCCTTTCACCGAGTACCAGCGCCAGTAGTATGATGAACAGGGTGCTAGTGGTGTAGAAACCCACTGTTGGCATGGCCAAGTAATAGATCAGGCAACAGGCGACTGTTGCCATAAACCGTCCAGGGTGATCGATTAAGGCGACAGCGCTGCTGCTCGACTCAGTTGTCCTCAATCTCTGCATAACGCCCTTAAAGATCAGAGGAAGTGAAAAAAGGCATATCAGAATGCCAACACCCATGGGGACGTAAGCGGCGCCGGCATCAAAGCCATTCCCCACCCAGACGACTGAACAGCCGAGGATGAGGAAGGCGATGCCAGAGATAATATCTCTGAAGTTCATGAGCAAATTACCGTCCAGTCAGCATGGATTAGTTTTTCTTAAGCCCAAGCTTGTCGAGTGTCTCGCCAATCGCTTCGGTTTCCTGCTGCAGACGCTCGCGGAGCGCCTCACCCCGTACAAGGTTGAGTGTTTCACCTTGAGCAGCCAGGAACGCTTGGAACTCGGGATGCTCTACAGCGCTAGCAACGGCATCGGCGATGACGTTAACGCGCTGTTCCTCCATACCCTCTGGTGCCAGCATCATGCGCCACAGCACGGTTTCCAGCTCAGGATGCCCCAGTGCTGCAAGGCCTGATGCTTGGGGGAGAGCCTCGTTATCGTCGGCGGATGTCACAAGCAGACACTTCGCCTTACCTTCTTCTACATAGGGAAGTACCGGCGTGATGGAGCCACCGTAGATGTCAACGTGGCCTCCAAGGAAGTTTTGGAGTGTCTCACCGGCGCCGCTGAACGGAATGGGACGTGCTTCAATGTCCGTGGCTTCGAAAATACGTTCTGCCGCCAAACGCATGGTTCCCCCAACACCGTCATTACCATAGGCGTACTGGCCGGGGTTGCTTTGTAGTTCGGCAATGAATTCCTCACCCGTTTCAGCGGGGAAATCCGGCGCTACACACATGGTGTAAGCGCTCTGTGAAGTGCTGATAATGGGAGTTAATGTCTCATACGAGTATTGAACACGCTGCATGTGCGGCACAGTGGTGATAGGGCTATTCCAGGTAGAGAGTAGTGTGTAGCCATCCGGCTTAGCCCGAGCAATCTGGTTCACCCCAATAGCACCACCTCCTCCAGCGACATTCAGCACGGCCAAGGACTCTCCCAATTCCTCCTGAAGGTATTGGTTGAGCATGCGGGCAACGTTGTCAGTGCCGCCGCCAGCAGGTGCCGGTACGATGATTTCAATGGGACGGTTCGGGTAGTCATCAGCCATGATCGGCATGGCAGTCAATGCTGACAATGCAACAACAGATGTAAGCTGTAATCTTTTCATTGTTAGATACCTTTTTAGGTAATGAAGCGAGTTAATGGATGTATCAGGAGCGCTGTCATGCGGGTTGATCGCCGAGCGTGACACGGTAACGGAAGCGCTCAGGCCGTCCGTGTACGCGGCGAAACTCGATGACTCTTCCTGCGGGATTGCGGGCAATGCGCTGGATGACCGCGACCGGTGCGTCTGGTGTTAGCTCCAATTGCTTGGCGCTGGTCTCGGTAGCAATGCCAAACGAAAGCTCGTCGGTGGCCGACGAGATTAGAATCCCGAATTTTTCGAGAAATACGGGATATAACAAAGGGCCCGTCGCTTTCAGATTTAGTGACAAGAGCTCTTCGAAATCGGGCAGGCGTAGGTAAATTTCTTCAAACAGCAGCGGCTCGCCTGACCAGAGGCGAACACGTTCCAGTTTTACGCATTGGCTGACTGGGTCCTCGCCAAAGGCTTTCTGTGCCTCTGGGGGAAGGGGGACTTTCTGGCAGCTAAGAATTCGGCTTTCTGGTATGACGGGGATATCGGGGTCGTCCACGTCATGCACGTGGAAGAAGCGAAACAGATCGGCTCGGAACGCAGGTTGCTTAACGAAGGTACCAGTGCCTCGCCGACGATCCAGCAGCCCCTCATCGACAAGCTGCTTCATTGCCATCCGCATGGTGGCCAAAGCAACGCCATACTCTTCGGCTAAACGGTTCTCCGAGGGGATCATGTCGCCAGGTTTCCACTCCCCATTGGCAATCCTTGACCCTAATTGATCGCGGAGTTTGGCATACAGAGGTAATCTTCCGTCCGTATCAGTAGTGAATCTGGATTGCATAGGGTCACCCAATGGTTATCGTTGATTTCTTGAGGTCATTGAAGACCCGTGTATACTTCCAGTCAACCAGTTCTCTAGAGAACTAGACTTATGTATAACAAGCTAGCCGATGAGAAATCTCCAGGGATAACGTTATGAGGTGCCAAAAGTGAAAGCAGGTTTTGATTGTCATGCTCATGTTTACGGGCCTGTGAACAATGTCCAAGCCTCTAACTACAGCCCCTCACGTCCTGCGTCGCTTGCGGACTGGCAAGAGAATCTCGCCAGTTGCCAATTAAGTGGCGGCGTATTGGTCCAGCCGAGCTTTCTGGGTAATGACAATCGGCAACTGCTTGAAATTCTTGCCAAGCTTGATCATTCATATCGCGGTGTCGTTCAGCTAGCCAAGGAGACAACCCTTGAGGAAATAGCCGCTCTTGATGCTGTTGGTATTGTGGGGGTGAGATGGAATCTCATTGAGGGGCGAAGCGCATTGCCAAACCTCCAGGATCCTCAATGGATAGATTTTCTGGATCATCTGAAAACCATGGAGTGGCATCTTGAGCTACACCTGGAAGGAAATCGGCTGCCTGAAATTTTTCCAGCGTTACATGAGCATGGCGTGAAGTTAGTCATCGATCATATTGGACTGCCTGTCGAAGCCGTCCCTAGGCAAGATCCCGGGTGTCGTCTGCTGCTTGAGGCCGGGCAGGCAGAACGTACCTGGGTGAAGCTCTCGGCTCCCTATCGTTCACCGGTGGCCGATCTAAAGCCGCATGTTCAAGCGCTGTTACATCATCTTGGGCGCGATAAATTGGTGTGGGGCAGCGATTGGCCGTGGACACGCCATGAGGATAAGCATACTTACCGCGATACTTACGGTTGGCTCAATCACTGGATTAGCGATGCTGATGATCGCCAACATATTCTTGCTACGACCCCCCGTTCCTTGTTTCGACTGGATGTTTTATAGATGAGGTATAGCAAATGCTAATAAAATCGAATGAGGGGATGTTCACAGCCTCGGCGTTGTCGGTGACTCGTGTCTCCTGGGATTCGGCGTGATGGCGAGGGATGAGTCCCTCGGTGGCCACCGCCTCGAGCCGCTATGAAAAAGCGCATCGGTGATACGGGCCACCGATGCGCTGACGGGGTGAGCTTTCTCTCAGACGTCAGTCCTCGTCGCCAAGGCGAATGGCGACAAAGTAGGCGCGGCCTTCGCGATTGAGCAGCACAGGCAGCGTTTGATCGCCAGACAGATTGGTCAGCATTTCCTTCAACTGGCCCGGGCTCTCAATCGGCTGCTGGCCGATGCTGACCAGCACATCGCCGGGGCGAATGCCAGCGGCAGCGGCGCGTCCGGTCGGGTCGACCCTGACGATGCGTACCCCATGTTCGATGCCGAGCTGACGTTTCTCCATGTCGTTCAACGGCTGGACCGCGATGCCGAGTCGAAGCGGATCGCCGTCTGATTGATGAGGACCGGCATTCGGCCACTCGCCAACCTCTACCGTGACGGTCTCATTCTGGCCGTCGCGCAATATGGAGAGCTCGACCTCTTCGCCGGGTGTCGTCTTACCGACCAGGCGCGGCAGCGTGGTGGAGTGGTCCACCTCCTGGCCGTTGACTTCCAGGATGACGTCGCCTGCCTGAAGGCCACTGTCCGCCGCTGGGCCGCTGGGTTCGAGTTCGGCGATCAAGGCGCCTTCGGCCTGTTCCATACCGAAGGATTCAGCCAGGTCTTTGGACACCGGCTGGATGCTGACGCCGAGCCAGCCGCGACTCACATAACCGTCTTCACGCAATTGTGTGGCAACATCCATCGCCACATCGATGGGGATGGCGAAGGAAAGGCCCATGTAACCACCACTGCGGGTGATGATCTGGGAGTTGATGCCCACGACTTCGCCATCCAGGTTGAACAGAGGCCCGCCCGAGTTGCCAGGGTTGATCGCGACATCGGTCTGGATGAAGGGGACATAGACATCCTGAGGCAGGGTGCGGTTGATGGCGCTGATGATGCCGGAGGTCACAGAGTGATCAAAGCCAAAGGGCGAGCCGATGGCGGCGACCCACTGGCCGACCTTGAGGTCGTGGGACTCGCCCGTCTCCAGAGTGGGCAGGTCGTCGGCTTCGACCTTGAGGACCGCCACGTCGGTCTTCTCATCGGCTCCGATCAATTCTGCCTCAAGCTCGCGGCGGTCGTTGAGGCGGACCAGAATTCTGTCGGCATCCTTGACGACATGGGCGTTGGTCATGATGTAGCCGTCTTCATCGAAGATAAAACCCGACCCCAGTGACCGACGCGGCTCGTTATCATGACGGGGTGCGCCGCCAGGCGGCATCGGAAAACGGTCGCCAAAGAAGTGGCGAAAGATCTCCGGGATCTCCTCTCCGCCGAATTGCCGGGAGGAGGTCATTGCCCTGTCGACATCGCGAGTGGTCGAGATGTTGACCACGGCAGGCGCGGCCGTGTCGACCAACTCCGTAAAGTCTGGCAGCCGTGGTTCGGCGAGCGCTGGCGTTGCCAACATCAGCAATAGCGTTAAGCTTATCAGCCAAGAGGGTGAATGGAGCTTGGGCATCACGATTGACTCCTGTCTTTCGAGTGCATGTAACATGACAGCATTTTTATTACAGCAGTCACTTTACAAAGTTCCGTACGCTTTCTGAGCGGGGCTCCTATCCGTCAGTCTCTATAAGCGATGAATCCTGCTAGGGCGTGCTGATCACCGTCACCGCATTGTCATGATGATTTTCTCATCATGTTGATGTGATGAGCGGCCCGTTGAAAAAGCCTTCGATTAGCCACCAACTACTGCCGATAATGGCTGTGGAGACCACACCGGCTATCAGGGCAAGGCCGAGTCCCGCGACGACAGCGATGCCATCGCGCTGGGCGAGGCCTAACGACAAAATCAGTACTGCCAAGCCGGGCAGCGTATTACCGAATGGAATCGGGAGCGCTATCAACACGGCCATGATGAAAATGACGACGCCGATGCTACGAATCGCCAGCGGTGTGTTGAGGCACGCCAGGCGTGCGCTCAGGCGCCGTTCAAGCTTTTCGAGATGAGGCGTTGCCTTGCCCAGGACCCGCTCCAGCTGCTCAATTCCGATACGCAGTTGGGCAATACGCGAGGGCAGCCGGATACGCTTGGCGCCGACAGCCATCTGCATGCCAATGAAGGCTAGCGCTGTCCCAAACACCATGCCAGCGGGAATACCAGGCGTGGGCACAATCGCAGGGATCGCGAAAAGCATTAATACCAAAGGAGTCGCACGCTCATCGAGAGCGTCAAGAATGTCACTTAGGGATGGGCGTTGATTTTTCAAGCTACCAGGAAGAGCACGCAATACATCGGCCAGGCTCATCTCTTATGCATCCCTCATCCACGTCGTTAGAAGTTCGACGAGTGGAATATATATAGATGGGCGGTAAATAGATATCCATCTCTTCCCATTTTTTGCTACCGCTATGGTCAAGTCTGCGTTGTTTGACAAAAGCCACTGCTATTTCGACAGGCTCATGTGTCATAAGTCCGGGTCAGTTAAGCCATTAAGTCGTCGGGACTCGCACGCTTAATCAGCATGTGACTTACGTCGTGCTTCGATCACGTAGCGGTAAACACGTAGCACTGCTGTGGCAAACTGCTCGATACGGTGTTCGGCGGCACAGTGCGAGGCTTGCTCGCTCATGCGTGCTTTTAATGTATCGTCGCTGAGCAGGGTGTCGATACGGTCGCACCAAGCCTGAGGATCGGGGGTGGTTTTGTAGCCGTTAACCCCGTGCTGAACGATATCCTCGATGCCGCTGGAGCGAATCACTACAACCGGTAGTCCCGCCGCCATGGCTTCGAGTACCACCATGCCTTGCGTTTCCGAGCGGGAAGCAAAGACAAAAAGCTCGGCCAGGTGGCAGTAGTTAGCCACTTCGTCTGGAGGGACGGCGCCAACCAGTGTGACGTGCTTGCCAAGGCCTAACGCTTCGATACGTGCCTGCAATCGCTCGTGGTCATGCCCCTCGCCAAGCAGCAGCAAGTGAAAGTTGTGTTCACTGCTATCGCGTAAAAGCGCTAAACCATCGAGCATAAAGTCGATGTTCTTTTCTTTGCTCAGGCGTGAAATTGACACCAGCACGCGTTTGCCTTCAAGCCGGTAGCGTTGGCGGAGCGTGTCGAGCATGGCACTGTCAGCGGTGGCAAAACGCGCGTATTCGATACCCGTCGGCTGGACAAAGATGGGTTGTTTGACGCCGATAATCCGCATGTACTCCTCGGCGGAGCTGGTGGGAACAATGACCGCATCGCAGCCGTTGGCAAAGCGCTTCACCAGGGCATGGGAAATCAAATTGCGAAACAACGGCCCTGGTAGTGGCACATAGTGAGCGTAGTGCTCCAAGCGTGTGTGGTAGGTGTAAACCACTGGCACTCTCAATAACCGGCCCAACAGCTGACCGGCGCGGCCGATCCAGAACGGGTGGTGAACGTGAATCACCTGCGGAGCAAAGGCGCGCACACGCTTGACCAAACGCCAAGAGAAAATGTTAGCCAGTCGAAACTCTTTGTGGCGGCCCATTGGCAAAAGCGAGGACAGGCGCAGTATATCGGCTTCCTCGTCGGAAGGCTGATGGGGGTAGCCCGGTGCGACGACCAAGACGCTATTATGAAGCCCTTTCAAACCGCGTTTTAAGCGCTCAACAGATATCGGTACGCCACCGATAAATGGCAGGTAGTTATTGGTGAACATGGCCACGTGAAGTGGCTTATTACCACCGGCATCCGGGTCAATATCAAAATCTGGGTAGTAATCCTGCTCGGTGAAAATCCGCTTGTATAACCAGAGCGCGATGGCAATAAACGTGGAAACGATCAGGATGAAGTTCAGGTAGCCAACGTAAAACAGTGAGTAGATAAAAAACCACAAACTTTCCAGCGTGCGCCAGATCGGGTGCTGGCCGATATCCAGGCGCCGTTCGCTAATCTGGATGTCATCACCGTCAACGCTGACGGAGACAAAGTGGTGGTAGCTTTGGTCATCATTGAGCACCAATCCGCCAGCCCCGCCGGTGGTGATGTAAGTGGTGCCCCCATGTTGCTGGCGGTCAAACAGCGGCGCCTGTGAAGAGAACACTGCATCCACGCCGGCTTGCTCGATCTGGCGGGTCAACCCTTGGCGTGCGGGGTTCTCAAGGTGATAGTCGTCATCATCGTCTAGGCCGAAAAGCCCTGCGTGGTCCACCGGGTAGAGTGGGTGGGCGCTGAACAGAAACTGGTTGGGTTCGCGCTGTGCGGCGAGCACTTCATCAAGCCACCGCATTTGCCAGCCAAAATCGGTGGTGCCGGTGCTGTCAAGAAAGGTAAAGCGGCTTTTTCCTGCGGCAAAACTGAAGTGATAGGGGCCGAAGTGGTCGTAAAAGCGAAAGCCACCGAGTCGGCTTTCCTCGTGGGGGCCGAAGGTTAGCAGGTATGGCATATCCAAATAACTGAGAGTGCCAAACAGTGCGCGGTATTTGTCTTCGCCACCGCTGGCGACAGCATTGCCAGCCGAGATGATAAAGTCATAGCCCTCGCGATTGAGGCGAGGGATAATTTTGCGCTCAAAAATGCCCACCGAGTTGTTAATGTTGCCCAGCACGGCAAAACGGTACGTCTCACGTTCGGTAAGCATCGACTCAATGGCGTTGACCTGATCGGCGTGAGCGCTGGCAAAGTCCTGCTCAAAAAAATTCAGGTAAGCTTTGTAACCCAGCAGTGCAGCAATAAGGGCAAGGTTGAGATAGAAAAACCACGAAATGAGTCGCTGGCGGGGCACTCGTTGTGTCTCCTGGCTGGGTGGGTAACAGGGGCGATAAGCTGACACAAACGTGCCCGCGCGTCGACAACCCAATTTTTTACCATGTTTGCAATCGAATTTGGGGAGAAAAAGCGGATGGTGCGTCCCGTCACAATAGTGCTGAGTGTTCTAGCATTGCTGCTTGCACTCGGTGGGTTATGGCAATGGCTGACGGTCAATGACGTTGTGACAGTCAATGGCCTCCGTGCGTGGGTAGCCGCATCCCCTCAGTGGCGAGATTCTTCTTGGGTGTTTGTGCTGGTGACGATCGTCTATGTGATCGCCCTTTTGGTGATGTTTCCACTGAGTATCCTGGTGGCCGTCACCGGTTTGATATTCGGTCCGGTATGGGGGTTTGTTTATGCGACGATGGGGACGCTGGCGTCGTCGGTAGTGTCGTATGCTGTAGGGCATCGCCTGGGACGCGAGGCGTTGATGAACCATGGCGGCAAACACATGAAGGGGCTTTCGCACTACCTGTCCCGTCGTGGCATCCGTGCAATGACGTTGATTAACCTGCTCCCATTGGCACCTTTTACCCTTACCAATATGATGGCGGGTGCGTTTCACATCAAGTTTCGCGATTACATGGTCGGTTCAACCCTTGGCATTGTGCCTGGGCTCGCAGCCGTCACCCTGCTGGGCAGCCAGTTGGGTGCGCTTGTGACGGCCAGTGACCCGCGCGATGTCATGCTGTCGCTGGCCGGTCTGGGGCTTGGCATCTTGCTGCTATTTGCGTTGCGCTACTACTCCCGGCGAAAATCACGCACGCGCTAGCGGCTTGCTGTTACACAGTCGACAATAACTAGTGCCGCTTCAGCCGTCGCCAAGTGAATCCTCGCCGTCACGCCAGATCAATAGCGAGCGCTATTCATGATAGAGATACCGGCATCTGACGGGCTGGTTACAAACAGTGCCATTCACAACGATTGAGGAAACGTCGTGATCCTACCGATTCTGGCCATCATCCTGGGTTTTATACTGCTCCTGTGGAGTGCTGACCGCTTCATTGATGGCGCCTCTGCGGTGGCTGGGCACATCGGGTTACCGTCGTTGGTGATCGGCATGGTCATCGTCGGGTTCGGTACTTCGGCGCCCGAGATCGTCGTGTCCATCATGGCGGCCCTGGAGGGAAATCCCGAGCTGGCCCTCGGCAATGCGCTGGGATCCAATATCTACAATGTTGGCCTGATTATCGGAGTGACGGCGCTGATCGTGCCGATTGCGGTGCATTCGACGATTATCCGCCGCGAGTTACCGCTGCTGTTGCTGTTTGGCGCCGTGGCTGGGGCATTTTTCTGGAATGACCAACTGGGTCGGCTGGAGTCCGTGTTGCTACTGATGGGGTTCTTCGGCCTGATGGCCTGGACGACCTGGACAGCACTGCGTGGCAAGGGTGACCCATTAGCCTCGGAGACTGAACAGGAACTTTCATCGCCTGCCATGACGCTTGGCCGGGCCATCCTGTGGCTCCTGGTTGGCCTGGCGCTGCTGCTGGTGAGCTCGCGGATGCTGGTCTGGGGTGCCGTCTCTGTGGCGAGTGCCCTGGGCGTCAGTGACCTCATCATCGGATTAACGATCGTGGCGCTGGGTACCTCGCTCCCGGAGTTGGCATCGTCGATCGCCGCGGTGCGCAAGGGGGAGCACGATATTGCCATTGGCAACGTCGTGGGTTCCTGCATGTTCAACCTATTAGCGGTGGTGGGCATCGCGGGTGTTATCGCACCGATGGAGGCGCTTTCCGCCGAGGTCATGCGCCGAGACTGGCCGGTGATGATGGCTATGGTAGTGGGCCTGTTCATCATGGGGTTTGGGGTTCGCGGAAAGGGACGGATCAACCGTATCGAAGCGAGCCTGCTACTGCTGGGGTTAGTGGTCTACAACGGCTGGCTGGTAAGTGCTGTGCTGACAGTCTGACCGAGCCGAGTAGTGGCATGCCGTCGGGCGAATGACTGGGCGGCCAAGGGTGCCGTTTCTAGGCGTGCGATAAAGGCACTGTCGGTCAACTGAAAGCCTGGGGGTTGTACGTCAAATCACCACGCGGTTCAGCTCGACGGCCCTTCGTTACCAGGCACAAAACCGCCCAGCAGGCGTTCGATTTCCTTGGCAGGCATCGGACGGTAGAAGAAGAACCCCTGGACGAGGTCGCAATGCATTTCGAGAAGCAACGACAACTGTTCGGCGTTCTCGACGCCCTCGGCCACCACCTCCAACCCCAACCGGTGACCGATGAAGATGGCACCTTCCATGATGGCCCGATCCTTCGGCTGTGTGGGAGCGTCGTGGATGAAGGAGCGATCGATCTTCAGGGCGGTGACGGGAAAGTGCTTGAGATAGCTCAGGGAGGAATAACCGGTCCCGAAGTCGTCGATAGCAATGCGAATACCGCGATGATAAAGGCGCCGCAGGTCCTCGAGGACGGTCTCGTCGGCTTCGATCAGGACATTCTCGGTCAACTCGATGCCGATATCCCGCGGACCTAAGCCATGACGCTGCAGCGAGTCCTCGAAGCGCTTGAGGGCATCGGGGCGCACCAGTTGACGACCCGATACATTGATGTCGATGCGGTGCTCATGAAACCCCTTGGCACGCCATTCCACCTGCTGGCGGCAAGCCTCTTCGATGACCCATTCGCCCAGGCGATGGATCAAACCGGAACGCTCGGCCAGAGGGATGAACTCCCCAGGCGAGATCGTCGGGCCCTCGGCAGGCTCCCAGCGTATCAAGGCCTCGAGATTCTCTATTCGTCCACTAACCGCCGAGACCTGGGGCTGGTAGTGGAGGGAGAATTCACCGTTATCCAGGGCCTCCTCAAGTCGCGCCGAGAGATCGTGCTGGCGAACCAGCTCATCATGAAGTTTCTGTTGGAAGAAACGTACAGCACCCCGACCCTCCAGTTTGGCACGATTCTTGGCAACATCGGCATTACGGATCAATTCGCGTGACGATTCACCATTCTCGGGAAAGAGCGCCACGCCCAGGCAGGCCGTGACATGATGCTCCCGACCATCCAGGACGAAAGGTTCCCGAAAGACATTCTGGACATGACGCACGACCCGTCTGACATCGGGGTCCAAGTGGACGCCGGGAAAGGCCAGCACGAATTCATCGCTAGAGACACGTGACACCAGGTCAGTGACTCGCTGGCACTCTCTCAGTCGCCGAGTCAGCTCAACGAGCAGGCGATCCCCCTGATCATAGCCAAGGGCATCATTGATCTCGACGAAGTGATCAATGTCCAGGTAGATGGTTGCCAGGCCATTGCCCTGGCGTCGACTGGAATCCAACAGACTGTCCAGGTCGACCTCGAAGGTCTGGCGGTTGGGGAGATGGGTGAGCCTGTCGAAACGGGTGGCGAATTCCAGGTCACGGTGGGCGCGCTTTTGGTCGGAAAGATCGACATCCACGCAGAACATCAAGGGTGAGTCGGTATGCTCATTGAGCATCAGATGCTGCGAAAAGACCGATACCAGTTCACCGGTTTTGTGCTTGAGCTCGAGTTCACCGGCGGGTATGTCGACGCCTTCATTGATCCAGGCAGCATGCGCCTGGATCATTTCGTCACGCATGAAGGCAGGAATGATCAGATTTTCCAGTAACTGTCCCAGCGCTTCTTCAGCGGTATAGCCATAGAGACGAGTGCTACCCTCATTCCAGTAAATCACCCGCCGATCGCGATCATACCCCTGAACCGCCACCTTCGGCAGGCTCTCCAGCAGGGCGCGGAATCGCTGCTCACTCTCCAGATACTGGCGACGGACTAACTCGACTTCCTCCCGGCCGACATCATGCGAATCGATGCCATCCGTCGAAGGTGTCTTTGACATCTTCAACACGAGCGCACCGGAAAACTCCCTGCGGTTCTTCTTCAGGCGTTCCGGATCTCTGTGATGTCGGGAATCGCTGGCAGTCATGGGATCCACTTAAAGAAACAACACTGTCAAGAGCCATCATCATAATGGTAACGATAGGCACTTTGTTGTGATTATCCTACACCTATTGGCAGGAAAACCTACATATATACCTCATCAACGGTCTGGTACTGTTTTCAAAAAAATCACGCTTATTTAGTACATTTCTTTGACTTATCCTTGCAAATCTTTTCATTTTTCTCCTGTTGACCGCGATGTTTACACCGGCAACACCGGGCAATTCTGCCCAGTTAACAGGAGAGTACCAACATGAAACTCGATACCCTCAAGCACGGTTTCGACCCCACCTCCATGCCTGCCGATTCACTTGCCGATTATTGGAATCCGGGAGTGACCGAGGCACTGAGACAACAGGATTGGGCGAAAACCGATATTCGGGAGCGAATCGATCTGACCGCCTGGCAGGGATTTACCGCTGACCTGCCGCGCGATCCCTATGTCAATCAGCGATGGAAACGGATGTCATGGCTTGCCCTGAATGATCAGGGAGATGTCGAGGATATGGGCCAATGCCCCATGGCCCAGGGAGGGGCCTTCAACGACGCGGAAAGCATGGCGGATCGTCTGCGGTACTATGATCCGCTGACTCGGGAGTTCATGGGACGCCCCGATGTAAAGGCCTTCGTTCGCGCCTGGGCAAGGCTGTGGAGTATCGGTGCGCACGAACCCATTCTGATGCAGATCACCGGGGTTCGCGGAGAAGGCAACATCGACCCCCTTCAGGGACAGGGAATTCATGCCGATGGCTGCAAGGCTCTCAGCATTCTGGTCATCAATCGGGAAAACGTGGCGGGCGCTGAGAACCACCTCTACGCAGACAAGGCCGGCACGCAACCCTTGGTCGATATCACCATGGATCCGGGTGATATCCTTCATCTGCGCGATGATCGGCTATTCCACAGTGTCGACGGAATCGAACAGCTCGACAGCGAGGCACCCTTCGAGCGGTTCATCATCATCATCAACAGCCGCTTCGTGGACGACTTCCAGAACCGGATGTTGCGTCGCTACTTCCCGGAAGCGGTCCTCAATGAGAGCGAATGACACTCTCGGTAAATTCAAAGCCTAGCAACACCCACGCCCCCGGAATTCCGGGGGCGTCTTGGTTGTGCGCCAGGCATGACGCGCAACGCCTGGTGCGGCGTGTCCGCGAGTTACTCAAGTGTGGCAGAGGGCGCAACATCCGACGAGGATCTTTGGAAGACGCTAATTCCATAAGTGCGTACACTTGCAGAGGTTTATCAAAGTCTATGGGTGACTTTCTGGCCTTTCCGAACCGCCTATTTTAGGTTATTCGGGGTGGAGCCACCATCGATAAGGAAGGGCAATGCTGAAAACTTTGGAAGCTGGTTTACAGGCCTGGATGTTGCCGGGCATTTTGACGTTGCTTGCCGTCATAGCCAGTTACTTCCTCTACCGGCTGACACTAGCGGTGATCCGCCATTTTTCGAAACGGCGAACCGTCCCCCGGCTATTTCTGGATGCGGTTGACAAGGCGCTGGGCTTGGTTATCAGCCTGCTGGTACTCAGGGCTATGCTTGATGGCGCTCCGGATGGCCTGCTGCTCTTGAGTCCGTTGAAGCAGATAGCCACTTTGCTACTGATTCTGTCACTGACCTGGGCGGCCGTTCGTCTGACTTCCGTCATTGGTGACGTTATCGTGTTTCTGAATCCGGTATTGGAAGGACAGTGGAAACGGGCCCGCAAGGTAGAGACACAGACACGCTTCCTGGTCCGTTGCCTGAATGTCCTCGTTGTCATCGTGGGCTTTGGTGCCGCGCTGATGACCTTCGAACCGGTACAGAAAGTAGGCGCCAGTCTGCTGGCGTCTGCCGGTGTTGGCGGTATTGTCCTGGGTTTTGCTGCACGGCCGGTACTCAGTAACCTGTTATCGGGCATTCAGATTGCGCTCACCCAGCCGTTCCGCATTGATGATGTGCTGATTGTTGAGGGCGAGTGGTGTTGGGTCGAGGAAGTGACCGCAACCTATGTCGTCCTGCGGGTGTGGGATCAGCGTCGGCTTATCGTACCGTTACAGTGGTTTATCGAGAATCCTTTCCAGAACTGGTCGCGGAATACAGCGGATTTGCAGGGCGCGGTCTTTATCTGGGTGGATTACACCATGCCCATTGAGCCACTGCGCCAGGAGTTCTCGCGCTTGCTGGATACGATGAAGCAGTGGGATGGCAAGGTGGCGACGGTTCAGGTGACCGACTCCAATGAACAGGCGATACAGGTCCGCTTCCTTATGAGTGCACCTAACTCCAACCAGAATTGGGACCTGCGATGCTCGATTCGTGAAGGGCTGGTGACGTTCATACAGCAGCATTACCCCTCGCAACTACCCCGCCTTCGGGCGCGATTGGAGAATACTGCTCCGGAATTTGAGGGCGGCGCCAAACTGAATCGTTCAGGGCCTTCCGGAGGCTCCAAACCTTGAGTGAGTGTAGCTTGCCAGTCTCTCGGTTTACATGAAAAGCCAAGGTTCATCGCCAGCTACTCCTGTTGCTCCTCCATCACTTCCTCAAGCCATTCTATCCAGGTTTCGGTCAGGCGTTGGCCGAGCCGCAGTGTGTGCCAGGGGGCGCGCTGGCCAGGTGTTAACGCTTTTGGGTCGCTGAACCACTCATGTTCAATGTCGGCGTAGGTTGCCAGGCGCTCCTTGAGTTGCTCCTTGAGAGCGGCGAGTTCTTGGTGGCGGGCCTGCTCTGGCCAGTGCTCCCAGGCGAAGAACTTGGCAAACAACGGTTGGCGCACCGGGCTGGCGGCCAGGGGGTCGGCAAGCCAGCTGTCTAACGCTTGTCGGCCGGCATCGGTCAGTCGGTAGACTTTGCGGTCCGGGCGTTCGGCTTGAGGCATTGTCTCGCACGTCAGCAGGCCAGCACCGCGCATTCGGTCAAGTTCGCGGTAAAGCTGCTGGTGACTTGCCTGCCAAACATGGGACAGGCCCGTCTTGAAGCGCTGAAGGATATCGTAGCCGGTACCGGGCTCATGCTGCAGGGTGATTAATATAACGGCGCGTAGAGACATGAGGAGCCATGCGAAGCGGTTTCTTTATGCACATGGTTGCATAGCAAAAGTGTTGAAGCTAGTCTTATGCAACAAGTTGCATTTGAATAATTGCCAGATGACGGATATGGCCCTTGGAGGTTTTCATGGCGTTAACCTTGCATCTCTACGCTTCCTTTCTTGCCCTGTCGCTTGGGGCTATTTTACTGCTCTCGACCAAGGGAACGACACTCCACCGGTTAATGGGCAGCATTTGGGTGCTGGCCATGGCCCTTTCGGCATTGAGTTCCTTTTGGTTAGGTGGGGGCGTGCTTCCGGTAATCGGTCACCTTGGTCCGATTCATCTACTCGCTTTATGGATTCTCTTGGCCCTTATCTTTGCCGTTGTGGCTATCCTCACGGGAAGAGTGGAGCAACATCGTGGCTGGATGGTAGGTGCTTACCTGGGGCTGGTCGGCGCCTTTATCGGCACCTTGGCACCAGGGCGCTGGGTCGCCGTTCAGCTAGGTATGTGGTGACTCTTGTCAGCCCGCCACAGAGCTCATTTGTCGTCGCTAGCGGCCAGTGGCAAACGCATTGAAACGCCGAATAAATGCGGTGGTGTTGAAATGGATAAATCCAGCGTTGCCGGGGTTGATGGTGTTGAATGTTTTTTAGCTGCCGCACTGCTGAAAAATGCATCCCATTGACTAAGTATGCCAGGATTACCCCTGATCTTAGCCAGCGATAGCTTGCACCTTGCTAGGCGTAGGTGTGCACTAGTGGGTATTTAGGGGGTTATCAATGCACCTTGAAATGTGGTTTATCTATCTCGCCAGTTGTGTGGGCTTGTCGCTCTCGCCCGGTCCCAACGGGCTTCTCGCGCTTACGCACGGAGTGCTTCACGGAAGCCGCAAGACGCTGTTCACTATTTCAGGCGGCGCGATAGGGTTTGTCATCGTGATAGCCCTCTGCATGTTTGGCATTGGGGCGCTGATCAAGTCTTCCGTCATGTGGCTTTCCGTGCTCAAGTGGGTAGGGGGTGCCTATCTCATCTGGCTTGGCATTCAGGTATGGCGCTCACCGCCGATTTCCACGACGGCTGATGCTGACGAAAGGGTGACCAGCGGTTGGTCGCTTTTCCGCCAAGGGGCGCTTGCCTCGATAACAAATCCCAAAGTGCTGCTGTTCTTTAGCGCCTTCTTGCCGCAGTTTCTTGACCCGCAAAATAGCTTGGTGCATCAGTTTGTCATCATGGCCGCGACCTTCGTGATGACGGAGTTTTTGGCGGAATTCATCCTTGCAAGCGCCGCTAGCCGTATCCGGCACTGGTTAGAGCGTGCCGGGCGTGGGTTTAATCGTGTTTGCGGAGGTCTTTTCATGACAATTGGCGCAGCGCTGCCATTGCGGGCCTGAAGCGTCTATGGAATGAATCGTGATATCTGAAGAGTGGCTACTGCTGTTACTCGCAGACGCTATCCTGATACTCCACGTACTATTTGTAGCCTTCGTGGTATTGGGTCTGTTGGCTATTTACGCAGGGTACTTCCTGGCGTGGCAGTGGGTGCGTCATCGCGTTTTTCGTATCGTGCACTTATGCGCCACCGGCTACGTCGTGGGGCAAGCTTGGCTGGGAATGATCTGCCCGCTGACGACCTGGGAGATGGCGCTCAGAGCCGAGGCAGGGGCGGCCACCTATGCCGGGTCTTTTATTCAGCATTGGCTGCATAGCCTGCTTTACTACAGCGCCCCGGACTGGGTGTTTGGCATCGTTTACAGCGTATTTGGCGGCTTGGTGCTGACAAGCTGGTGGGTGGTCAAGCCGGGTAAACGAATTCACTAGCATAGGGGTGTGTACTAGGCTTTGTGAATCATGTCGCAATAAGGAGGCACACATGCGGCACCTTTACGTAATGCGTCACGCCAAGGCCAAGCAGCCCAGTGGCAACATGACCGACCAACAACGGCCGTTGCGTAAACGGGGAAAACGTCAGGCGACGGCAATGGTGACTGTGCTACAGCGCTGGCAAGCGTTGGAAGGGCAGGTTTACGTCAGCACGGCGGCGCGTACGCGGGAAACCCTCGACGACATCGCCGCGCAGTTGCCCGAACGAGCACTCATCAATCAGCTTCACGTTGATGACGCTCTCTACACCTTCGATGGTGAAGAGCTGCTTGCATGGCTCAAAGCACTGCCTGATGAGCTTGAAAAAGTGCTTGTCATTGGTCATAACCCGGCATTGGTTGATCTCGCCCGCTGGCTCGATGAGGCAGCGCCGACGTCGCTGCCTACCGGCAGCGTGCTGCATTTCACTTTGCCCGATACGCCCTGGTCAGCCATGGAACAGGGCTGTGCGGAGCTGGTGGGGCGGCTGACCCCGGAAGAGGCCAGCTATTCACTTTTCAAGCGTCTTGCCCCCAAGCCACCTGATCGCAAGGGCAGCACTTCTAACCAACTCCGGGCCATGCTTACGCACCAGTACCGGATGGTCAGGGCCCTTGAACCAGGGGTGATGGCGGGCGTTGATGCTGAATTTTTGCATCAGTACCGGGTTAACCTGCGTCGCAGCCGAGCCGTGGGGGAATCCATACGTTCCATTACCAAAGTGCCTGGCCTGAAAAAAATGCTCAAGCGGCTCAAGCACCGTGCCAGGGCCACCAGCGACCTCCGCGACCTTGATGTGTTCCTTGAGGATATTGGCAATACGCCGCCGCCGCTTTCTTCCGCGACTTATCAGGGGTTGCAGCAATGGTTGCAGGATTGCCAGCGCGGAGAGCATCAAGCCCTGTGCGAGCAGTTAAGCGAGCCAGCCTACGCTGAGGAAATGCAAAACTGGCAGACGTTCATCGCTTCCGATGACGTCAGTAAGGCGCTTACCAAGCTGACGCCCAAGCGTATCAAGGCGGTGCTCAATAAGCGCATTGCGCGTCACGATGAGGATCTGGCAGCACTTTCTTCAGATAGCTCTGACACTGCTTTGCACGAACTTCGCAAGGGCGTGAAGCGCATCCGTTATCTGGCCGATCTGAATCCAAAGATCCCCAAGTCGTTTCTGGCAGAATTGAAGCACCGTCAGCGCCTGCTCGGTGACTTTCAGGATCTATGCACTCGACAGGCTTGGCTGAATGCCTTCATCGAAAGCGCTGATAACGACGCTGAACAGAAGAAAGAGTGCGCGTCATGGGGCGCTTCATTGGAGAAGCCGAAGCAGGAGCTGCGCAAGGAGGTATTGGCATTGGCGCCTCTGGCCCGCTAACCGACACCCATCTGGCGGAGGTCACGATGCGTTAAGCTGAAACCGGGGACTCGCTTTCCATGGTCAAGCACTTGAGCAGGAACGGTTAAGAGCCAAACGAAAAGGAGGTTTGGGATGGCTAAAAATCCTCAAGGAAGCGGCAGCTCGCTTTCCGGCCAGATCGAGCCATTAAAAGCGCTGTTAGTCGAATTAGAACAATTTGGGCAGGAAAACGATGCTGCAATCGCCGAGCGCCCACAGCTAATGCTGAATATCACCCGTGATACCGGGGAGTTTCTGCTGGTGCTTACTCAGGCAACCAACGCTCAGCGTGTGCTTGAGATTGGCACGTCCAACGGGTATTCCACCTTGTGGCTGGCTCAGGCGGCGCAAAAGATTGGCGGGCACGTTACAACTATTGAGCAATCTGACTTCAAGCTTGAACTCGCCGCCAAGAACTTTGAACGTTCTGGCCTCTCTGCGTTTATCACCCAGCTGCGTGGGGAAGCAGGCGGTCTGATCGGCGCCCTGCATGACGAAAGCTGTGACCTTATCTTTCTGGATTCCAGACGCTCGGCGTATGTGGCCTGGTGGCCTACCCTTAAACGTTTACTACGCAGGGGCGGGCTTCTTGTCGTGGATAACGCCAGGTCCCACGCCGATGAAATGGATTCATTTATGACGTTGGTATCGGCAGATGCTGATGTCACTACCTGCACAGTACCCGTCGGGAATGGACAGTTCCTGGCCACTCGGTGTGCCTTTTAGTGGCATAGCTTACAGGAACCGCCAATTTTGGCAGCTTTGTTCCGTAACATGGAATGACGATTTAGCTGAGGTGATCGCCAGTTTTGTGGGTGCCATCGAATTGTGTTCGTGACCGGACAGCTTTCATGCGCCACACTGCTACTCAACCCGCCTCGGATGAATCCCTGTGACCAACGCTACCTGGTTTGTATTGATCGGAACCCTGCTGATCATGATGGGGTTGCGTTCGCCCGTTCTCCAACGCCTGCGGCTGACACCTTCCATTGTCTATTTGGCTATTGGGGTAACTCTTGGTCCGTCGGTTTTGGGAGCATTTCATTTTAATCCGTTAGAACAGGCGCATTTGCTGGAAGTGCTCGCTGAAATTGCGGTTCTCGTATCGTTGTTTATCGCGGGTATGAAAATGCCGATGCCGTTCAAATGGCGGGAGTGGAATGCCCCCGTTCGGCTCGCGCTTATCTCCATGACCATCAGTGTCGCCCTGACCGCTGTGTTTGGCTATTACGTGCTGGCCTTGCCACTGGGAGCGGCGATTCTGCTGGGGGCTATTCTGGCACCCACTGATCCCGTTCTAGCCACCGATGTTCAAGTTCGGCACATGGGGGATAAAGATCCTTTACGTTTCACGCTGACCAGTGAAGCGGGCATGAATGACGGCAGTGCTTTTCTGTTTGTCATGCTGGGGCTGGCAATGCTCAGTTCCCCGGTTAGTTACGAACTGCTTGGGGCTTGGGTGTTAAAGGATGTTTTATGGTCGACAATCGTTGCCCTGGTTGTCGGACTCGTAATGGGGCGCTTATTAGCACAGCTGGTATGGAAACAGCGCTTTCTCAGTAACGAAGTCCCGTTGCTGGATGACTTTCTGGGTATGGGCTTGATCGGCGTGGTCTATGGCGTCTGTCTGCTACTCGATGCCTGGGGGTTTCTGGCCGTTTTCGCGGCGGCTATTTCACTTCGTCAGTCGGAACTTAAGCTGGCAAGTATTCACGGGCCTAACCAAGAAACGGGCTTTAACCGGCAAATTTCAGTTAATTCCGAAGAGCCGACGCCACCGAATAGCACCCAAGTGTCTGAAGGTTCCATGTTGTTCAAGGAGTCTCTGGAGCGGCTCTCCGAGCTGGTGCTGGTCATGCTGCTGGGTGGAATGTTGTTTCTTGACTCATGGAGTTTAAGGGCCGTCGGGGTGGCGCTGTTCCTTTTTCTGGTGGTTCGCCCCGCCAGCGTATTCTTGGGTCTGCTGGGTTCTGGCACACCGATGCGGCTGCAGATGCTGGTTGGCTGGTTCGGCGTACGTGGAATCGGCTCGATCTATTATTTGATGTTCGCGATCGTCTTTGGCCTGCCGGAAGCGCTGGCCGTGGAGTTCATCCACATTACGCTAGTGGTTATCGTGCTGTCGATCGTCGTCCATGGACTAACCGTCAAGCCGATGATGACAAAGTGGTGGCCATAATCAGGCACAGTGCACCGGTTTTCCCTTTGCAGCCCGCTTTTTTTAGTTAACCAACAGGAATAGAAGTGATGGAATTGATCCGCAGTGTCGTTATTTCTGAGTTTTCGGATTTCAATGACGTAAGTGAACTTATTATTTTGATAGTTCGACTACTGATAGCTATCTTGCTAGGTGGGCTGCTGGGGCTTGAACGTCAACAGAGCGGCAAGGCGGCTGGAATACGCACCCATATGCTTGTTTGCATGGGCGCTGCGTTATTTATATTGATTCCGCAGCAAGCAGGTATTTCGGATTTGGAGATGAGCCGAGTTATTCAAGGGGTTATTGCCAGGATCGGCTTTCTTTGCGCCGGAAGTATCATCACTGGCAAGAATGATCAGGCTGCTACAGGGCTTACCACAGCAGCCGGTATTTGGTTCACAGCGGCCATCGGCATAGCGGTTGGCCTTGGGCGTGAGCAAACGGCGGTACTGTGCACGCTTCTGGCTTGGCTGGTGCTTTATGTGGTGCCTTTCTTTTCACACTCAATCAGCCAGAAAAAAGCTGCCTATGCAAAACTAAGTGAAGGTAACTCTGGTGTTAAATGAGGAATTTCTACTCGCTAGTACTAAATAGATTCAAAAGGTGCGGATATCCTGGGTTTGCGATCACCGCACCTATTAATGTTGACTGTTTACTTGAAAATAGCTCCCTTTGAGATCTAGGCCGGTTCGGATATCGGAGTGGTCTCTAGCGACATCTGTAGTTTATCGACCAGCGCTTCAACCTTGCCTATCGCCTCGGCCACAGAGTTTGCCAGTAGCTCACCGCCAGCTTCCTGCCCCTCAATGGCGATGTAGTGGAGTCGGGTAATGCCAATAAAACCAAGCGCGGTGGCGAGGTTTGGCTCGAGGTGGTTCATATGCGCCATTTCTCCACCAGGGTCAAAGCCTATACCGCCTCTAGCGCTTAGAATGATGGCATGCCTTGGCCGATCCGTGAGCTTTGGGATGGGAGGGGCAATGGGATTGGTAGCATCGAGATCCACTGTACGACCAAGCCTTATCACTTGATCGATCCACGCCTTGAGTGCGGCTGGCATGCCAAAGTTATAGAGCGGCGCGCCAATCACCACAATATCAGCAGCAATTAATTCATCCACCAATAGGTCGCTTTCTGCCAACGCTTCCTGCATCCAGGATTCTCGCTGGTCTTCAGGCGTAAACGCTGACGCGATCCAATCGTGGCTGATAAAGGACGGCGGGTTTTGACCAATATCGCGATAAGTTAGCGTGTCATGGGGGCGACCTGATTGCCATTGACTGACAAACCGTTGGGTGAGGTGGCGGCTATGGGAGCCGTGCTTATCGGTTCCCGCAATACCGGGGCGGGCGCTGGCATCTATCTGCAGAATATGTGGCATGATTGGTCTCCTAATCTGAACTGAACTCATCTATGATTAACAACAGAATCAGCGTAGGCCCTGCTTGTAGAGGCGAACAAACGATCTTTTCTTGTCGTTATAGGTGATTAAAATTCATTCATGAGCTATCGACGTTTACCCTCACTTTCGGCACTGCGCGCTTTTGAGGCTGCTGCCCGTCATGAAAGTGCCAAGCAGGCGGCACAGGAGCTCTCGGTGACGGCCACTGCCATTAGTCACCAGGTCCGTGGACTTGAAGAAACGCTCGGCATTGCCTTGTTTGTGCGTAAACCACGCCAGTTGGAACTGACTTCCCAGGGCCGGGAGCTGCTGCAGGTGTTGGAAGGCGCGTTTGACAGCATCAGTCACGCGGTCGAGCGGCTAAGCGCTGTGCCCGTTCGCCAAACCATTACGCTTTCCACGACGCCTGCGGTCGCGGTGCGCTGGTTGCTGCCATGGGTTTGCCTACTGCGTGACTCGCATCCAGACATTGATCTGCGCATTCATGCTTCTCACGAGCCGGTAGCGTTGGATGGGGTAACGGCAGATATTGCCATTCGTTATGGCGATGGTCGCTGGCCAGGGTTAGTAGCGGAAAAATTATTTGATAACACCTTCATCCCGACCTGCAGTCCACGCCTTGGTCTGAACGAGGTGGCGCATTTACCGTTGCACCCATTGATTCACTTCAGTAGTCAGGGGGCTATTTCTTCGCCGCTTGATTGGGCAGCGTGGCAAAAAGAGGCAAAGGTGCCTGGACTGGACGTTAGTGCCGGTCTGGTGTTTTCTGACGAAACCCATGCTATTTCAGCTGCCGTGGGTGAACAGGGCGTTGCGCTGATGAGTCGCCAGTTGATTAAGGATGAATTGGAGGAAGGGCGCCTGGTGCAACCTTTCGGCCCGGCATTTGAAGGCAAGCCGTTTTTTCTAGTTTATCCGGAAAGCCGCCGGGACGATCCGACGATTCTGGCTATACGGGAGTGGGTGAAATCGGTGCCGGGTGGGCTTTGTGCGCCATCGCACTGACGTGTGGATATGAAGGGCTACCAGACTGGATCAACAGGAGTGAAAAGGTGGAAGCAATTAGAAATATCATCGCCTCCGAGTTTTCGGAATTCAACGACTTAGGCGAACTCATCATTGTGGTGATCCGGCTACTATTGGCAGCTGTTCTCGGTGGCCTGTTGGGGCTCGAGCGAGAGCAGCGAGGCAAGGCGGCTGGTATACGGACCCACATGCTGGTCTGCATGGGTGCTGCTTTATTCATTTTTATTCCTGAACAGACGGGTATTTCTGATGCAGAGATGAGTCGCGTCATTCAGGGTGTCATTGCAGGCATCGGTTTTCTGTGTGCCGGCACCATCATTACCCGCAAGGATGAAAAAGGCACGTCAGGACTCACCACGGCGGCCGGTATTTGGCTGACGGCGGCCATTGGTATAGCCGTGGGTCTGGGGCGTGAGCAAACAGCCGTTTTATGTACGCTGCTGGCCTGGATGGTGCTTTACGTGGTGCCTTTCTTTTCGCGCCCGATCAGCAAGAAAAAAACGTCACACTTAGGGGATGATGATGAAGATGATTCTGATGTTTGATCCCGAAGCGCTGTCGCCATTTAGGCGAACACTACTGTCAGATATTGTCTTCTGAAATAAAGCTAGTCATCGATATGCCGCCTCCATGGACCGGGAGGGTGCCAGATTTTTTGCACGGGTTCAGCGGTTGTTTTCTCTATTACAGGGGCAAGAAATTCCAACACCGCTACTACAATCTCCGAAAACGCTTCCGGCACATGAGGCTGACCAAGACGCGTACGAAAAGCTTTCCACTGTGGCTGTTTGCTTTCCACAAAAACGGTAGAAAAGGGACTGGTTTCAGGTAGTTCCGTATGCCGGTTGGCAAAGGTTCTTGCGATAGCACCTGCCAGATCCGAAAGGGCGTTTTTCTTGTCGGGATTTATTCAGCAATTTCTGGCGAACAGACGCGTCAATGTTTTTGGCCACCGTGAGCTCTTGTCATCTTATTGATTCTTTTGACTGAGTGATTCCATTCAAAGCTTGGCCTCCACATAGGGTGCCATGATTTTGGCGACTCGGCAGATACGGGCGTATTCCATCAGCCTGCCTGGCCGGAACGTTTTTTGGGTGCGGTAAAGTTCAAGGGCTTCCAGCACCACATCCATGCCGATACGGTTGCGGAACTTGAAGCAGTCCGCCAGGGTTTTTTCGGGGTTGTAGACATGCAGCTTCATGCCATCCACGTCTATCTGGTCAATACCTTCACTGAAAGCCTGCCCAGAGAGCCGGTAACCGGCCACCGGCGGATAGTCCAAAACCGGCAGGCGGGCATCCCGCGCCACCGCAAGGTGTACCTGATGAGGGATCTGCGTGGTCATACTGTGCCAGTCCAGCGCGGAAATCAGGCAGAGCACTGCATGGGGAAAACGCGTGGCGGCGGCCACAAGGTCCGGGTTTTCAGTGGGCGGCAGGTCTACCAGCCGGTATAGACCGCGGCTGACTGGCTCTATCAGTCCTTCATCCCGGAGCTGATAGAACTGGTACCGGCTTATACCCCGCGCCAGGGCCTCGCTCAGGCGAAGATGGCCGCCGTGCTGGCGGAAAAGGGTTTGGAGTTGCGCCCTGGGGGATAGGGCAGAGTCAGTGTCAGACAAACCGTCACCACTTGTTTATATCTGGTGACAGTTTGTCTGATGCATGTTGAGAGTTCAAGTAGCGGCTTCATTCGGGCCTTCCGCTCAGTCACTAGCATGGAGGATTGAAACTCGATAGTGAGGTCTCTCGCACATAGTTTGGATGAGGTTTCGTACTAAGACGTCAGGTGCCATATATATGGTTATAAGGATTCGCCTGTTGACTATCAGCCTTGCTTGGCAGGGGGGCGTTTCACGTTTCCTCTACGCTTTCTCGGCTTGCCTGAGCGCTTCGCCGGGCCACCGGCTACGCCGTGTGCCGTTTGCAGGCTCTGCCTGAGTTTCCCAGCATCGCTATGGTTGAGCAGGCCGCGCAAGTCATCCAGTAACGCCTGCTGAAAGGTGTTGGCGTCGTCCTGCTGTTCGGCGATGGCGCGCAGTCGCTGTTCCCAGAGTGCGGTGCGTTCGGGGGTGCTGACCGCTTCAGGCAGGGCGGCGATCAGGGCGCTGCCGAGCTTGGTGGCGCGCAGGGCCTTTTGCTGGCGTACCAGATAGCCGCGCTGGACCAACGTTTCGATAATACCGGCGCGGGTGGCTTCGGTGCCCAGACCGTCGGTGTCGCGCAGGGTGCGGCGCACGGCAGGGTCGTCCACGTAGCGGCCGATGTTCATCATTGCCTTGATCAGGCTGGCATCGGTGAAGGGTTCCGGCGGGCGGGTTTCCTTCTCCTCAACGCCTGCACCCAGCGCCTGGCAGGCTTCTCCTTGGGTAAGCGGCGGCAGCGGTGGGCTTTCATCTCGGGTGGTGAACAGCGGTTTCCAGCCGGGGTCGAGGATGCTCTGGCCGCGAGCGCGGAAGGCCTCATCAAGCAGCGTAAACTCGGCCTTGACCTCAAAGGTGCGCAGGGGGCGGTAAAACTGGGCCATGACGTTGCGTACGATCAGTCGGAACACATGGCCTTCGGTCGCGGAGAGCTGGCTAAAGTCGGCCGGTTTGCCGCTGGGGGCGATGGCGTGGTGGGCGCCTACCTGCTTGTCGTTCCAGGCCTTGGAACGTAGCGAGAAGTCCGCGCCTTTCAGCCACTGTCGAAGAGCATCGTCGTTTTGGCAGGCGCCGCTCAGGCTACGCTGGGCAAGTGGGAGGTGCTCTTCGGGCAGGTAGCGGCAGTCGGAGCGCGGGTAGGTAATCAGCTTGTGCTGCTCATATAGCCGCTGGCAAATATCCAGCACCACCTGTGCGGAAAGCCCGTGACGGCGGGCGGCATCGACCTGAAGGGCAGACAGCGAGTAGGGCAGCGGCGGTGCCTGGCGCCTCTCCTGCTGGTCGAGCTTTGTCAGTTGACCTGAGGCGCCGGGTAGCTGCGCTGCCAACGCATCGGCGGGTTGGCGGTCGATCAAGCGCCCCTGATCATCAAGCGGCTGGTGTTCCTTGGGCACCCACCAGGCGCGCAGTTGCCCCTGAGCGACCTTGAGATCCACCCATAGGGGATAAAACGGGTGGGGCACAAAATCACGAATGGCGTTATCGCGGCGCACGATCAAGCCCAGTACCGGGGTTTGCACACGGCCCACGGAAAGCACGCCGTCGTGGCCCGCCTGGCGGCCTGTGAGGGTCCAGGCACGGGTCAGGTTGATACCGTACAGCCAGTCAGCACGAGCCCGGGCCTGGGCCGCCTGGAACAGCGGCTGATACTCGGCATTGGGTCGCAGGCTGGCAAGCGCGCGGCTGACGGCGGGCTTGTTGAGGTCGCTGATCAGCAGCCGTTGTACCGGGCCGCGGTACTTCATGTAGTCGATCACTTCCTGTACCAGCAACTGACCTTCGCGGTCCGGGTCACCGGCATGAACAACCTCGCTTGCCTGTTTGATCAGCTTGCGAATCACCGCCAGTTGGCCTCGGGCTTTTGAACGCGGCATCAGTTTCCATTGCTGCGGCACAATGGGCAGCCGGTCCAGTCGCCACTGTTTATCGGCGGGGTCGTAGGCTTCCGGTGCCGCCTGTTCCAGCAGGTGGCCCAGGCACCAGGTCACCGTGGTATCGCCGCAACTGATCGCGCCTTCCTGGCGCCTGGAACTGCCGGGGAGCGCCTCGGCAATCGCTCGGGCAAGGCTGGGTTTTTCGGCGATAATCAAGCGCATACGGGAGATGCCTTAAATTGTGTAACGTAGGAATATGGTAACAGACACCGTATGTCGGTGAGCATAGCGAAAGGTTGTCTGGAAAATGATGTGTGGCGATTATTCGTATAGCTTTTGTATAATTTAGCCGGATTGCGTAAGCTGCATGTCAGATGGTCAACGAGGCGACTTAAATGCGAGATCGCGGAAGAACACGACGTTTGATGGGGTTGGGTGCACGCACCGGCGGAGCGCTGCTCAAGACACGCTTGGGTGGCCAGGCAGACTGGCGGTCCTTGGGCGAGGCACTATTCGAGGGTCTCTCCGAGCTGAAAGGCCCGGCCATGAAGCTGGCGCAAATCATGTCCCAGTGGGATGACCTGCTGCCGCCGGATCTTGCCGAGGAGCTGGCGCGCCTGCAACGCCAGGCGGAACCGATGCCCTGGCCGCGCATCCGCGAGGCGCTGGTGATGCAGTACGGCGATATTGAACAGCATTTTCAGGAAATTGAGGAGCGCCCCTTTGCCAGCGCTTCCATGGGGCAGGTGCACAAGGCGGTCACCCATGCTGGCGAAACGGTGGTGCTAAAGGTGCAATACCCTGGGTTAGCGGATGTGCTGGAAAGCGATCTCAAGCAGGTCAGGCGTATCATGAGCCTGGGCCGCTGGTTCAAGGTTCCCCAGGCGCGGCTGGATGCGCTGTTTGAAGAACTGGCGGCGGGGCTGCGCGATGAGCTCGACTATCGTGCTGAGGCCGACGCGATGGCGCGCTACCGCGAGCGTTATCAGCAAGACTCGCGCCTGGTCATTCCTGAGCCTCTGTTTGATCTATCCGGCCAGCACGTGCTCGCCATGCGCTTTGTTGACGGCACGCCGCTACGTGAGCTGGAGAGCGCCGACGATGATACTCGTCAGAAAGTCGCGTCGGCCCTGGCGGACTGGATCACTGAAGAGTTGTTCACCTATGGCGAGCTGCACGCTGACCCGCACGCGGGTAACTTTGCGGCCGATGACCAAGGTCGACTGGTGATTTACGACTTTGGCGCCGTGATTCCGGTGCCCGAGGCTCGCCTGAAAGCAATGATGCAGCTCCTCGATGCGACCCTTGCCCATGACCCGATGGCGATGGATGAAGCGCTGATGCAAATGGGCGGCCGCCAGGGGCAGGGGGCCCCTTTGTCGCTTTACCGCGAATCCGCTGAGTGTGTGGCGCCGCTGTTTAGCCCCGGTGAACAGGACTTCAGCGATGTACGTGTCCATCGCCGCCTGCGCGAACTGACGCCCAAGGTATGGGCGGCCATGGACCGCCTGCAGCCCCCCGCCGATACGCTGCTGCTTTCCCGTGCCCTGAATGGCCATTACTGGAACCTGGTGCGCTTGCGGGCACGGCTCGATATGCACTCGCGGACGGCCCCCCTGCTTGAATGGGGCCGAGCGGCTTAATCGAGACGCTTCATCCAGAACACCATCGTTTTGTGGCTTTCTTCATTTTCGCCGATGTCTTTCCAGGCGAAAGTGGTGGTGAGTTCCGGGTGACGTTGGTACCCCTGGGCATTCCAGAAGCCGTGCAGCGGACGATAGTTGGATGGCTTGAGCGGGTGGTCGGCGGGGCGCTCGACAGCGCAGAAAGCGGCAATATCAAATCCCTTCAGCTTGGCATGCGCCTCGCGCTCGGCCATGAAGCGTTTGCCAATGCCGCGGCCACGGTAAGCGTGAAGCAGCACCGATTCGCCGTAATAAAACACACTCGAGGGGGTAATGCCGTTAGCCTCGAACGGGCGGCGGAACTCGTCGACTTCATCGGCCAGGGGCTGTCCGGTGGCGGCACCCACCAGTGAGTCGCCGTCGAAGGCCAGAACGAAGAGGCTGTCTGGATTATCCGCGTAGCGACCCAGGTAATCCGCTTCGTAGCTTAAGTCGCCATCGTACAGATAGGGGTAATCACGAAATACCTCGATGCGCAGGCGTGCCAGTGCCTGGACATGAGGCGTTATTTCGGCCCCCTGGCAGGTGGTCAGTGTTAGCGTGTCCATTGGTTTGCTCTCCTGATAAAGCGTTGCTTGGCCGGGTAAAAGGGCTGCCCGCTGGCAGCCCTTGGCGATCTTGCCAATCCTCTCTGCGTGCCCCCAATGGTCATGCTAGACTATGTCGCTTTTCAATAGGGTCTTTTATAAGTGGAGACGGCAATGCTGGCGGTATGGGTCGATCAGCTGCTGGGATTTGCCTCCGGGGCACTCTCGGCAATCAGGCAGGATGAACACTATCCCGATTTTATGACCTGGGTGCGTGCCGAGGGGGCGGAATATTTCAATGGTGATCTGGCGACGGCCCAGGCGCTTGCCCCTATTTTATGGTCGCAAACGCCACTGGAACGGCTGGATTTTGCCTGCGAGCCCCTGGCCACGCCCGGTCGAAACGAACCCTGTTGGTGCGATTCAGGGCACAAGTACAAGCAGTGCTGCGCGCAGGTCGAATTCCCCACTGAAATCCCCGAGCAGATGATGTGGATGCTTTCACTGCGCGAGTGGAAGGGCGCGACCCTGAAAGCCGCGCTGGAGAGCCAGCGCGCGCTGCCCCAGGCACTGCTCGAGGCCGGGTTGATTGCCGCCGAAAGCGGCCAGAGCGGCCGTGCCATGCAGATTCTTGAATCGCTGTTCGATGGCAGCGACTGGTCGCGGCTGCCTGAGCAGGCAGAGCCCGCGTTCGAAATTCTGCTGGATATTTATCAGGAGCGCGGTTTTACCCGCAAGCGCGCCGACCTGCTGGATGAAGTATTGGAACGCGGGCCGCTGTTCCTGCGTGGGGTGGCACTTGAACGGCTATGCCTGACGCACCTGGACAACGATGACCTGGATAGCGCCCGTGCAGCCTTTGTCAAAGCCCAGCAGGCATTGCCTGACTCGCCGACGCTGGCGTATATCGAAGCCATGCTGTTGTTGCATGAAGGGCACGAGCGTGAAGCCAAGGAGCGCGCCAATTTCTGGTATCGCCGCTTGGTCCGGCAGGGCGATCTTGACGACGATCAGCTCGACTTCCTGGCGGCGCTTGCCGACAACCCCGGTGCGACCCTGGCGGATCAACTGCTCAGCGCTGAGGAAGACCTGGCAACGCCGTTGATTTCACTGCAGGCGCTGCTCGCCGCGCTGCCCACTGCGCCGAAGATCGACATCACTCCAAATCCTGATACCGGGCATCTGGAGTACCACGTCAGCGCACGCGAAGCGACGCTTTTTGCCGCCTGGCACGAGCAGTTTCAGGTCATGGTTGACGATGAGGTCGCGCTGGGGTTCCGAGGCGAACCCTGGGGCAACGCGGTGGAGTGGATGTCGGCGTTGTGCGCCCATCCCGAGTGGCTGGATGCGCCGCAAGTGGTGCAGGACCTGACGCTGGCCCTCACCAGCCGTTTTGGCAGTTTGCCGTGGATGGCCCCCAGTCTGCTCGCTCCGCTTGCCAAACGTCTCTCGCGCTGGCTGACCCAGGCGCGTGCTGAGGGCGAAGGTAGCCTGCGCTGGGACGATGCCAATAACGCCATCCTGCTGCGCATTGGTCTGGCCCTGGTGGTAGGCATGGAGCGTGGCGCGCGTCAGCACTCACGCGAACTGGCTGAAGAACTCCTGGCGATCGACCAGGAGGACAGCCTGGGGCTGAGCGAACTGGTGCTGGACCAACTACTGCGCGACGACCGCAATGAAGAGGCGCTGGCGCTTACCGAACAAGCCAGCAGCGATAGCTCTTTGGAACTTGGGTTGCTGATGGGCCGCACGCTGGCGCTATACCGCCTTGGCCATCACGAAGCCGCAGAACGTTCGCTCAAGGAGGTGGTCGCCCATAATCGCCATACGCTGGATATGATTTGCGCTGAAAACCCGCGCCCGGTCATGCCGCACCCCGATGGTCAGGTTGACCCCGGCTCACGCGCCGAGGCCTGGCAGTACCGCACGCTAATGCGCGATCAGTGGCGGACGACCCAGGGGGCGCTGGACTGGCTCGACGCCCATCGCCCCGGGAGTCGGTAAGCGTTAACGGGTGTCAGCAACGGGGGCGGGAACGAGCTGTTTGTCGCGATTGATCCAGATGGCCAGCAAAATGGCGGGCAGGCCGAGCAGGGTGGCCAGCACAAAAAAGCTGGCATAGCCCTGACCAGTCACCACAAGCCCGCCAAAGCCGCTGAGAAACTTGCCGGGTAGCGTCATCAAGGATGAAAACAGCGCGTACTGGGTGGCGGTATAGGCGCGGGACGTCAGGCTGGAGAGAAAGGCGATGAATACCGCGCTGGCCAGGCCGTTGGCGAGGTTGTCCCCGGTGATGGTGAGTACCAGCATGGGCAGTTGGTTGCCGATCAGCGCCAGGGCCGCAAACAACAGGTTGGTGACCATGACAATGCCCGCCCCAAAGATCAGCAGCGGCCCAATGCCGTAGCGCGCCACCAGCAGCCCGCCGAGAATCCCCCCCGCAATACTCATCACGATACCGAATACATTGGTCACGTTGGCGATGGTCTCCAGCGAGAACCCCAAATCAATGTAGAGCGGGTTGGCCATCGAGGCCATGGCCAGGTCGCTGATGCGAAACACGCCGATAAACACCAACAGCCACAGTGCCTTGAGCCCATAGCGGCGGAAAAAGTCGGTGAACGGGCAGACGATGGCGCCAATCACCCAGGCGCCGATTCTGCGCAGTATTTTGGGCTGGCCACGGCTGGCACGAATAAAGGCCCGCACCTTGGGTTCGTGAATTAACTGCACCGTCAACGAGGCGCGCTTGGGTTCCGGCCGCAGCAGCACCGTTATCACGCCGATGCCGACCAGCGCCGCCATGGTCAGGTAGGCGACCTGCCACGACACCGCCGAGGCAACATACAGTGCCAGAGCCCCGGCGGCTATCAACCCGCCGCGATAGCCGATGATATAGGTGGACGCCATGGCGGCTTGCACATCGTCGTCGGCGGATTCAATCCGAAACGCATCAATGGCGATATCCTGGGTGGCGGAACCGAAGGCCACCAGCAGTGCGAAGGCCGCGACCCAGCCCAGATTGCCTACGGGGTCGAGCCCGGCGAGGCCGACGAGCCCGCCGGCGATCATGGCCTGGGCGAGCAGCATCCAGCCGCGTCGCTGGCCGAAATGGCGGGTGAGTACCGGCAGCGCCAGACGGTCGACCACCGGTGCCCAGAAGAACTTGATCGAGTAGAGCATGCCTACCCAGGCGAAAAAGCCAATCGCCGCGACCTCGACGCCGTCGCTACGCAGCCAGGCGGAAAGCGTCGAGAACACCAGCAAGAAGGGCAGTCCGGCGGAAAACCCCAAAAACAGCATGGTAATGACCGGGGCGCGCAGATAAATCGCCAGGGCAGCGCGCCAACTGCGCTGGGGCATAGGGGTGGGCATGAAATGCGACTCCTGGGGTAAGACGGTGACAGCGGCCTGATGATAAGCTGTGCCTACGCTTGGACACACGGCCAACAGCTTACCGGAGAGGAGTTTTGTATGTCGATTTCAGCACATCAGGTGGTTACCTTGCACTATCGTTTGCATGACGTGCTGAACGATGGCGGCGAGCAACTGCTGGATGATTCCCAGGCGCGGGACAAGCCGCTCGAATATTTGCATGGCCATGACAATATCCTGCCCGGGCTTGAGCGTGCCCTGGAAAGCCAGCCAGTAGGTGCCGAGCTCAGTGTAACGCTGGCCCCGGCAGACGCCTATGGCGTTTATAACGAGTCGTTGATACAAACGGTCAGCCGTGGCTCTTTCGGTAATACTCAGCTTGAAGTGGGCAGTCGTTTTCAAACCGAAGGAGAAGCCGGGCCGCAGATCGTGACCGTGCTCGGCCTGGACGGGGACAACGTGAGTATCGATACCAACCACCCGCTGGCAGGCCATACGTTGCGTTACCAGGTCAGAATCCTCACCACCCGTGAGGCAACGAGAGCGGAGCTGGCCAAAGGTCATCCGTTGCCGCCGGATACCGATCACAGCAAGGTTGAAGACCGCAAGGTACTTTAGAGGGTACTTTAGAAGGTACTTTGAAAGGTGCTTTAAACCGTTGATTGGCAAGCCAGCGCTGACTAGTCTACAGTTTGCCGCTTGAACGTGGGGGCGAGAACACAGGAGATACCGCCAGATGCAACTTGCCTTATTGATGGGATTTTTGCTGGCGGCGGTAGCCCCGCTGCTGCATCGCTGGTTCGGTGAGCACACGGCTCGCGTCATGGCGGCATATCCTGCGCTGATGGCCGTCTGGTTGCTCGGGCTTGCCCCGGAGATTCTGGCCGGCGAGACGCTACTGCTTGAGTGGGCCTGGGTGCCGGGGCTCGACATCAGCCTGACCTTTTTCATCGACGGCCTGGCCTGGCTGTTCGCGATGCTGATCACGGTGATCGGCGCCCTGGTACTGGTCTATGCGGGTGAGTACCTGCGCGGCCATCGCGATCTTGCCCGTTTCCTGGTGATTATCACCGCCTTCATGATGTCGATGCTGGGCCTGGTGCTGGCCGACAACCTGGTGACGCTGTTTGTCTTCTGGGAGCTCACCAGCATCACCTCCTACCTGCTGATCGGTTTCAACCATACCGACCCGGAGGCCAGAAAGTCGGCGTTGCAGGGGCTCTTTGTCACCGTAGGCGGAGGGCTGGCGCTGCTTGCCGGTTTCGTCATGCTGGGGGTGGCTGGCGATAGCTGGTCACTCGTTGAGCTCAACAACCAGGGAGACGCACTGCGCGAGCACGTTCTCTACGCGCCGCTGCTGATCTGCGTGCTGATCGGTGCCTTTACCAAGTCGGCTCAATTCCCGTTCCATTTCTGGTTGCCCAACGCCATGGCCGCGCCTACGCCGGTCTCCGCCTATCTGCACTCGGCAACCATGGTCAAGGCGGGCGTCTACCTGCTGGCGCGCCTGCACCCTGCGCTGGGCGATACCGAGCCTTGGGTGATCACCCTGTCGCTGGTGGGTGCCCTGACCATGGCGACCGGGGCTTTCCTGGCCATTCAGCACACCAACATCAAGAAGCTGCTGGCCTATTCCACGGTGATGGCGCTGGGCACCCTGACCATGCTGCTGGGCATCGGCACCGAGGGCGCCCTGACCGCCTTCGTGGTTTTCCTGCTTGCTCACTCTCTCTATAAGGGGGCGCTGTTCATGGTCGCCGGTATCCTCGATCACGAGACCGGCTCCAAGGACGTCACCGCCATGGGCGGCTTGCGCGGCCTGATGCCGCGTACCGCCGTGGTCGCCGCGGTAGCCTCGGTGTCCCTGGCCGGGCTGCCGCCGTTGCTGGGATTTCTGGGCAAGGAACTGATGTTCAAGGCGGTGCTTGGGGCCGACGCCTGGCGCTGGTTGATTCTGCTGTTGGCCTTCACGGCGGCCTTTTTGACGCTGGCGGTGGCGGCCGTCGTGGTGCTGCGGCCCTTTTTCGGGCAGCGTCGCACGACACCCAACTCTCCCCACGACCCACCCTTGGATATGCTGTTGGGGCCTGCGCTGCTGGCTGGGTTGTCGCTGGTTTTCGGATTGGCGCCGGGCCTGCTGGATGGTCTGGTATCGGCGACCGCGTCGGGGATCGGCACCGGTGAGGTGTCGGCGCAGCTGACACTCTGGTACGGCGTCAATCTGCCGCTGGTGCTGTCGCTGGTGAGCCTCGTGCTAGGTATTCTGGTATTCCGCCATTGGGACCGGGTGCGCGCCGCCCTGGCAAGGCTGGAACCGCTTATGGCCCGTGGCCCTGAGGCTGGTTATGAGGCCATGATGCGCGGTCTGGTGACGGTCGCCGAATGGCAGACGCGAATGCTCCAGAACGGCTACATCCGCAACTATCTGGTGATGACCCTGCTGGTACTGCTGGGCCTGGTGGGGCATGCGCTGTTCTTCCGGCACTCGCCGAGCTTTCCCTTCTCGGTGGACGCCTATTTCCATGAGGTGGTGACGGCGGGGCTGATGGTGGCCGGGGCGGTGACGGCTTGCGTGATGCGCTCGCGCCTGGCCGCGGTGGCCGCGGTGGGTATCATGGGCTTCTCCATCGCGCTGACCTTCGTGCTGTTCAGCGCGCCGGACCTGGCCATTACCCAGCTGCTGGTGGAGACCCTGACGGTGATCCTGCTGGTTCTGGTGCTATTTCGCCTGCCGCGCTTCGCTACCCTGTCGACCACGACGGAGCGCCTGCGTGACCTGGTGGTGGCCTGCCTGATGGGTACCATGGTCACCCTGCTGATGCTCTCGGTGCTGGGCGGCGAGCGCCTGCCGAGGATTTCAGACTATATGGTCGAGAACAGTCAGCCGCTGGGCCATGGCCATAACATCGTCAACGTCATCCTGGTCGATTTCCGGGCGCTGGACACCCTCGGGGAAATGTTCGTGTTGGCCCTGGCAGCCATAGGGGTCTATGCCATGATGCGCTTCCATGCCGATGAGTACGAGGTCAAGTCTGCGACCCCGACGGAGAGATACGATGATTAAACCGGGAACGCTGATCCTCACTGTCGCCGCGCGGCTGCTGATGCCGTTGCAGCTGCTGTTTTCGGTGTTTCTGCTGCTGCGTGGCCATGACGAGCCGGGCGGGGGATTCATCGCGGGCCTGGTGGCGGCGGGGGCCTTTGCCCTTTACCTTTTCGCCTTCGGGCGACGAGCCATGCACGCCATCCTCAAGGTTTCGCCCCGGGACCTGGTCGGCATGGGCCTGCTGTTCGGGGTGCTCTCGACGTTGCCTGCCTGGTGGGTCGGCGACCCTTTCTTTACGGCTCAGTGGTGGACCATCCCAATCATCGACTTCAAGGCCTCGACGCCGCTGATCTTTGACATTGGCGTCTATCTGGTGGTGCTGGGATCGGTGCTCACGGCCATCACCGCGCTGATCAAGAACGACCACGAGGATCAACCCGATCCGGAGGAGACCACATGGAACCCTTGATGGCCGTGACCATCGGCATCTTGTTTGCTGCCGCCATCTACATGATGCTGCGCCGCTCCATCGTCAAGCTGGTAATCGGCCTGATGTTGCTCTCCAACGCCGCCAACCTGTTGATCTTTGTCACCGCAGGGCTGACACGCGGGGCACCGCCACTGGTGCCCGAGGGGATGACCGCTCCCGCAGGGGCGGTCGCCGATCCGTTGCCTCAGGCCCTGGTGCTCACTGCTATCGTCATCGCCTTCGGCGTGCTGTCATTTGCGGTGGTACTGGTGCGGCGTGCCTGGGAGATCGTTCGCGCCGATGACCTCGACAAGATGAAGGATACCGACACGTGATGCCCCAGATTGCGCTACCTATTCTGATCCCGCTGTTTGCCGGGGCCGTTTCGCTGGTGTTCTGGCGTTCCCGGGGCATGCAACGCTTCGTCGCCGTGGCGGGGACCGGTAGCCTGTTGGTCACTGCCTGCTGGTTGCTCGCCACGGTGAACCACGACGGCATTCTGGTGATGCATATGGGCAACTGGCAGGCACCCTTCGGCATTAGTCTGGTGGCCGACCTGCTGGGGGCCATCATGGTGGTGCTAACCGGCATCATCGGCTTCGCCGTGGCGCTTTACTCGCTGGCCAGTGCTGGCCGAGGGCATGAGAAGTTTGGCTATTTCCCGCTGATGCATCTGCTGCTGGCCGGGGTGGCCGGGGCCTTCCTCACTGGCGACATCTTTAACCTCTACGTCTGGTTCGAAGTGATGCTGGTGGCTTCCTTCGCGCTGCTAATACTCGGCAGTGAGAAGGCGCAGATGGAGGGCGCGATCAAGTACGTGACCCTGAATCTGGTGTCCTCGGTGATCTTCCTGGTAGCCGTGGGCTTGCTCTACGGTATGGTCGGTACCCTTAATATGGCCGATATCGCCCGACGCCTGGGTGCCCTGGAAGATACCGGTATGGTCGATGTCCTGGCGATGATGTTCATGGTCGCCTTCGGCATCAAGGCGGCGGCTTTTCCTCTGTTCTTCTGGCTGCCAGCTTCCTACCATACCCCTCCGGTGGCCGTCTCGGCACTGTTCGCCGGGCTGCTCACCAAGGTGGGGGTCTACGCTCTGTATCGGGTGTTTACGCTGATCTTCAACCAGAGCCCTGGCTATACCCATGAGATTCTGCTGTGGGGGGCGGGGCTGACCATGCTCTCGGGGGTGCTGGGCGCGGCGGCCCAGTTCGAATTCCGGCGCATCCTGTCGTTCCACATCGTCAGCCAGATCGGCTACATGATCCTGGGCCTAGCGTTGTTCACGCCGCTGGCGATCATCGGCGGGGTCTTCTACATCATGCACCACATCATCGTGAAGACGAATCTCTTCCTGGTCAGCGGCATCGTACGTCGCCTGCGCGGGACCTACCAGCTCAAGCAGTTGGGCGGGCTGTATCGCAGCCACCCCTGGCTGGCCGTGCTGTTTTTGATTCCGGCCCTGTCGCTGGCGGGCATGCCGCCGCTGTCCGGCTTCTTCGCCAAATTCATCGTGATCCGTGCGGGGGTTGAGGCCGAAGCCTGGGGCGTGACCTTCATTGCCTTGCTGGTGGGTTTGCTGACCCTTTATTCGATGATCAAGATTTGGGCCGAGGTGTTCTGGAAGTCTCCCCCGGAGGACGGTGACGTCGATCCCTACCCGGCAATCGGCCAGCGCGAGATGTGGCTGATGACCACGCCCGTGGTGGGGCTGGCACTTTGCACCGTATTCATCGGTCTCAACGCCGAGCCGATCTACTCCCTGGCCGAGGCGTCGGCGACCGAACTGCTCGACCCGTCCCGCTACATTGAGGCGGTACTGGGTGAAGACCGGGAGGTGATTCCATGATCGGTGCTGCCTGGAATCTGATGCTGGGTTTCGCCTGGGTGGTGCTCACCGGCGATTTCAGCGGACGCAATTTGCTCGCCGGTCTGCTGTTCGGCTACCTGGTGCTGGCGTTGATTCAGCCCCATGTACCGGCTCTGGACGGCCATGCCCAACGCCTGCCGCGGCTCATACGGTTTATCGGCTTCTTCCTCAAGGAGCTGGTGCTGGCCAACTTCAAGGTGGCCTTCGATATCATTACGCCCCCCTGGTACATGAAACCGGGTGTGATCGCCATGCCGCTCAAGGCGAGCAACGACTTCGAGATCGCCTTCGTCGCCAACCTCATCTCGTTGACGCCGGGCACCTTGAGCCTGGACGTTTCCGACGACCGCCGGGTGCTTTATATCCATGCCATGTTCCTCGACGACGAGGACGAGCTGCGCCGAGGGCTGGCCGAGCTCGAGCGCCGTGCTCTGGAGCTGTTCCATTGAGAATGCCATTGAGAGGAGGGGAGCTGTGTCGACCGTCATTCTGCTGAGCCTGGCGCTCATGTGTCTGGCCCTTTGCCTGGCCTTCGTGCGCCTGTTCAAGGGACCCAGCCTGCCCGACAGGGTGGTGGCCCTTGAGCTCTTTTCGTCGATCCTGGTCGGCACGATCGGCCTGGTGGCCATCGCCACCGACGTGCCCAGCCTGCTGGATGTTGCTATCGTCATGGCGCTGATGGCCTTCATGGCGGCCATCGGCTTTGCGCGCTTCCTGGAACGCGGAGGGCCCCGCGATGATTGAACTGCTCAAGAGCGGGCTGATCCTGGTTGGCGCCATCTTCATGTTTCTGGCTGCCCTTGGCCTGGTGCGCATGCCCGACCTGCTGACGCGCATGCATGCCACCACCAAGGCAGCGACTCTGGGCGCTACCCTGATCATGCTGGCGGTGGCCCTGCACTTCGCCGAGGTGGCGGTGGTCGCCCGGGCCTTCGGGGTGATCTTTTTCATCATGATGACCGCCCCGGTGGCGGCGCACGTCATTGGGCGGGCGGGTTACTTTGTGGGCGCGCGCTTATGGAATGGTACGGTCAAGGACGAGCTAAGACCTAATTACGACCCCTTGACCCATGAGCTGAAAAGCGGCCTCGAAACCCAGGAGAACGCCAAGCGACACCCCCGCGACTCTGACCCTGATTGACCGGCTTCTCCTGGAAAGACGCTCAGTTGATTGTGTTCAACGCGAGTTCATCGCGGTTGAAATGTAAAGTAAATTTGGAAGTGGTACAGTCGGTCCCATTGCCAGCTATTGAGAAGTTCCCGCTATGGATGCTGCCGTTTTCAAGCGTTGTCTGCGCCGCTCCCCTGTAGCTCAGTGGGCGCTAGGGGCAGGTATCGCCACTCTCCTGATGCCTGTCGCCAGCGTGGCGCAAACGCTGCGACTGATCGATGGTGATAGGGTCAAGGAGGTCGATGTCGCGCAGCTTCGTGAGTCTTCAGACAGCCATTTTCGGCTATTTGACCCTTATCAGGGGGAAAGCGTTGCAATGCAGGGCATGCCGTTTGCAGACTTTCTTGCCCGCCACTTTGGCCGTGTGCCTGACAAGCTGCGCTTTACTGCCTGGGACGGTTACGAGGTCACGCTAGGCGATTGGGATGACCCCAACTGGTATCTGGTGACGATTGAAAATGGCAAGCCGTTGAGTCTGCGCTCAAGGGGCCCGGTACGCTTGGTAGAGCGGGAATACGGTGACCGGGACGTTAACAGCTTACGCGAGTTCAATGACTGGATCTGGATGATTCGCAGTATCGAAGCGCGTGGGTAAATCATGAAGCCAACCCTTGACTCATCCCGTGACGTTGATGGAAGCGACTCGGCCAACCGCAAGCGGCCTGGTCGCTACATCAAATGGCTGTCGCTTAGCCTGATGAGTTTCATGGCGCTGATGGTGTTGATCATCTATGAAGCCCGCTGGGTGTTTCCCGAGATTCAGACTTACTTCAGCCAGTCGGATAACCTGACGGGCCAGCAGTTGGCTACGCGCTCCCGGCACTATTTGCAGGATGCCCAGGCCCGTCTGTTGGACATGCCTGGGCCAGAAGAACGGGCAGCAGCGATAACCGACATCGAGTTGGCCTACGGGCTGTTCGACGTGGATGTTTACCATCAGCAATATGACTGCACGTCGCCCAGCTTAAGCGTGCTGGATGAGACGGTGACGGCGCTTGAAAGCAATAACGTATTACCGGTGATACTCGCTCGCGAGTTGCTCGACCCGATCGCCTGCCTGACGCGTATCGAAATGGGGCAGTTGGATCGCCGCGGGGAAGCCATTAACACCTTTTCGGAAAGAACCCGCTGGCACAACCAGGTGCTTATCTATAGCAGCCTGCTGATCTTCGCCTTTGGCCTGCTGTTCTGGTGGCTGCATGACCGGCAATTAAGGCGTACAGAAAAAGCGACTCAGGAAACATTGCGGTGGATGCAACGCGCCATGCGTGACCCTTTAACGGGCATTGGCAATCGCAGCGCACTTCACCAGGATGTCATGCAGCAGGAACAGCAGTCGCTTGGCCTGGTGTTGGTGGATATCGACTTTTTCAAACAGTATAACGATACCATGGGGCATCCGGCGGGGGACGCACTGTTACGCCATCTTGTGCTGTTAATTGCCGATGCCTTGCCGGAAGAGGCGACCCTCTATCGCCTGGGCGGCGATGAATTCGCGGCGCTACTGCCTTGTGAGGATGTTGATGCGCTGGGTCGTTACTGCCAACAGCTTCACCAGCAAGTGCAACAGTCAGCGTTCTCCCACGCCGCCCATCCCGACAAAAAACAGGTGACGCTGAGTATCGGGGCGACCTGTTTCATTCCGTCTCAAGTGGGGTTCCAACGGGCCTATGAAGCCGCGGATAACGCCCTTTATCAGGTGAAGACAGCGGGAAGGGATGACTGGCACATCATTGCAGTCGCATGACGTCATCGTACAGCGGGGCCAGTCGCCCCAATAACTCATTTTGGGCCGCCAGTGGAACGCCTTCCTCCGCCATTGCGTCGGCCAGGTACTCAACCACACGATTGAAATGCGCATCGTTGATGCCCATGTGCTGGTGCGCGCGATCCATGGGCGGTCCCTCGTATTGGCAGGGGCCGTCGCTTATATCGCATAGCTGGGTAGCGAAGGCTTCCGCAAAATGGTCGATGTTGGTGTTGGCAAAAAAGACCACGACCTCGGGGTCATTTGCCACTCGATACAGCATGTTTTCGACGACGCGATCGATGGTCTGCATGCCGCCGAGCTGTGTGTAAAGCGATGGTTGGGTCGTATCCTGGGCCGCACATGCTGTCAGCCAGAGTGCCATCAGCAGCGGGGTGGCGCAGCGGTGAAAACGCATGATGGAGTCTCCTTGGCGGGTCAAAAGGCCGCCTGAAGCGACGCATAGGCGCCATTCTGAGAAGGTAGCCCGGCAATATCGCCCAACGATAACCAGGCAGCGGTCAGCGATACGTGCTTGTTGAAGAAGTACGCGCTATACAGGCTTTGCCAGTCGTCTTCACGGGCTGCACTAAGCCGATCAGGCTTTTGTCGATATTCCATCCCCACAACCCATTTAGGTGTCAAAAAGAGCCCCAGGCTACCTTCGGCAACCCATTCGCGGCCGCCGTTATCGCCGCCAAACCCCAGTAATCCACCTTGATTGGCGTTGGTATTGCGCAGCGTGGCATTCAGCAACAGGTTGCGCCCAGCCACGGCGTTGAACACCAGTTTGCTGGCACTCAAATAAACGTCGTTGCCCTGGCCGTGCTGAGCTCCCAACGCTTTGGGGATGCTGTCATCGGCCAGGTTCTTATGTTGAACGCCCGCGCTCCAGATCCCCCAGGGGTGGTACAGCACATCGCCGAATAAGCGTACCTTGGCACCGACAATGGTTTGCTCCAGCTCGCCGCCTAAGGTTTCGAGATCCAGGGTTTGGCGTGCCGCAGAGAGCTCGACGCGATCGTAGATGTTGGCACTGGCGGCCTCTACCGTTAAGCGATAATCATCCAGCCAGGCCCGCGAGACGGTTGCCGTTGCACCGAACTCCTGCTCACTGGCGGTACTTGTCAGCAAGGCCCAGGGCGAGAGGCCACCGCCAGCGGCTCCCTCAATAGCGCCCACGCCACCGGTACCTATAAGACGACTGCCAGCAAGGGACGAACTGCTTATTGAGAGCCCGAGGGCGATAATAAGCAGCCGCATGCCGTTTGCTGTTGCCTTGGGGATGAAAGTGGACATGGACAGGCTCTCTCGGTAAGTACGCGGTTAATGCGTGAAGGTGAAGGTTTCGGCGCTTTTCAGCCAGGGAATGACCTCGTCACTGGGCATGGGTTTGGCGATCCAGTAGCCTTGTAGATAGTCGCAGCCCAAGTCATTCAGCAGGGCGGCGCTAGCCGCATTTTCAACCCCTTCGGCCACAATGCTGAGCCCCAGGCTGTGACCCATCTCGATCGTCGAACGCACAATCGTCAGGTCGTCCTCCTGGGAGTCGAGCTTGAGCACAAAGGACTTGTCGATCTTGAGCTCGTTGACCGGCAATCGCTTGATCTGGGCCAGGGAGGAATACCCGGTGCCATAGTCGTCTATGGCGATGGACACGCCGAGACGGCTCAGTTCGTCCAACGTTCTGGCAGCGGCATTGATATCCTGCATGACGGCACTTTCGGTGACCTCCAGACTCAATTGATCCGCTGCTAGACCGTAGCGCGCCAGCAACTCGGCTAGCTGCCCCGGAAGCTGGGCGTCGGTGACATCGCTGGCGGACAAGTTGACAGCCACGCTGATTCGAACGCCTTGCTGCTGCCACTGGTGGAGCTGTGAGGCGATGTGCTCAAGCATCCATTGGCTAAGCTTGCGAATATTGCCCGAGCGTTCGGCCAGGCCAATGAACTCATCCGGGGGCACAAAACCAAGCGAAGGGTGGCGCCAACGCATCAGCGCTTCAAACTGACATACCTCTCCATCACGCGTTGCCACTTTGGGTTGATAGGCCATCCAAAGCTGGTTGTTGCTCACCGCATCGCGAAGATCATGGATCAGCGTCAACTGGCGTAAGTGACGTTCGTCCTGGCCTTCGGCGTAACGCTGGTGGGCATCCGGGTGATGACGTGCCATGTCGAGAGCAATATCGGCGCGCCGGAGCAGCAACTGGGCCTTTGCACCGTGTTCTGGATAACTCACTTCACCTGCTGCCAGTGAAAGACCGATCGACGAATTATCCAGGTCAATGGGCGTTGACAGTGATGCGAGCTCACTGATGCGCCAGTTTGGCGTGGTGTAAGGCTGATTGATCAGCAACAAGAACTCATCGCTGGCCAGGCGATAGGCGGCTTGAATAGGAGAGGTCAGCGCTTTCATACGGTTGGCGAGAGTTACCAGTACATGGTCGCCCAGTTCGTAGCCGAAGGTATCGTTGATGTTGCGAAAGTCTTTAATGGCCAGGCGTAGCAGGGTGAAGGGGTGACCGTCTTCAATGCGGGCATTGATGTCTTCGAGCGCACTGATGCGATTGGGCAAATCGGTGAGCAGGTCATGGCGTGACTGGTGCCGCAGGATCGCTTCGCGTTCGGCAATATCGTCTTGCATCGAGCGCAGCGTTCCGGCGAGCAGCCCGGTTTCGCTTTGGGATGATTCTGCCGGGACGTCGGTGACCCGTTCGCCTTGACCAATCCGTCTGGCCACGTCGGCCAGCGCGACAAGCGGGCGGCTGATGCTCCGGGCACTCCAGGCCGCAATGGCGATCGTGAACAGCAGTATAAGCGCCACGATAACTAATAGCTGCCACTGTAGGTCGTCGTAGGCCGCTAATAATTCGTTACGTGACAGCTGAATGAGCGCGAACGTTTGATTCTTTGAGTCCTTATAGAGTTCGCTGGCGTAGGTAAGATAGCCATCGTCAGGCGTCATCTGACTGGTGTCTGAGTACGCCCCTGCCTCAGCTGCATCACTGAACTGACTTAACGGCTCGGCTGTTTTTGGGGAATGCGAACTGGCTAGATACGTTGGTGTCTGGCCAGAGGTGTAATTGACCACGCTGATATCCAGGCCGGTGAGGGCATTGATTTCCTCGACGACGGCGTCGTCAATCAAAAAGCCCATGCCCACCCAGCCAATCACGTTGGGCGCTTGAACCGGCATCATGACAAGCTCATAGGGCTCTCCATCAGCGATCACGACGCTGAACGCGGAACCCTGTTGGCGAGCGGTTTCGAACAGCTCGGGGAAGGGCATGGGCGTTTGCGAGGGATGGTGGCTGCTGGCCAGCAGCTGGCCGTCCAGGTCGCTCAATAGCACGATGTCCGCATCAGCCCGAGTTCCGTGATTAACCAATACGGACTGTAGGGTTTCACGATCCTGGGACGCGACCGCGCTTTTAAAGCCAAAATCATCGGCCAGGATCGCCACGTTATCGCGTAGCTGATCGCCGCGCCTTTCGAGCAGCTGGTCGAGAACGCGGGCACCTACTTCCAGGCGCTGGTTGCCCTTGGCCAGGGCATCTTGCTGGGTGGCGCGCAGAAACGCGAGGCCGGTGGCCAGTTGTGAGACCACCACCACGGTTAACAGCACGAGCATTAAACGGGTACGAAAGCGCATATTGTGGTTATCGGGCCCCCAAGTTGTCGCTGGGCACTAGGTGGCCTCCTTGAAACGTTGCTGCAACGGCGACAGTTCCTCGGGAGGCTTCGGTGTGGCGCGGAGTTCCAGGGGGACCGACAACTGCTCGTCTGAGGCAATTTCGCCTTCCCACCAGCGCTGCTGGCTATCGTGGAGTCGCTGGTGCCAAACCCTCACACGGTGTTGGCCGGATGGCAACGATGGCAGACTGACCTGCCCCCTTTCATCGGTCATGGCATAGAAAGGTGCATCGCTTACCACAATGAAGGCCTGCATGTGATCGTGAATATTACAGCCCAGGACCACCACACCAGGCGTATCAAAATGGACGGGGGGTGGCGTCTCGTTCAGATAAAGATTCAGATCAAAGGTTTTGGCGTCTGAAAAAGAAAATACATGGTGACGCGTTGTGTCTTTATTGGGAAACGCGACCTGGCTATCGACAGGTATTGCCAAGACTTCCGGATGGAATGCCGCATTTCGCTGGTAAATTTGCTTTACGCTGGTATCGCGCGACGCCGAGTGTGGAAAATAGACTTCCACCACGGCGTTGGGCAGTGGTTCACCTTGGCTGTCAGATACGCTGATACGGGTATCACTGGCAAGCGTATCAGGGCTGATACTGAGAAGAGCCAGCGAGGCGGCGCCGCATAAAAGCGCCCAATACGCATGTTTGAGAGATACCATAAACTTCCTTGGTTAGCAGGGCCGGATCTTGAGCCACTATCATGCGAGTTTATGTCAGGAAAGTCATGCCACTTACTTAACGATAGGCTCACAGATATACCTCGAGCAGCCATCAGGCTTATCGCCAGTGATCACGCCAGGTACGCAGTACCCGTTCCGGGTACCAGGTTTTGCCTAAGCTGCCGTTGTAACGGGCCAACGCCCGGGTAAAGTCGCCCTGTTCAACGGCGAGATAGTGAGCCAGGATCGTACAGCCATAGCGCAGGTTGCGCGTTGGATTCGTCAAGTCATCCATCGGCAGCCCCAACTCTTCGATCCAAAACGGCATGATCTGCATTAGGCCGACGGCGCCCGCGGATGATACGGCCTGTGTATCGAAGCCACTTTCCACCTGAATCAATGCCAGAACAAGCTCGGGCGGTAGCCTGGCAAGGCTTGCCTCCTGGTAGATACGGGTAAGCAGCTTGCGGCGCTCGGTAGGTGCGCTGATAAAGTCAGCCAGATGGCCGTCCATACGCTGTCTCCACTGGCGCATCAGCCATCGCTGTTGGGGTGTCTGATGACGCTGATGGGTATCCGCCAAGGTCGGGCGAAGAGATTCAGGCAAAGGCTCGGCCTGGACGGGTGGGCCGATAAGAAGGCTGGCGGCCATACAGGCCGCCAGTGTCAGCCGCGACAATCGTCGGGTGCGGCAGGTTGCGCGTCTATTGACCGGTGGGCGCAAGACCGGCTTTTTCTCGCAGGAAATCGATAATCTGCTCGGCAGGCACCATGGTGGCATCGCTGTCACGGCGGCCTTTGTATTCGAGTTCGCCGTTGTCCAGGCTGCGGTCGCCAATGACCAGGCGATGGGGAATGCCCATGAGTTCCAGGTCGGCAAATTTAACCCCGGGGCGCGTGTCGCGGTCATCCAGCAACACATCCAGGCCAGCGGCACTGAGCGCTTGGTAAAGGCGCTCAGACTCTTCGCGCACCCGCTGGGACTTGTGAGCGTTCATGGGGACGAGCGCCACCTGGAAAGGGGCAATGGCATTGGGCCAAATGATGCCAGCGTCGTCATGATTCTGCTCGATAGCAGCCGCCACCACGCGGGTAATGCCAATGCCATAGCAACCCATCCAGGGGTGGCTGGTTTTACCATTATCGCCGAGCACGTTGGCATCCATGGCTTGTGAGTATTTCTGGCCCAGTTGGAAGACATGGCCCACCTCGATACCGCGCTTGATCGACAGCGTGCCTTGTCCGTCTGGTGAAGGGTCACCGTCAACCACATTGCGCAGGTCGGCAATCTCGGGCAAGGGCGTGTCGCGCTCCCAGTTGATACCGAAATAGTGTTTGTGGTCGGTATTGGCACCGGCACCAAAATCGCTCATCAGTGCCACGCTGCGGTCGATGATGATGGGCAGCTCGAGGCCTACCGGGCCAAGCGAACCAGGACCTGCGCCAACCACGGCGCGAATTTCTTCCTCGCTGGCCATGGTCAATGGCGTTGCTACCTTGGGGTGGTTCTCCGCCTTGACTTCGTTCAGCTCGTGGTCACCGCGCACCAGCAGGGCGATGAGCTGGTCATCGGCACCCTTCACTATCAGCGTCTTGATGGTTTTCTCGATAGGCAGACCAAACTGCTCGACCAGCGCTGCGATGGTTTTAGCGTCGGGTGTGTCGACCAGACGCATTTCTTCCTTGGGGGCTTCGCGCGAGGCATTGCTATTCAACGGGGCCGGTATTGCCTCGGCTTTTTCCATGTTGGCGGCGTAGTCCGAGCCATCGGAGAACACAATATCGTCTTCGCCCGAGTCGGCCAGGACGTGAAACTCATGCGACCCCGTACCACCGATCGAACCGTTGTCGGCAATCACCGGGCGGAAGTCGAGACCCAGGCGGGTGAAGATGCGCGAGTAGGCATCGTACATACCCTGGTAAGTTTCCTTGAGCGATGCCTCGTCCAGATGGAAGGAGTAGGCATCTTTCATGATGAACTCCCGCGAGCGCATGACCCCGAAACGCGGGCGAATCTCGTCGCGGAACTTGGTCTGGATCTGGTAGAAATTGATCGGCAGCTGCTTATAGCTGGCGATTTCTTTGCGCACCAGGTCTGTGATGACTTCCTCGTGGGTGGGGCCAACGCAGTAGTCGCGGGCATGGCGGTCTTTAAAGCGTAAAAGCTCAGGACCGTACTCTTCCCAACGGCCGGATTCCTGCCAGAGCTCGGCTGGCTGAACCGCGGGCATCAACACTTCCTGGGCACCGGCGTTGTTCATTTCCTCGCGCACGATGGTTTCCACTTTACGCAGCGTGCGCAGGCCCAGCGGCAGCCAGGTATAAAGGCCCGAGGTGAGGCGGCGGATCATGCCCGCGCGCAGCATGAGCTGGTGGCTGATCACCTCGGCGTCCGCCGGGGTTTCTTTCAGGGTGGCAATGAGTAGTTGGCTGGCGCGCATGGGCGAGAGCATTCCTTGTTGATGGGGTGGACCCGTTATCGTTCGTTACGACATTGTACGGCCAAGCGGTTAAGGCGGCAAAATTGCGCTGAGATTACCCGCGCTGACTTATCCGTTCGGTGTGCTAAAATCAGCGGGTTTTAACCCTATACACAATTGATTATTAACGGGGAGACCCTGCATGCAACGCACAGTTAACCAGTGGTTGAAGGGGGCCGTCATTGGCGCGGCGGTTGTCGCCATCAGCGGTTGCGGGACGCTTTTTCACCCGGAAAGAAAAGGTCAATTGGGTGGCGATATTGACCCTGCCGTGGCAGTGGCTAATGGCGTTGGGCTGCTTTTCTTTATTGTCCCCGGCGTGATTGCCTACGCCGTGGATTTCTCTAATGGCACGATTTACCTGCCCAGCCGGACAAGCAGCGATATCGAGATGCAGTCGCTGGGTGACGACATGGATATAGCCTCGCTGGAAAAGGTGCTGTCCGAACAGGCTGGGCAGCCGGTGACGCTGAAGAATGAATTGGTCAAGGTCGAACAGGTGGATAGCCTCGAAGAGGCGCTGGCCATGGTGCGTATGTCGGGCGTCATGGATGACGATCGTCTATCGGCGATGTAATTTCAAGTGTTTTGAGGGAGGTTGGGAACAGAGGGAAAACGCGGCGGATGTGCTTCCATGAAGGCATGGCAGGCGCGAAGTACCCGCACATCGTCGAACTTGCCGCCGGACAGTTGAAACCCTACCGGCAGGCCGCGGTCAGTAAAGCCGCAGGGAACCGAGGCAGAAGGTTGCTGGCTAAGATTGAAGGGGTAAGAGAACGGCGCCCATTCTTCCCAATCGCGCATGCCGCTTCCCGGCGGGACTTCCCGGTTGATGTCAAACGGCATGACGGCCACCGCTGGCGTCATGAGCAGGTGATACTGCTGATTGAAATGCTCGAGTCGCCGGGTCAGTTCGGCCCTGTCCGACAGCGCATGAAAGAGATCAAGGGCGCTCCACGTTGCGGCTTCGCGAGCATTGGCCACCATGCCCGGGTCGAGCTGGTCACGCTTTTCTTGATCCATTTGCTGCCATTGGGCCAGGGAAGCGGTGAACCAGATCTTGCGGAAGGTATCCAGGGGTGATGAGAAGTCAGGGTCCACTTCGACGATTTCGGCACCCAATGCTTGCATTTTATGGGCGGCTTCTTTCACCCGGCTGGCAATCTGCGGATCGACATTCGCGTAGCCGAGATCGGCAGAGTAACCAATGCGAAGCCCCACGAGACTTTTATTCAAATCGCTTCCCCAGCAGTCGGGCTGTCCTCTGGTCGCATAAGGGTCGCGATAGTCATAGCGTCCCATCACGTTCAGCATGCTCACCGCATCACGTACCGAACGGGTTAACGGCCCCAGGTGTGAAAGCGTTGGCTCTTGGGCTGGTGGCCATTGAGGAGTCCAGCCAAAGGTAGGTTTGAAGCCAAATACGCCGGTAAAGGCAGCGGGGATGCGAATTGAGCCCCCCGAATCGCCGCCCTGATGAAGGACGCCCATGTTAAGGGCGGCCGCTGCGGCGGCTCCTCCTGAGGATCCGCCGGGCGTCAGACGGGTATCCCAGGGGTTACAGGTGGCGCCAAAAACACGATTATCGGTGACGGCTTTCCAGCCAAATTCAGGTGTGTTGGTCTTGCCGAGAAAAATTGCACCGGCCTCGCGCAGCAGCCGCGCAGGCGGCGCATCGGTATCGCAAAGTGCCGTCGAGGACGTCAATGAACCCGCACGGCAGGGCATGCCCGCCACTTCGGTCAAGTCCTTCATTGACACTGGAATCCCATCAATAGGGCTCAGCGGTTTACCCTGTTGCCAGCGACGAGTCGAGGCTTTGGCGGCCTCTTCGGCGCCTTCAGCATCCACATAGACATAGGCGTTAACAGCCTCGTTAAAACGGTCAATGCGACCCAGGGCGGCGCGAGTGGCTTCAAGGGGGGATGCCTTTCGCGACTCGAAGAGCTGGTTGAGAATTTGCGCATCTAAGGTGCCAAGGTCCGTATCACTCATTTCACTCTCCTTGTTGGTCATGACTCAGAAGGGGCTCTCCAAAGCCTAATGTACGGGTCGATCAGCGTCTAACCCGCCTCACGCACTACTTATCACCCAAGTCGGCTACCGGTATATGCCCTGTGATAAGTGGCGTACAAAAATTCCTGCCAGGGCGTGACCTAAGCAAAATTTATGAATAGAGTATGAGTGAATAGAGCAAATGAGCAGGCACGCGAATTTTGGATATGCAGCCTGATGGTCAGGTCTGTGATTGTCTCACCTGAATAGTGATACTATAGTGTCACTATTGGTCTGATTAAGGGTGGGCCCATGAAAGTTGAGCTGGTTACGAACCTCAAGCGCCAAGCTACAAAAATTCTGGCAGATCTTCACTTATCGAAAGAGCCAGTACTGATTACCGAGCATGGCCAGCCATCCGCTTATCTTGTTGATGTGCAGGATTACGAGTTCATGCAGCGTCGACTCGAGCTACTTGAGGGCCTCTCACGGGGAGAGCGTGCTGTACTTGAGGGAAGAACGTACAGCCAAACTGAGGCCAGGGAGAAAATGGGGAAATGGCTGAAGTAGTCTGGACGGAGCCCGCCCTTCAGGAACTGGATGCCATCGCTGAGTACATTGCTCTGGACAATCCTACTGCCGCAAGCGAGCTGGTCCAGGAAGTTTTCGATAAGACCGAGCGTTTGGAAAATTTTCCTCAATCCGGACGGGTTCCTCCTGAACTCCCCAATTCGGTATACAGGGAGGTAGTGGTTACACCGTGCCGCATTTTTTATCGTGATGATGAGAAGCGGGTTCTTGTCCTCTATGTCATGCGAGAGGAACGACAGCTTCGTGCGTACATGCTCGGAAGCAGCTAACCAGGCGCGTCACTCGGATACCTTTGTCTCCGCTTCGCTACATCAGAGTCACCGTCGCGCTTCGGCGTTAGCCATGTTTTAGAGGTAATTCATGGAAGAGATATCGTTTGATGACTTTCTAAAAATTCAGCTTCGGGTTGGACGCATTGTCACGGCAGAAATATTTAAGGAAGCTCGAAAGCCTGCCTATATCTTGCATGTGGACTTTGGTGATGAGCTAGGTATCAAGAAATCCAGTGCTCAAATAACAGGTCTATATAATACTGAAGGGCTTGTAGGAAAACTTGTAGTTGCTGTCGTGAATTTCCCAAACAAGCAGATCGGTCCGCTGATGTCCGAATGCCTGGTAACGGGGTTTCATAATGAAGATGGAGACGTTGCCTTGTGTGTGCCGGATAAAGACGTTCCTCTTGGGACTCGACTCCTATAACACCTATAGTTCAAGTGGTGAATGTGATGACTATTAAAGGAAGTTGCTTGTGCAGTGCTGTCCGCTATGAAATCAATGGCGAACTTGGTGACGCCATGTTCTGCCATTGTAAAATATGTCGCAAATCGAATGGTTCTGCCTTCGCCCTGAACGCTGCGGTTAATACGTCTGATTTCAAGCTGTTGGAAGGGGAAAGTAGTCTACGCAGTTATGCTTCATCAGAAGATGCCCGCCGGTATTTCTGTGAGCACTGCGGCTCGCCAATTTATAGTAAACGTTTATCAATGCCGGAGGTTCTAAGGCTTCGAGTGGGGACTCTGGATGATGATATCGACATAGAAAAAGCGAGCCACATTTTTGTAGCAAGCAAGGCTGAGTGGGACGACATTAATGATGACCTTCCTCAGTATTCAGAACGCCCTATATAAGTGGCTGACAAGCAAGCACCGCGACCGTGAAGCAACTTTCATTACCTGCTTATGGCGCTGACCGGGGCCGATAAATATCTTTGGAAGGCCTCGGGCTCATCGGTGATTGCGCTGGCAGCTCCCCAGGCCCAGAGCGGGTGGAAGGCGTGGGGGTCGTTGGGGGTGTAGCAGAGCAGGGCATAGCCCGCCTGCACAACGGCTTCGGCCTGTGCGGGCTTCAAGCGGCCCCAGTGGGCATGAAGGCTGAAGGCGTCAATGTCGGCGCACAGTGTCCGCCAGTTCTTGGGCAGGCGGTTGACCAGGACGCCGAGCGCCAGCGTGTTGGCGGGCGCAAAGGTACGGCTGTGGCGCAGCGCCGTTTGATCAAAGGACGACAGCACAAACCGCTCGGCGGGCAGGGCGTCGAGCACGCTCGGCAGCACGCGGTCGACCAACGCGATGGGGTCGTGGCCGCGATTGACCTTGAGCTCCAGATTGACGCCCATCCCCAGCGCGCCGAGCAGCGCCAGCATGTCCTCCAGGCTGGCCATCTTTTCACCGGCGAATGCCTTACCAAACCAGCGGCCCGCGTCGAGGGTCTGCGTCTGGGACCAGGTCATGCGGCGTAGCCTGCCTCGTCCGTCTGAACATCGGGCGACGTCGGCATCGTGCCAAATCACGGGGGTTCCATCACCGAGTAATTGGACGTCGAGCTCGACCCAGCGTACACCCGCGCGGTGGGCGGCGCGCACCGCGGCAAGGGTGTTTTCCGGGGCCGCGGCGGAATAGCCGCGGTGAGCGATTAATGTGGGCAGTGAAATAGCAGGGTGCATTTGCAATGTTCCGTTAGCCGTCGGCGATCAACAGAGGCGAGTCTAGCATGGGGTTGTGACAACCGCGTTGCGCTGCCGGGCAGATGGCGTTAGCTTGCTAGCTGAGCCTTACCTCATCCTATAAAAAAGGAGCTTTCTGTGTCTCAACAACATATGCCGCAACAGGCGTCTCAACGGATTCAATTTGCTCATACCGGCGGTTCTGAGGTGCTTGAACTGGTTGAAGTGACACCGGCTGCACCCGCCGCTGGCGAAGTCCGCGTGGCCAACAAGGCGGTCGGCCTTAATTTTATCGATATCTATTTCCGTACCGGGCTTTACCCTGCACCTTCAATGCCCTCTGGCTTGGGTACCGAAGGTGCCGGTATTGTTGATGCGGTGGGTGACGGTGTTACTCATCTGAAAGAAGGCGACCGGGTCGCTTACGCGCAGGGGCCGCTGGGTGCCTACGCCGAGCTGCACACGTTGCCCGCGTCGAAAGTGGTCAAGCTGCCGGACTTTATCGATTTTGAAACGGCGGCGGCCAGCATGCTAAAGGGTTTGACCGTTCAGTATTTGTTTCGCCAAACCTACGAACTCAAGGGCGGGGAAACGATTTTATTCCATGCTGCTGCCGGTGGCGTTGGTTCCATCGCCTGCCAGTGGGCCAAGGCACTGGGCGTCAAGCTGATCGGGACCGTCAGTTCACAAGAGAAGGCCGACCTGGCCATGGCCAACGGTGCCTGGGCGACCATCAACTACACCCAGGAAGACGTGGTCGAGCGCGTGCGCGACCTCACCAATGGCGAGATGTGCGACGTGGTTTATGACTCTGTGGGTAAAGACACCTGGGAAACGTCGCTGGACTGTCTCAAGCCACGCTCGCTAATGGTCAGTTTTGGTAACGCCTCCGGCCCTGTTGACGGCGTTAATATCGGGATTCTCAACCAGAAAGGCGCTTTGTTTGTTACCCGCCCCAGCCTGAATGGTTATGCCGATACCCGCGAGCGTCTCGAGATGATGTGCGAGGATTTCTTTGCCATGCTGAAAAGCGGCAAGATCAAGGTTGATGTGGCCAATCGCTACCCGCTTAAAGAGGTGGGTAAAGCACAGGACGCGCTTCAGAGCCGCAAGACCACCGGTTCCACGGTGCTGCTGCCCTGATTTTTTCCTGTTTCAAAACCAAAACCGCCCTCGCTAAGCGAGGGCGGTCGTGATGGCGAGCCGTCAAGCGTGGCTAGCCGTAGGCCAGGTTGGGGAGCCAGGTAACCAGCGCCGGAAAGAGAATGACCAGCAGCAGGCCCAATGCCTGGATGCCCAGGAACGGGAAGGATGAACGGAATATCTGCGCCATGGTGATATGCGGCGGGCAGACCCCCTTGATATAGAACAACGCATAGCCGAACGGCGGACTGAGGAACGACATCTGCATGTTGACCAGATAGATGACGCCGAACCACAGCGAGACGTCAGCCGCGTCGACGCCGGGCAGGCCAAATACGCCATCGAAAGTCATCCCCTTGATCAGCGGCACGAAGATTGGCACCGCTAGCAACAGGATGCCGACCCAGTCGAGGAACATCCCCAGCGCCACCAACAGCACCATCATCAGCATCAGCACCGCATAGGGACCAAGGCCCGCGCCGGAGATCAGCTCCTGCACGAACGTCTGGCCGCCCTGCAGGATGTAGAAACCGACGAAGATGCTGGCGCCGAAGATGATCCACATCACCATCGCCGAGGCGACCAGCGTGGTCATGCAGGCGGCGTGCAGGTTGGGCCAGGTCAGTCGCTTGTGCATGGCGGCGACTACCAGGGCACCAAAGGTACCGATACCCGCCGCTTCCACTGGGGTGGCGATGCCGGTAAAGATGATGCCGAGGACTAGTATCACCAGCACGATAGGCGCCAGCATGTTGCGCAGCAGGCGTAGCTTCTCCTTCATGTCGACCCGGTCTTCCACCGGCATCGGCGGGGCCATCTTGACGTTCAGGGTGCCGCGCATCCAGCAGTAGAAGCCGTACATGAAGGCCAGCAGCAAGCCCGGAATCAGCGAGCCGAGGTAGAGCTCACCCACCGACTGCTGAGCGATAACGCCGTAGATGATCGCCAGGATCGAGGGTGGGATGAGAATGCCCAGGGTACCGCCCGCCATGATCGAGCCGATGGCAATTTCCGGATCATAGTTGCGTTTGAGCATCGCCGGTAAGGCAATCAGGCCCATGGTGACCACCGCCGCGCCAATCACGCCGACCATCGCGGCGAGCAGCGTGGACGCAATCACCGTGGCGATGGCCAGCCCGGCCTTGAGGCCGCCCATCCACTTGTAGACGACGTCGAACAGCTCTTCGATGATCCCGGCTTTTTCCAGCACCGAGGCCATGAAGATGAACAGCGGAATGGCCGAGAGCTGATAGTTGGTCATCATCGGGAAGATGCGCGACGGCATCAGGTTGAGCATATCCTGGGTGCCGACCAGATAGAGGAAACACACGCCCAGACCGCCGGTAACGAACGCCAATGGCAGGCCTGCCACCAGGACGACCATCAAAGTGCCGAACATCACCAGCGTCAGGCCGCCGATGCCCACATTGTTCAGTGCCCCTTCAAGGCTGCCCGCCAGGCTTTCGTAGTCGGTGGTGGCGATGTTGACCATCTCAAAGCCAGTCCAGAGCGCCAGAATGACGCCCATTGACACAAGCACGGTGGAAAAGGTGCGACTGTCGATACGTTCCTGACGATGATGCCGGTAGGACTGGAAATCACGAATCAGTTGGGCAATCCCTTGCAACAGCAGCAGCAGTGCCCCAAAAAACAGCATGAACTTCACCGGGTAGAACTGGATGGCCCATTCGGTGAAAGACGTCTCGTTGGCGTAGCTGGAGCCAAAGAAAAACTGGTCGCTTACCGCCTGGGAGAAGAACTTCCAGCCGGTGACCAGCAGTGCGATGGTGAAAATGAAGAAGAAGATCGAGGTCAGCAGGTCAAGCGCCGCCCGGTTGATCGGCTTGGCCCGCGAGTAGAGGATATCCACCCGGACGTGCCCACCTTCACGTAGAGCAAAGGCGCCAGCGATCAGGTACTGCATGCCGAACATCAGGGTCATTGATTCATGAGCCCAGTTGGTCGGCGAGTTGAAGGCATAGCGCATTAACACTTCGTAGGCGAAAACGAAGGGGGCGATCAGGGCCCAGTAGGCCACATAGCGACCAAAGAACCCGGAAATACGGTCGATAACAGCCGTGAAAAGGTTGCCGGGTGGCTGGTAGGCGACCTCGGGAACCTCGCCTGCAGGTATCTCGGCAGTATCGCCGCCGCTGACGGTGGCACCGCGACGAAAGCTGCGGTCAACCAGCCACATGACCAGTAGCGGTAATAAGAACAGCACCGACCAGTAAAGCCAGTGCGGTAAAATGAAATTGATCTCAAAATTCATGGACACTCCTCCGCTAAGCCATCACTTTCAGGCGATGGAGACGGATGTTCGAGCCGACGGGATGCGGGGTTAACGTTACACTCTATACAAACCGGGTGCTGCAGCCTTCGCTCCACAACACCCGGTCGGCTTGAGCAGGCAGGTTAGACGTTGAGTTCGTAGCCCTGGATGTCTTCCTCGGTGATCAATGCCACCGCGGGGTCCATCATGGTATCCAGGTGGGCACGGAACAAACGCGCAGCGTCGGCATCCTTGTTGGCCCACTTGAACCATAGCGGGATGGCTACTTCGCGGAAACGCGTCGCGTCCTCTTCGCTGAGGTGGATGATCTCCACGCCTTTTTCGCGGTACTTGGGCCAGGCTTCTGCGTTGGCCTTCTGGATCGCTGCATAGTGCTCGCGGGAGTAGGCAGCCACCAGGTCGTGCATCAGATCCTGGGTCTGGGTCGACATGCGCTCAAATACGCGGCGGTTGACGGAAATGTCCATGAGGTCGACGGACTGGTGCAGGCAGGGCGTCGAGGGCGGGCCCATGATGATGTAGTCGGCCACCTGCCAGAAGCCCAGCTCGTAGTTGACCGCCGCACCGGTAAAGTCGGCCGCGTCGATAGTGCCTTTCTCGAGGGCCGGATAAACCTCGGAGCCCGGCAGCAGGGTGGTACGTGCGCCCATGGCGGCAAAGGTCTCCGCCACGATGCCACCCGGCATGCGAATCTTGACGCCGTCGAAGTCGTCGAAGCTGCGTAGCGGAATCTTGGAGTGGATCAGGTTAAGGTCGTGGTGAACGTAGCCGAGCAGTTCCTGGCCCTGCTTGCGGTACAGATCTTTGGCAATGTCGAAGCCGCCGTAGGCACCGAACATCATGTCCCACTGGTGAGGCAGCGATAGCCCCATCGGGAAGGCGGTAAGAAATACCCCCGCCGGCATTTTGCCGGGCCAGTACACCGTAAACCAGTTCTGACCATCAAGAACACCGTTGCGCACCGCATCGGCGACTTCAAAGGCGCCCGCGACCGCACCGGCCGGGAAGGGCTCGATGCGCACTTCACCGCCTGTCGCCTCGGCGACACCGGCTGCCCAGGCTTCGAAAGTCCGGTAGCCGACGGTGCCTGGCTGCCAGGAAGACTGCATGCGGATACGAATACCTTCCTGGGCCTGAACATTGCCGATCCAGGGGGCCGCGACAGCAGCAGCGGAACCGGCGGCCGCCGTTTTAAGGAAATTACGTCGCGTTGAGGACCCCTTGGTGATCGAGGAAGGTAGTTCTGTTGATGTGGAGATTAATGATTCTGACTTCGCGTTTTGCTCTTTGTTATGCATTTTGGAAGCTCCAGCAGTGATCATTGCCACTGTTTGTTTTTGTATTCCCATACTGAAAATTGCACCACTCTCGAGTTCCCTGTGGCACAGGCAAGGCAATGCCTAGCGTGAAAGCATCACTTTACGTAAACAGAATTTAGCGAGTCCTGAGCTAAGCGCCAATTAATATTTTCAACGCTTGCCATAGTACAGCGAATGTCGAATGCCGAAATACCTGCTTGGTCTCCATCAATGGTCTTATCTTTAGTCGATCTCGACATACGCTCCAATATGCCGCATACGCTGCTCAAACCTGGTCACATTATCGACCAGTGCATCAGGGCCGAAGGCGACGCACTCTGCCAGAATGGCTTCGATGAGTGTAATGGCCGACAGGATCGAAGGGAAAAAGTGCGGGGTTGCGTTGGCAAGGTTGAATGTGATCTGTGCGCCGGGTGCCAGCGGTGAACGCATGGTATCCGTTACGACAATGGCCTTGACGCCGTTAGCCCGGGTAACTTCCAGTGCTTTTACCGTTTCAGCGCAGTAGGGCTCAAAGCCAAAAACGACGACCATATCGTTTTCATCGAAGCGGTCAAGTTCGGTTAAAAGCCCGCCTTCCAGACCTCTAATAAGGTCGATATTGGGCATGGCAATGCGCCCTACATAGGCAAAGTGGTAGGCGCAGGCAAAGGTGTCGCGAAAACCCACCACGGCGATATTGCGCGCGGCCAATAACTGCTGAGCGGCATCGCGTACCCGGGCCTGATTATCGGCGGTGAACAGGCGGCCAATGTTGTCAAAGGCGGCATCGCCGACATCCACAAAGAGGGGATCATCGGGCTGACTAGCCTGGTGGCGAAGTCGGGAGGCGCGCCCTGATAGTTCCACTGGCGGTGTCTGTACCGCCGACTGGAACACCTCGCGAAACGTTTCGTAGCTTTTGAAATCCAGTCGCTTGGCCAGACGCACCAGGGTCGAGGGCGTGACATGTGCCGCTTCCGCGGTTTTGCGGATGGATTGAAACGCGATGTTCAGGGGATGTTCCATCACATAGCCTGCCGCCTGTTTCAACTGCGGGCTAAGGGTTGGATAAGCCGCCGCAAGACGTTGGTTGATGGAATCCAGCGGCGAGGCAGACGAGGGGGGCGTTTCACTATTTTCAGAGGTCATTCAAGGCTCCAGCGCATTCAGATGGGCAGTGTAAACCATGTCAACGGATTGGTACATTTGTACCCTTTTATTATTTATATGAAACATTCGTGTTGACTGAGGCTAAGTATGGCCCTAGGATCATATGCGATACATATGTTTCTTTTAATGAATAATATAGAAACATATGTACCTATATTGTCATCTTTCTTTCAGGTAGCCCGACCCTAATGACCACGCCCGAAGTTTTGCCTTCCTACTCCCATCTTATTGTCACCCAGCAGGACCATGTGCTGACGGTTTGCCTCAATCGGCCCGACAGGCTCAATGCCGTCGTTGAGGCGCTGTATCAAGAGCTGCTCGACGTGCTGGCCATTGCCCAGCGCGAGCGGGATATGCGTGCCGTGGTGATCACCGGGGAGGGGCGCGCCTTCTGCGTCGGGGCTGATATGAAAGCCCACGAAGGCGCGGGGCGGACGCTTTTCCAGCGGCGCCAATATCTGCAGTTGGGAAATGACGTAGGCGAGGCGATTGCGCAACTGAGCAAGCCGGTGATTGCCGCAGTGAACGGCTATGCCTTGGGGGCAGGCGCCGAAATGGCCGTGGCCTGTGATTTTGTGCTGATGGCCGATGATGCCCAGATCGGTTTTCCCGAAACCAGCATTGGCACCAGCGTAGGCGGTGGCGTTTCCAAGTGGCTACCTCAACTGGTCGGCCTGGCCCAGGCGCGTCGGCTGCTGTATACCGGCGAAAACATCAACGGGGCCGAGGCAACGCGGCTGGGCCTGGCGCTGGCCAACTATCCGCTGGATCAGTTGATGCCTGAAGCTGGGTCACTGGCGTCGCAGCTGGCGGGCAAGGCGCCGGTGTCATTGGCGATGTTGAAACCGTTGGTCAATCGCGCCGCGCAAACCGACATGCCAAGCCAGCTCCAGCAAGAGCTGGACGCGGTCTTTACCTGCTCGACCACCGAGGATTGGCAGGAGGGGGTCAACGCCTTCGCCGAAAAACGCGCGCCCCAGTTCAAGGGCCGTTAGGCGTCCGCTCGCTACACCGAAACGCATTGTCGACGTGTCTTAATTTCTACAGGTAACTTCATGCAATCCATCGAAGGTCATCTTCCTTCTCAAAGCCCGCTGCATGCCATCCTGGCGCCGTCGGGTATTGCCGTCGTTGGCGCATCGTCTGATCCTACCAAGCGTGGCTACAAGGCCATGGTCGGGCTGATCAAGGGCGGCTATGGCGGTGAAATTTACCCGGTCAACCCTAAAGCGACCTCGATTTTAGGAGTCAATGCTTTTGCGTCGATCAGTGCCATCCCGGGCACCCCGGCGCTGGCGCTGATTTGCACCCCTGCCGCGACGGTGCCGGACCTGATTGCCGAATGCGGTCATCGCGGTATCAAGGGTGCCGTGGTGTTGGCAAGCGGCTTTGCCGAGACCGGCGAGGCAGGCGCTGCGCTGGAAGCCAAGATGATGGACAACGCCCGAGCCCATGGCGTGCGCATCATCGGGCCCAATACGTCGGGGCTATTCAATTTGCACCATCAGGTCAATCTGCTGGCGCTTGAAAACCTCAGGACCGGCGACATCGGGATCGTCTCCCAATCGGGCAATATGCTGCTTTCCCTGGCGCTGGAGGCACAGCATAACGGTCAGGTCGGGTTCAGTACCTATATCGGGCCGGGCAACCAGACCGATATCGGCTTTAACGACTACCTGCGCTATCTGGGCGAAGATGAGCACACACGGGTGGCGACGCTTTACGTGGAAGGCTTCCGCGACGGGCGCAAGTTTCTCTATGTGGCGCGTGAGGTCACTGCCATGAAGCCTGTGGTGGTGTATAAATCCGGTTCCACCGAGCAGGGCCAAAAGGCCGCCAGCTCGCACACCGGAGCCCTTGCGGGTAGCTACCGGATGACCGTGGACCTGTTGCGCCAGGCCGGGGTGAGCGTGGTGCAATACTCCGATGAAATTCTCCCGGTGGCGGAAGGACTGGGCCGCTTGCAAAAGTCGGAGGGCAAACGCGTAGCGGTGGTGGCCGACGGTGGCGGTCAGGCAACGATTGCCGCCGATCGGCTGGCGGAAGCAGGCTTGACGCTGGCAACGCTTAGCCGCGAAACCCAGTTGAAGCTCGAGGCGCTTTTGCTACCCCAGGCTTCGACGCTGAACCCCGTCGATGTAGCGGGCTCTTCAGATGCGAACCCTTCACTTCTGGCAGAATGCATGGCCGTGGTGGCCGCTGATGCGAATGTCGATAGCGTGTTTTTAGTGGGGATGTTTGGCGGCTATAGCCTGCGCTTTGCCGAGTCCTTGCTGGGTGATGAGATGCGCGGCGCCGAATCCATGATTGAGCTCGCCCATGCGAGCGCTAAACCGCTGGTTATCTACAGCCTCTACGCGCCCATTAAACCTCCGGCGCTACGCCGACTGCACGAGGCCGGGCTGCCCGTTTACGCCTCCATCGAGCATGCGGTAAGAGTGCTGGCGGCGTTGGGTGAGCGCGGCGAATACCTGTCGAAATGCGCTGCTCAACCCGCTAGTCTGCCGATGCAGGCATCCCCTAAAGGCCAGGCAATGTTAACCAACGCCAAACAACAAAAGCGGGACTTGCTTGAGTTCGAAGCCAGGGGGCTTTTGGCCGAGCATGGCATTCATGTGCCCGACGAACGGTGGGTGCAGGGCAGTGATGAGCTTGAGGAAGTTGCCCGTCACTTTGGTGAAGAGCCGCTGGCCATGAAAGTGGTTTCCAGAGACATCCTGCACAAATCCGACGCGGGTGGGGTCAAGCTCGATCTGGTAGGCGACGCCGCTTTACGCGATGCCTACCAAACCATCATGGCTAACGCCCAGGCTTACGACCCCAGCGCCCGACTCGAGGGGGTGCTGGTCACGCCGATGGTTGAGAAAGGGGTGGAAGTGATCATTGGTATGCTGCGGGACCCGGTCTTTGGCCCGGTACTGATGTTTGGCCTGGGCGGCGTTTTCGTCGAAGTCTGGGAGGACGTGGCGTTTCGTTCACTGCCCATCACCCAAGCCGACGCCGAATCCATGGTGAACCAGATCAAGGCGCAGAAAGTGCTGGAAGGGGTCCGCGGTGCACAGGCGGTCAATAAGCAGGCGCTGGTAGTGTTGTTGATGCGCATTTCAAAGCTGGTGGACGCCTACCCGAGTATTCGTGAGCTGGATTTGAACCCGGTGATGGTCTATCCAGACAGCCATCCCCACGGGTATGCCATTGTGGATGCCCGAATCATCGTGGAGCGCGAAGAATGAGTCTATCGATGCCGACACTGACGGATGCGACACTAACCCTTGAAGAGCGGGTAGCCACGCTCACCATGAATCGACACGACGTGCGCAATGCGCTCACCGGCACCGCACTGGTCGATGACATTGTTGCCACGGCTAACTGGGTGAATCACACAGACGAGGTGTCGGCACTGGTGATCACCGGCGCAGGCTCGGCGTTTTCTGCCGGTGGTAACGTCAAGGATATGGCCCGCCGCGACGGCGATTTCGCGGGAGACGCGGCGGAAGTCGCCGAGCGTTATCGTCGGGGCATCCAGCGTATGCCGCTGGCGCTTGAAGCGGTGGAAGTACCCATCATTGCAGCGATCAATGGGCCTGCGATCGGTGCCGGGTTTGACCTGGCCAATATGGCGGATTTACGCATCGCTTCGCGCCAGGCCAAGTTTGGCGAAACCTTTCTCAACCTGGGCATTATTCCCGGCGACGGCGGGGCATGGTTCATGCAGCGTCAGATCGGTTACCAGCGTGCCTTTGAATTGACCTTGTCCGGACGGGTTATCGATACCCAGGAAGCCCTGGCGTATGGCATCGTGTTGGAGGTTGTCGAGCCCGATGCGCTGATGACGGCAGCGATGGCACATGCCGGACGGATCGCTGCCCAGCCGCCCAAGGCCACGCGGTTGACCAAGCGGCTGATGAAAATGGCACCTGACATGGAGCTAAAGGCGTTTCTGGACGTCTGCGCCGTTTTTCAGGGTATGTCCCATAACGAACCCGAGCACCTTGAAGCCGTTCAGCAAATGTTGGACCGCATGAAAAAATAGCGTCATTGCTCTGTCGGCTCAACCAATGACCTTTCTCAGCCTGGCTTCGCCGGGCTTTTTATTGGCGTATAGTCAATGCCTGATATTGGTTACCTGCGCGTCGCTATCTGATTTACAGTGAAGCAAGCGTTTAACCACGGTAGTGACGGTGAACCACAGGGAGGTGATGCAACAATGGCAATCGAGGACGTGGGGCTGGCGCCGAGTACGCTGGTATTTGTCGTGCTGGGGTTAACATTGGCGGCCTTTGTATGGGGACGGTTTCGCTACGACCTGGTCGCCCTTTCCGCGCTTTTGGGGTCGGTGATGCTGGGATTGGTGCCCGCCGAAGATGCGTTTCTCGGTTTTGGCCATCCTGCGGTGATCACCGTTGCCGCCGTGCTGGTGCTGAGTAAAGGGTTCGAACGCTCTGGCCTGGTCGATATTATCGCCGACCAGATACTCAGGGTGGGGGAGCGTTTGATTCTCCAGTTGCTGGCGTTGGTGGGAACCGTCCTTGTGCTCTCGGGAATCATGAACAATGTCGGAGCGCTGGCGCTGTTGTTGCCCGTTGCCATGCGTATGGCGCGGGAACACGACACCTCTCCATCGCTATTGCTGATGCCGCTGGCATTTGGCTCGCTGCTGGGTGGGCTGACGACACTTATCGGTACCCCGCCGAATATCATTATTTCCAGTTATCGGGGTAACGTATCCGACGATACTTTCAGCATGTTCAGCTTTGCCCCGGTAGGAGGCGTCGTGGCGTTGGCCGGGTTGGCCTTTATCGTGCTGGTTGGCTGGCGACTAACGCCCAAGCGTAGCGGCCAGGCATCACCGGCGGATATGTTCGATACGGCCAACTATCTGGTAGAGCTCAAGGTCAATGATGAATCAAAAGCCAAGGGGTTGACGCTGCAGCAGCTTCGCGACGAGCTCGAAGAATCCATTCCGGTACTGGCGGTGGTGCGTGATGATAATCGCCAGGCGGGCTATTCGTTTCACGGCATGTTACAGGCAGGCGACATCCTGCTTTTGGAAGCCGGCCCTGAAGAACTAAAACTGCTGGAAGACAAAGCAGGGCTGAGCGCCGTCGCCGAGCTTGAACGGGATGACGAGGAGGATGAAAACCACGATTTAACCACGGAAGACGAGCAGGATTCTCACCCGCCTGTGGATACCGAGGGGCTACAGCTGGTGGAAGTGGTGGTGCGTAATGACTCCATGATGATCAACCGGAGTGTTCGTCAGTTGCGTCTCAATCACCAGTTTGGTCTGCATCTGGTCGCGGTGGCTCGGGATGGCACCCGGTTGAAGCAGCGCCTGCGGGATATTCGTTTTCAGACCGGGGATATCCTGTTGTTGCAGGGCGAGGAGAATGAAATTGCCGAAAGCCTGCCAGCGTTGGGTTGTTTACCCCTGGCTAACCGTGATCTGAACCTTGGCCAGCCACGCAAATTGCTGCTTTCGTTGGCTATTTTTGCGGCTGCCATCGTTGCTATGCTGCTGGACGTGTTGCCTGCTGCGGTGGCATTGAGTAGCGCGGCACTGGTGTCGCTTTTGATCGGTGTGCTGCCGCTTCGGGAAGGCTATCAGGCAATCGATGGGCCGGTGATCGTCCTTTTGGGGGCCATGATTCCGGTCGGCGAGGCACTGGAATCCAGCGGCGGGGCGGACTTGATTGCCCAGGCGTTGTTGCAATGGGGGACCGACTGGCCGGTGGTGGTTACCCTGGTGGGACTATTTATCCTTTCCATGCTGCTTTCCAATGTCATCAACAATGCCGCGGCGGCGCTGCTGATGGCGCCCATTGCCGTCAGCCTGGCGAGAGGGTTCGAGGTATCGCTCGACCCCTTCTTGATGGTGGTTGCGGTCAGTGCGTCCTGCGCCTTCCTGACCCCGATAGGCCATCAGTCCAATACGCTGGTGCTGGGGCCCGGGGGCTATCGGTTTGGCGATTACTGGAAGCTGGGGTTGCCGCTTTCGGCCGTCGTGCTGCTGGTGTCGATACCGATGATCCTGTGGGTATGGCCGCTGTCGGCATAATGTTCGTCTTCGAGCATCAATGGGCGTTATTTGATGGGAAATTTTGCTACGCTGCTATGTCTCAAAGCGAATGGTTGCAAAGTGAATGGTTTCAAAGTAAGTGGTTTTAAAGTAGATAGTTTTAAAGTAAATACGTTCTAAAACGAAAAAATAACGTCACGGGCTAGCTTATGAATCAACAGTTTCGTCAAGACGCGATCATCGAGCTGGTCCGCCAGCATGGGTACATGAGCATCGAGCAGCTCACTGACCACTTTGCCGTAACGCCACAAACCATTCGCCGCGATCTGAATACGCTGGCAAACGATGGCCGCGTTAGACGCGTTCACGGAGGAGTGGGGATTGAATCCAGTACGGTGAATACCGCCTACAGCACGCGCAAGACCCTGCACCTGGAAGAAAAAGAGCGCATCGCGCGGTGCCTGGCGGCGCATATTCCCAACGACGCATCACTGTTCATTAACATCGGTACCAGCAACGAAGTGATTGCTCAGGCGCTGCTCGATCATCAGGGGCTGGAGATTATCACCAATAACCTCAACGTCGCCGCGATTCTGCAGCACAAGGAAGATTTTACGGTGATCATTGCAGGCGGGCAGGTGCGCTCCCGGGATGGCGGTATTATTGGCGAGGCCACCATCGACTTTATCAACCAGTTCAAGGTCGATTACGGCATTATCGGCATCAGTGGCATCGACGAAGACGGCTCTTTGCTGGAGTTCGACTACCAGGAAGTACGCGTTGCCCAGGCCATCATCGCCAATTCACGGCGTGTTTATCTGGCCGCCGACTATTCCAAGTTTCACCGTAACCCGGTGGTACGCCAAGGCAATATTGCCCAATTGGATGCGCTGTTTACCGACCGTAAACCGCCTGAGGCCATTCAGCGCCTGCTGACCCAGCACGATGTCGCGTTGCACCTGGCCTGATTAGGTGAAGGCGGTGATGTTTTCATACTTGAGCATTGCTGGCGGCTGGCGTAGCCTTTGGTGATAATAATTCGAAAATAAATGTACAGAATCGAAACTACCAACAACAAAGTGAACGTGCCATGTCCTCCTATATACTTGCCATCGATCAAGGTACGACCAGTTCCCGCGCCATCTTGTTTGACCGTGAAGGTCAAGTAACTGCTGTCGCGCAGCAGGAATTTACCCAGCACTATCCCTACGACGGTTGGATCGAGCACGATCCTGAAGATATCTGGGACACGGTCGTTGCCACCTGCCAGGAAGTCGTCAAAAAGGCCGCTATCCAACCAGAGCAGATTGCCGGTGTAGGCATTACCAATCAGCGCGAAACCACCATTGTGTGGGACAAGCGCACCGGAAAGCCGGTTTATAACGCCATTGTGTGGCAGGACCGGCGTACTTCGTCGCTCTGCGAACAGCTGCGCGATGGTGGCCATACCGAGCGTGTGCAGGCCAAGACCGGCCTGCTGATCGACCCGTACTTTTCCGCCACCAAGCTTGCATGGGTGCTGGACAACGTCGAAGGGGCCCGAGCCCGGGCTGAGAAAGGCGAATTGCTCTTTGGTACCGTCGACAGCTTCCTGATCTGGCGATTGACCGGTGGTCACCATCACGTAACTGATGCCACCAATGCCTCGCGCACCGCCTTGTTCAATATCCACGAGCAATGCTGGGACGATGAACTGCTCGACCTGTTCGATATTCCGGCAAGCTTGCTGCCTGAGGTGAAAGACTCGAGCGATGATTTTGGCACCATGGATGCCCGCTGGCTGGGTGTTGAGCTGCCGATTGCGGGCGTGGCGGGTGATCAACAGGCAGCGCTGGTCGGTCAGGCGTGCTTTCAGCCGGGTATGGGGAAGAGTACCTATGGAACCGGCTGCTTCATGATCGTCAACACCGGGGACACACCGTCGCTGTCGCGCAACCGCTTGCTGACAACCATTGGCTATCGCCTGAATGGCAAGCCGACCTACGCCATGGAAGGCAGTATCTTTGTCGCTGGCGCCACGGTCCAGTGGCTGCGCGATGGGCTGAATTTATTTGCGGATGCGGCGGAAACCGAAGCCCTTGCGCGTAAAACCCGCCGTGGGCACAGCGTTTATCTGGTGCCCGCGTTTACCGGTCTCGGGGCACCGCACTGGGACCCCAAAGCCCGTGGGGCGATTTTTGGCCTGACCCGCGATACCGGGATTGCGGAAATTGTCGCCGCTGGTCTTCAGGCGGTCTGTTACCAGACGCGTGATCTCCAGCATTGCATGAACGACGATATGGAAGCCCCTCCCGGCAATCTGCGTGTCGATGGCGGCATGGTCAAGAATAACTGGGTCATGCAGTTCCTGGCCGACATGCTCAACGTGCAGGTGGACCGCCCCACGATTCTGGAGACCACCGCGCTGGGGGCCGCCTACCTGGCTGGCCTGCGGTTAGGCTGGTATCAGACCCTGGACGAGATAGAGCAGCTCTGGCGGTGCGAGCGCAGTTTTATACCGAGCATGGAGGAGGCAAACCGCGAACAGCTGTACCAAGGGTGGTTGGACGCGGTTTCCCGCGTGCGTTCAACGGATTGACCGATTCCCGCCAGAGGCCGCTATCGCCATAGCTGTGATAGCGGCGTCATCTTATTAACCCTTGGTCGACTGGTGTTGTCGGGTTGATGGCGTATACTGCTTTCGCTTTTCCAGGCCATCTCGGCCAAGTTTCTCGTCTTTATCAACGCCTTCCCGCGTATTGACCCTCTATCGTGAAATTCTATGACACCCTTTGGGGCTATTCGGCGCTTATGTAGTCGAGCTACAACGCTGCCTGCGGCCAATGAAGCATTGTGAGCTTTACGGCAGTGCACCATAGTGAAGTCATGGATCAGGGCGGTGTTTCGTTATCCCGATTGACCCTTCTGACCACTGCTACATTTGATGCGCTTTTGAATTACCCGGGCGCTTGAAGCGAAGGTCTTGTAACGCTTGTGACCTTATCGCAGTCACCGAACTGGACACTTATCCGGTCCAGCATGAGTAGCAACGTCACCATTCGTCATTAACAAGATGGCTGCTTAACGATTAACGACAATAGTAAGCAGCGGATGACCATACCATGAGGGTTTTACCATGAACTGCATCGAATTAAGCCAACAAGCCGACCGAATCGCCAATACGTTCAGCAAGCAGGACCTGGCCAAGCTGGTAGTAGCGCTAAAAGGACAGCGGGAGTCACTTCAGCACGCGGTTGAAGTCATCGACACCATTGATAACCGTATGGGGTACACCATTGAGGAAGCCTGGGACGAAGTGCTGGCAGGGGATTCCCAGCTGCTGGTTGAAAACGAAGAATAGCGACTAAAGATCAGTTTCTGACGCTCGTCACTTTCCTCTATCCCCCTGGCGGCCACCGTGAGGGGGATTTTATTTGCCCCTGCGTTTCCTGCCGCCGTTCTCTATGAGGGAACTTCCTGTTTGGGGGCATAGGGTTGGGCGGTATCCCGGTTCTGGGCGAAGTACGCCTCAAAACGCTCTTCGGCTTGCTCGCCAAAGAGAACACGGCAGGCTTCTTTCAACCCCTTGGAGTGGCGCAGTTGTTCGTGGTGAACCACGAGCGACACCTTGGCCCGGCGGCGCAGGAAATCCTCAAGCTGGGTGATCATTTCATGGTCACGGGCATGTTCAAGCTCGCAGCGGATATACTCCGTGCCCTCGATCAGAATGTCGGCTTCTGCCGGATCCTGGCGGATTTTTTCCAGCATGGGCATGGCCTGTTCGGCGTAACGCCGCCAAAGGCGTGATGAGAGAGGCTCTGACGATGTCGCTGCTGTCATGGCGTCCAGGTTCATGCGCTTGGCGTGATCCATGAACTGTTGTTTCACGGCATCGGGTGGCTCGCCATACCAGCGGAAGCCCTGGTCGGGTAGTTCGATCCCAAGCTTCGCGACAGCTTCAGCGATCTCGTCGCCCACGTTCAGGCAGTCGGTCAACTTGCCGCCAAAAATACTGATGTGTGCGCTATCCTGATTGGTATCGATCACATGCTTGCGGGATAGCTGGAGAAAGTCACGGTCGTTGCCTTGATCCGCCTTGATGGCCAAGGGGCGCACGCCACAGCGGGTAGAGATGATATCGGCCTGGCCTAGTGGCTTGTCGAGTGTCAGGCGCTTGTTGATGTTTTCCAGCACGAAGTCAATATCGTCAGCGGTAACATCCACCTCGGGGTGTTCCATGTGCGTATCGGTGGTCCCGATGCAGGTCCGGTTGCCCATGGGAATCACAAAGAACAGCCGCCCGTCGTCGGCGAAGAAGGCCAGCACACGCTGGGAATCCGTCAACTGGGGCACAATCAGGTGAATACCCTTGGAGTACAGGTGTTGATGGGTGGTCTTTTGCCCGGTCAGGGTATTGTGCTGATCGACCCAGGGGCCTGCTGCATTAATCAGGACCTTGGCACGGATATCGAAGGTTTGGCTATCCATCACGTTACGCGCCTTGGTGACCCAGACATTCCCTTCACGCTCGGCGCCCAGTGACTCAACATAATTGGCGGCAGTTGCCCCATGATTGAGTGCATGACGAACGAAATTGAAGACAAACCGGGCATCGTTGTCGTGCAGGTAGGCATCCGAATATTCAAAGCCGCCGACGGAGTCACCGACATCGATAATCGGTTCTTCCTGCTTGATAGCCTTGGGTGACAGCAAGCGGGGACGCTTGGTAAAGCCATTGCCCATCAGCCAGTAGAGCCAGGTACCAATCCACAAGTAGCGCGGTGAATGGCGAAACCCACGGGTGATGTTGGTCAGAAAACGAATTTCCTGAACAGTGGATGGGTAACTTTTAATTAAATGATTGCGGCTCTTGCAAAGCTTTCTGACCAATGCAAAGTCTTTGCTTTCCATGTATTTGATGCCTCCCCAAACGAGATTGGAGGAGTGCATGCTGGTGCTGCCAGCGAAGTCGCCGCGATCGATCAGGGCAACCTTGGCGCCTTTACCCGAGAGCGCAGCAGCGGTGGCGGCACCATTGATGCCGCCACCAATAATCAGTACATCGAATTCATCCGAATGTAGTTTCTCGATATTACGGTTACGCAGTTTCATAGCGGATCCAAATTAACAAAGAAAGCCCCGTTCACGGCGCTATATGGCGACCGCGCTGTTGGTAAATGTCGATAGAGGGTGCCGCCAATGAAGCCGGAAAGGGCGGGCCGTGGGGCCCGCCCAACCGGTATTAGCGCGTACCGGCCGACATCCATTCTTCCATCATTTCGTCGTAAGGCACGGTGGTGCCTTGCGGCATTTCGTCATCCAGCTTGGCTTTCGGTGCGCCATCCTGGTCCAGCCAGTACTGCGGGTCACGCTCTTCGTTCAGCACGGGGGCGTAGCTGTCGAAGACATCGGCACGGGCAAGCCGGTGCATGGTGCTATCCATATCCGCCGCCAGTGCATCTAGACCTTCCTGTGGCGTCACTTCGCCGCTCATGACCGGTGCAAGGTTTTGCCACCATAGGGGTGCCATGCGGGGATAGTCGGGAACGTTGGTGCCTGTCGGTGTCCAGTTGGACTCGTTGGGGCTGCGGTAGAATTCGACCAACCCGCCCAGCTTGGGCGCCATTTCGGTCATCTGCTCAGAGAAGATGTCGGACTCGCGGATCGGCGTCAGGCCGTGCATCAGCTTCTCGAGTGATACGGTCTTGGATACCGTGAACTGACCAAACAGCCACGCCGCTGTGCGACGGTCTTCGGGGGTAGAGTCAAAGAACGTCCAGGCGCCTACGTCCTGATAGCCAACCTTCATGCCCTCTTCCCAGTAAGGGCCGGTAGGCGAGGGCGCCATGCGCCATTTCGGGTTGCCTTCGTCATCGGTCACGGCAACATCGGGGTCGGTCATGTCGGCGGTGAAGGCGGTGTACCAGAATATCTGCTGGGCAATGTTGCCTTGAGCAGGTACCGGGCCGGCTTCACCGAAGGTCATGCCCTGAGCCTCTGGGGGGGCAAAGTCGCGCAGCCAGTCCACCGCTTTCTGCATGGCAAATACCGAAGCGGGCGAGTTGGTGGCGCCGCCGCGGCTGACGCTGGCGCCTACCGGCTGGCTATCCTCGTTGACGCGAATGCCCCAGTCATCCACCGGGTTGCCGGACGGCACGCCGGGGCTGCCCATACCGGCCATGGACAGCCAGGAGTCGTGGAAACGCCAGCCTAGTGACGGATCACGCCGACCGTAGTCCATGTGGCCATAGATCTTTTCACCGTCGATCTCGCCGACATGCTCGGAAAAGAACTCGGCGATATCTTCGTAGGCGGTCCAGTTGGTGGGCACGCCCAGGTCGTAGCCGTAAATGTCACGGAACTGTTCTTGCAGATCTTCGCGCTGGAACCAATCGTAGCGGAACCAGTAGAGGTTGGCGAACTGCTGGGTTGGCAACTGATAGATGCTGCCATCTGGGCCGGTTCCGTACTGGAGCCCAATGAAGTCGTCCAGATCCAGCGTGGGTAGCGTGTAGTCGGCCCATTCGTTTTCCATCGCCTCGGAAAGGTTGATGGTGGTGCCATAGCGGATGTGGGTACCGATGGCATCGGTATCGTTGACGAAACCATCGTAGATGCTGTTACCCGACTGCATCTGGTTTTGCATGGTGTCGACAACATCGCCTTCGCCGATGATGTTGTGAGTGACATTGATGCCGGTTAGCTCGCTGAATGCTTCAGCCAGCACTTCGCTTTCGTAGACGTGGGTGGTTAACCCCTCGGCCACGGTCTGGATCTCCATGTCGCGAAATGGTTCGGCTGCTTTGGCAAACCACATCAGCTCTTCGATCTGTTCCTCGCGGCTCAGGGTCGAGTTTTGGAAATGCTCGTCGACCAGCCGCTCGGCCACCGCACGTGCATCGTGGTCGTCTGCGGCTAGCGAACCGGATGCTAGCAGCAGGCTGGCGGCGAGGGTGGTGAGTTTGAAATTGTTATGTCGCATATAGACCTCGTTGTGTTGTGATCTTCCCTAATGTCGGAACCGTCCATGAGACCGCTTTTGGTTGTCGCACCGGTTATCCCCAGCGCATCAGCACCAACAGCCAGACAAGCGACGCTGCCAGCGCTAACCAAATTGATAATGAGGTGTAGCCAATCACGCCTAGGTGAATAAACGCAGCGGACAGCAGGCCAACAAACAGCCGGTCGCCACGTGTCGTGGAGATTGGCAGAAAGCCCTTGCGTTCAATGGTGGGCGAGACAATTTCCCAAACCGTCATCCCGGCCAGCATGGCGGCAATGGCGGAAAAGAAAATAGCGGTGGGCACCGTCCATACCATCCAAGACATACATCACCTCCTTAGGTACGACCCAGGGCAAAGCCCTTGGCGATATGGTTGCGAACGAAGTAGACCACCAGAATACCCGGCAAGATGGTCAGCACACCGGCGGCGGCGAGGGTGCCCCAGTCAATCCCCGACGCGGTGGATGTGCGGGTCATGATCATGCCAATGGGCTGGGCGTCGGTGGCTGTCAGCGTTCTGGCCAGGAGCAGTTCAACCCAGGAGAACATGAACAGGAAGAACAGCGTGACGCCGATACCCGAGCGAATCATCGGGATGAAAATCTTGACGAAAAAACGGGGAAAGCTATAGCCGTCGATGTAGGCGGTTTCGTCGATCTCCTTGGGCACGCTGCTCATGAAACCTTCCAGAATCCAGATCGCCAGTGGGATATTGAACAGGCAGTGCGCCAGTGCCACGGCAATGTGCGTGTCGAACAGACCCACCGAGTAATAAAGCTGGAAGTAGGGCAGCAGGAACACGGCGGGTGGCGCCATGAGGTTGGTCAGCAGCCAGAAGAACAGGTGCTTATCGCCAATGAAGCTGTAGCGACTGAAGGCATAGGCAGCAGGCAACGCCACACAAATGGTGATCAGCATGTTCATCAGTACATAGGCAATCGAGTTTACATAACCCATGTACCAGCTTGAGTCGGTAAAGATGCCGATATAGTTGTCAAAGGTGAGGTTCTCCGGCCACATGGTCATGGAGCCCAATATCTCGCTGTTGGTTTGCAGCGACATGTTGAGCAGCCAGTAGATGGGCAGGATCATCAGGACCAGGTAGATGCCCAGCAACAGGCGCGAGCGCAGCCTTGTTCTTGCATTGCGCTTGCGGCGTTGTGCCGGTGTGATGCGGCTGAAAATGGTGTTGTACTTTTCACCCTGCTGGGTGTTTTCCAGTTGATAGCTCATGTCACGCGCCTCCCTGGGAATGCTTGTCTTTCTGCATGTTCATGATGGCGGTATAGAACACCCAGCTCACCAGCAGGATGACCAGGAAGTAGATGATCGAGAAAGCAGCAGAGGGGCCCAGGTCCTGCTGGCCCACGGCCATGGTGGTCAACGATTGGCTCAGGAAGGTCGTTGAGCTGCCAGGCCCGCCGCCGGTCAGTACAAAGGGCTCGGCGTAAATCATGAACGAATGCATGAAGCGCAGCAGCACGGCAATGACCAGCACATTGGTCAGCTTGGGCAACTGAATGTAGCGAAATACCGCCCATTTGGAGGCACGGTCAATGCGCGCCGCCTGATAGTAAGCTTCGGGGATGGAGCGCAGCCCGCTATAGCAAAGCATGGCGACCAGCGGGGTCCAGTGCCAAACGTCCATCAGGATGATCGTCACCCAGGCATCGGCAGCGTTACGGGTAATGTTGTACTCGAGGCCCAGCTGGCGTAGGCCCCAGCCCATCAGGCCGATATCACCGCGTGTGAAAATCTGCCAGATGCTGCCCACCACGTTCCAGGGGATCAGCAGGGGCAGGGTAATCAGGATCAGCACTGCCGACGCCTGCCAGCCGCGTTTGGGCATGATCAACGCAATGCCTATGCCCAGGGGAACCTGGATCGCAAGAATGGTGAGCGAGAATATTATCTGGCGTAGAAACGCCGCTTGCAGGGCCGGGTCGTTGAGCATGGTTTCAAACCACTCGGTGCCGGTAAAGAAGCGGGCGTTGGCGCCCAGCACGTCCTGCACCGAGTAGTTGACCACGGTCATCAGCGGCACGATCGCGGAAAACGCGACCAGGACCAGCATTGGCAGTACCAATAGCCAGGCGCGGTTGTTATAGACTTTATTCATGATCTACCTCGACTCGGTATTCATCGACGTAAAGGCTCAGTTTGTCGTCGGGAAAACGGATATAGACGGTGTCACCCAAGTCAGGATGGTCTTCGGGCAGCCTGGCTTTGAAGGTTTGCTGATTGAGCGAGAAGGTGAGAATGGCGTAGGTGCCAAGGTCCTGCAGGTTCTCTTTTTGTACGGCAATCGTGTCGGGTTCAGGACTTGAGTGCACGTCGATGAACTCCGGGCGAATGCCGAGCTTGAGATTGTCGCTCTCGGCCTTTTTAAGCGTGGCCAGATAAGCATTGCTTAACGGCAGCGGCTGGTCGCCGAAATAGGCCGTATTTTGTGCCTGATCGTAGCGAAGCTCGAAAAAGTTCATGCCGGGGCTGCCGATGAAATAACCCACGAAGGTGTGTGCGGGCGTCTCGAATAGCTCCCTTGGGGTGCCGAACTGAACTACCTGGCCTTCATACATCACGGCGATCTTGTCAGCGAAGGTCGAGGCCTCGAGCTGGTCGTGGGTGACGTAGATCATGGTGATGTTAAAGCGCTCGTGGATTTCCTTGAGCTTGCGGCGCAGTTTCCATTTCAACTGAGGGTCGATGACGGTAAGCGGCTCATCAAACAGAATGGCAGTAACGTCGTCGCGGACCAGGCCGCGCCCCATGGAGACTTTCTGCTTTTCATCGGCGGTCAGGTTTTTGGCCTTGCGCGATAATAGCGGTGTCAACTCAAGGATGTCGGCGACTTCCAGCACCTTGGGTTTAACCCGGTACTCGGGGGTGTTCATGTTGCGTAGCGGGAAGGCGAGGTTATCGAACACCGTCATGGTGTCGTAGATCACCGGGAACTGGAACACCTGGGCGATATTGCGCTCTTCCGGTGGCAGTTCATTGACCCGCTGACCATCAAAGAGCACATCGCCTTCGGTGGGCGCCAGCAGCCCTGAAATGATGTTCAAAAGGGTGGATTTGCCGCACCCCGACGGCCCCAGCAAGGCATAGGCGCCGCCTTGATGCCATACGTGTTCCATATGGCGGATGGCGTAATCCTCGGCCGATTGGGGATTGGCGCTGTATGTATGCGCGAGTGTCTTAAGGACGATCTCAGCCATGGGCAACACCCTCCGTCTGAGCCAACGGGGTATGCACAATGTGGCCCTGCTGGTCGAAAACAAACAGTTTATGAGTGGGGAAATACACCTTGATGGGCTGATTGACCTTCAGCTCGTGTATCCCCAGAAGGTGCAATACCAGGGGGAAGTGCGCATGACGCGCATGGAGGAAGGTTTCGGACCCACTGATTTCGGCGACATCCACGGTGACCGGCAGTTCCAGGTCATCCGGGGCTTGCGGGGTCAGGCTCAAATGCGAGGCGCGAACCCCGAACTGGTAGTCCCCGGGAGGCAGCTTTTGCAAGGCATCGTCGCAGGTAAAGTGAGTGTCGTTATCGAAGGTGATCTCGTTGTCGGTGAGCCGGCCCGGCACGATGTTGATCGGCGGCTCGGAGAACATCTCGGCGCTGAGAATGCCGTTGGGTTGCCGGTAGATCTGATCGGTGGGGCCGTACTGAAGTAGCTTCCCTTCGTGAAGAATGGCCGTGTTGCCGCCGAGTGCCAGGGCCTCATTAGGCTCAGTGGTGGCGTACACGGCAATACAATTACGCACTTTGAACAGATCACGCAGCTCGTCGCGCAGTTCCTCACGGAGCTTATAGTCCAGGTTGACCAGCGGCTCGTCGAAGAGAATGACATCGGCATCCTTGACCAGAGCGCGGCCCATGGCGGTGCGCTGCTGCTGCCCCCCGGACAACTCCAGAGGGTAGCGGTCAAGCAAATGCTCGATATGCAGCATTTCAGCTATTTCGCCGACGCGCTTGTCAATTTCGCTTTTTGGCAGCTTGGCGAGTTTAAGTGGCGACGCAATGTTGTCGTAGACCGTTAAGCTGGGGTAATTGATGAACTGCTGATACACCATCGATACGTTGCGGTGGCGTACCGGTACCCCGGTGACGTCCTTGCCGTCCATCAAGATACGGCCTTGGGTAGGCGGTTCAAGGCCCGCCATCAAACGCATCAGTGTGGTCTTGCCTGCGAGTGTTCTACCCAGTAGCACATTGAAAGAGCCTGGCTCGAGTGCTAGGTCAACGTCGCTAATATAGGGAACACCGCCTACGGTATGGGCGATATTTTGCAAATGTAGAGACATGCGGATCTCGCTAGCGTCGTTGTTATTGGAGAATATCTAGCTTTCGTTTACGAAATCCTAGTTGATCGTTTTCGAACCTGCAATGCCTTTTATCGCTTTCGTTTGCTGAAAAGGCATGAAAATTCGAAAATTAAACGAAAGTCTAGGGTCAAAAAAAACCGGCCGCGATGGGCCGGTTTTGGGGAAGTGCCAGGGTAGCGCTATTTCACGCTGGCGGATGCCTCGATTGAGGGGGCATCCGACGTGGTCGTGGATTGATCAACGTCTTTGGCGTTGTGGTCAATCAGCGTCGACTTGTCGGTGGCAAAGGTTTCGTAGGGGAAGTCATCTACGGTGAGCATTTCAAGCACTTCCGCCTCGAACTCGCGCATGAACTGGGCGTCTTCTTCGCTGATCAGCTCAATGGCCAACGCGGCTTCTACCCGTGCTTCTGGGTGCAGGGCCGTCTGCGGCAGTTCACCCTTGGCATAGGCCTTGTTGACCGTCCGGTAGATCGCCTCGGCACGGTCGTAGTCCACCAGCAGGGCATTGTAACGGGCCAGCGGGTTGCGCTGTTCGCCGTCGTCGGCGTCCCAAGTGTTGTGCAACAGCTTGGTGCGCAGGGCGCTGTGGGTGGACACCCGCGTGGCGATATCCCGTGCATAGTCATCGTGGGGTTTGTCCCAGCGGCGACCGGTCGGCATCACAATCACTTTCAGCGTTTTGCCCAGCGCCCGGTTGGGCAGGTTATCGAAAATTTCCACGAACGCCTGTTCGGCACGCTGGAGCAGGAAGCGGCAGCTGTAATGCAGCAGGGCTTCCTCACCTTCCACCTTGTCACCCGCTTGCCACTGCTTGAGTACCATGGAGGCAAGGTAGAGGTTGGAAAGCACATCGCCGAGGCGCGCCGAGAGCATTTCGCGCTTTTTCAGGGCCGAGCCCAGGCTTGCCATGGCCGCATCGGCGCACAGCCCAAAGCCTGCGGAGAGGCGGGCAATGTCCTGTGCATAGGCCGTTGCAGGCCCGTCAAATGGCACCTGGGGTTTGCCGATACCGAAGCCTAGCGTAAAGGCGCGCGCAGCGTTGCCGAAGATAAGGCCCGCATGGCTGAAGAACGCCTTGTCGAATGCCTTGATATCGTTGGCGTCCTTGGCGGCGAGCTCCTCGAGCACGTAGGGGTGGCAGCGGATCGCGCCCTGACCGAAGATCATCAGGTTGCGGGTCATGATGTTGGCGCCTTCCACCGTGATCGCCACCGGGTTGGCGCTGTAGCCGATCCCCAGGTAGTTGCGTGGGCCCAGGGTGACCGCCTTGCCGCCATGTACGTCCATGGCATCGGCCAGGATGTCACGCTGGAATTCGGTCAGCTGGCTTTTCAGAATCGCCGAGGGGACCGCGGGCTTCTCGCCGTGATCGATCAGGTTGGCGGTCTGGTAGACCGTCGCCTGAGAGATGTAACCCAGCGACGCCATCCGCGCCAGGGGCTCCTGAACGCCTTCCATTTCCGCCACGGGCACGTTGAACTGACGACGCACGCGGGTGAAGCCGCCGCTCCAGCCCAGCGCATAGCGCGCCGTGCCGGTGGCGCCGGAGGGCAGGGTGATGCAGCGGCCGATGGACAGGCACTCGACCAGCATGCGCCAACCCTGACCGATCATGTCGGGGCCGCCGATGATCGTATCCAGCGGCACAAAGACGTCCTTGCCTTTGATCGGGCCGTTCATGAACGGACTGCCGATCGGGTGGTGACGGCGGCCGATTTCCATGCCGTCGGTATCGCGGGGAATCAACGCCAGGGTAATGCCGCGGTCTTCTTCATCACCGAGCAGGTGGTCGGGGTCAAATAGCCGGAAAGCAAGACCGACAACGGTGGCAATGGGCGCCAGCGTGATCCAACGCTTTTCAAAGTTGAGGCGCAGACCGAGGACTTCTTTACCGTCAATCATTTGCTTGCACACGACCCCGGTGTCCGGCAGCGAGGTGGCGTCTGAACCGGCACGCGGGCCCGTCAGGCCAAAGCAGGGGATTTCACGGCCATCGGAAAGGCGCGGCAGGTAGTGATCTTTCTGTTCCTGGGTGCCGTATTTGAGCAGTAGTTCGCCTGGGCCCAGCGAGTTGGGCACACCGACGGTGACCATCAGCGTCTCATTGGCAGATAGCTTTTGCAGCACCATGGATTGGCCCTTGGCTGAGAAGCCCAGGCCGCCATACTCCTTCGGAATGATCATGCCGAAGAAGCCTTCTTTCTTCAGGTAATCCCAAAGCTGCTGGGGCAGGTCTGCACGTTCGATGGCGATATCCCAGGCATTGCACATGCCGGCGGCTTTCGCGCACTGGTTGTCGAGGAAGGCTTGCTCGTCTTCACGCAGGCCGTCGTCTTTAAAGTTGAGCAGCTTGTTCCATTGGGGCTTGCCGGAAAACAGCTCGCCATCCCAGGAAACCGTGCCCGCTTCCAGGGCGGTGCGCTCGGTATCGGAGACCTTGGGCGCGACTTTCTTGAACATTGCAAACAGCCGCGGGGTCAACCACTGGCGGCGTAGCGCAGGAAGGCCGGCAACGGCCACAGCGGCGGCGCCCAGCAGTAAGAGCACGCCAATGACGGCGGCATCGAACACCAGGCCAACAAGACCCAGCACGGCAAGCACGACCAGGGCGGCGGTTGCACCGGCTTCGCGGCGCATCACCGCGAGCAGGCCAACAGCCGCCAGCACGATCAGTAGTAGGGTGAGCATAGTGCCTCTCCATATGTTGAGGGATAGTGTTGAAGGATACGATATGGTTAATAATGCACAGATTTAAACAGATGTTTGAATATTGGCAGACCTGCGCCACCCAGTGCAAGTATTTCGATGCGTTAAAGGGACATAAAAAAACGTCGCAGCGCTGGGCTACGACGTTTTAGAGTTTTGCTAACCAGACTTGGTTCAGTGGCGTTTGGCTGGTGCGCCGTTGGCGACGTAATAGTCGACGTTGGCCCGGGGCAGGGGCTCACGTTCACGAATCCGGTCGGCGATCTTTTCCGCCAGCATGATGGTGGGGGCATTCAGGTTGCCGGTGGGAATCACCGGGAACAAGGACGCATCGACCACGCGCAAGCCGTCAATGCCATGGACGCGGCCCTGGCCATCCGTGACTGCCATTTCGTCGTTGCCCATCCGGCAGCTACCACAGGGGTGATAGGCGGTTTCGGCGTGCTGTTTGACAAAGGCATCGAGTTCGGCATCCGACTGCACGTCCGGGCCGGGGGCGATTTCGCGGCCACGGTATGGATCAAAGGCTGGCTGGGCGATGATGTCGCGGGTCAGGCGAATGGCGTCGCGGAACTCTTGCCAGTCTTTGTCCTTGGCCATGTAGTTGAACAGGATGCTGGGCGCCGCATGGGGATCTTTCGAGGTCAGGCGAATGCGGCCGCGGCTTTCCGAGCGCATGGAGCCGACGTGGGCCTGGAAGCCGTGGGCCTGCACCGCGCTCTTGCCGTTGTAGCTGATCGCGATGGGCAGGAAGTGGTACTGCAGGTTGGGCCACTCTTCCTCATCGCGGCTGCGGATAAAGCCACAGGATTCAAACTGGTTGCTGGCACCGATACCGGTCCCCTTGAACAGCCACTCGGCGCCGATTTTCGGCTGGTTGTACCATTTGAGCGCCGGGTAGAGTGAGATAGGTTCTTTGCACTCGTACTGGATATACATCTCCAGGTGGTCCTGAAGGTTTTCACCCACGCCAGGGAGGTCGTGAACCGTCTCGATATCGAGCTCTTTAAGCAGTGCCGGGTTGCCAATACCCGAACGCTGAAGAATCTGCGGTGATGCGATAGCACCGCCACACAGCAGCACTTCACGACGAACGTAGGCCTGCTGTTTCTCGCCTTTTCGCTCATAGCGCACGCCCACTGCACGCTTACCCTCGAACTCGATTACATCGGTCACCGCGTGGGTTTCGATGATCAGGTTTTCGCGCTGCTTGGCGGTATCCAGGTAGCCACGTGCCGTCGACGCTCGGCGGCCGTTAGGCGTCACAAAGCGGTCCATGGGGCCGAAGCCTTCCTGCTGATAGCCGTTGACGTCGTCGGTCTCAGGGTAACCCGCCTGTTTGCCTGCCTCGATAAAGGTGCGATAAAGCGGGTTATTGCCCGCCTTTGGGGTTGTCACGCTGACCGGGCCATCGCCGCCGTGATAATCGTTTGGCCCGATATCGCGGCTTTCACTTTTCTTGAAGTAGGGCAAACAGCTTAAATAGTCCCAGTCTTCAAGGCCGGGCTGTTTGGCCCAGTTGTCGTAATCAAGGGCGTTGCCGCGGATATAGCACATGCCGTTGATCAGCGAGGAGCCGCCCAGGCCCTTGCCACGGCCACACTCCATCCGGCGGCCGTCCATATGCGGTTCCGGGTCGGTTTCAAATGCCCAGTTGTAGCGTTTGCCCTGCAGCGGGAAAGCCAGGGCAGCGGGCATTTGGGTACGAAAATCAAAGCGATAGTCAGGGCCGCCTGCTTCCAGCAGCAGCACGCTGACGTCACTGTCTTCGGTTAGGCGAGTCGCAAGCACATTACCTGCGGAGCCTGCACCAATAATGATGTAATCAAATTCACGTGGTTGAGACATACTGATTCACCGGGACTTATAGGGGGAGGGGGCGACTCTGGGGGTGGCTTGGCTACCCCCAGCGCTCTTGGTTCATGAGTTCGTGTGTTGTAAACAGTTAAAACACAGACTCAAACGGCCCCATCTCGATCTGTACGGACTTGGTCTGGGTATAGTGATTCAGTGTCTCGACACCGTTCTCGCGACCAATGCCCGATTCTTTGTAGCCGCCAACTGGCATTTCGGACGGTGACTCGCCCCAGGTATTGACCCAGCAGATACCCGCTTCCAGCTGATGGATCACCCGGTGGGCGCGGTTCAGACTTTCGCTGAAGACTCCGGCGGCAAGGCCGTAGGTGGTGTCATTGGCGCGGCGAATCACCTCTTCCTCGTCATCAAAGGCGAGTACCGACATCACCGGGCCGAAAATCTCTTCGCGTACGATACGCATGTCATCGGTGCAGTCGGTGAATACCGTGGGCGCCGCCCAGGCACCGTTGGCCCAGCTGCCGCTGTTCCAATCCTCGCCGCCCACCAGGACCCGTGCACCTTGCTCTTTGCCCAGGGCAATATAAGAGAGCACTTTTTCCTGATGCTCAAAGCTGACCAGCGGACCAAAGTTGACGCTGGGATCCAGCGGGTCGCCTGCCTTGATACGCTTGACGCGTTCCACCAGTTTGGCTTCAAAGGCGTCTTTGACGCTGCGTTCCACAAACACGCGGGTGCCGTTGGTGCAGATTTGGCCGGAGGAATAGAAGTTGGCCATCATGGCCGCATCGGCGGCGCGGTCGAGGTCGGCATCGGCAAATACTAGCAGCGGTGATTTGCCGCCCAGTTCCATGGTGACGTCTTTAAGCGTCGATTCGGCCGCGGCTGACATGACCTTCTTGCCGGTACCGGCTTCCCCGGTGAACGTCACCTTGTCGATACCTTTATGCGCGGTGAGCATTGCGCCCACACGGCCATCGCCCTGCACCACGTTGAACACGCCGTCGGGGAGGCCCGCTTCGGTGAAGATTTCGGCAAGCTTCATGGTGGTGAGCGGCGTGACTTCGCTGGGCTTGAACACGATCGCGTTGCCTGCCGCCAGCGCCGGGGCGGCTTTCCAGCAGGCAATCTGGATAGGGTAGTTCCAGGCCCCTATGGCCCCAATGACACCCAGCGGCTCGCGGCGGGTATAGACAAAGGAGCTATCGCGAAGGGGAATCTGGCTGCCTTCAATCGCGGGTGCCAAACCAGCGTAGTATTCAAGCGCATCAGCACCGGTCACGACATCGACGCTTGCGGTTTCGCTGATTGGCTTGCCTGTGTTGAGCGTTTCAAGCTCAGCCAGTTCGTCATTGCGCTCGCGCAGGATGGCAACGGCACGCAGCAGAATGCGCGCGCGTTCCATGCCGGTCATGGCGGCCCACTGACGTTGGCCGTTGCGGGCGGCCTCGACCGCGCTGTCCACGTCGGCCTGGCTTGCCTGGCCGACGGTTGCCAGCAGGCTGCCATCGAAGGGGTTGGTGATGGTAAACGTATCGCCTGAGGTGGCATCAACCCGGCGACCATTAATGTAAAGAGGCTGTATATCTTGAGCGGCCATGATGGTCTCCTTAATAAGTTTTGGTCATGGAGGCACGTGGTTGGCATCCATGGTGAGCAAGTAACTGGTCTAGGTAGTTATGGGCCAGGTGTCGGGCTTCGTCGGCATCCAGACCTTCTGGGGTAAGGGCACCGCGTAGCCAAAGGCCGTCAATCATGGCGGCCAGACCCCGAGCCGCGTTGCGAGCATCCGCCCGCGGCATCACCTGGCGAAATTGGTGGCATAAATTGGTGTACAGGCGACGGTCATTGACATTTTGCAAGCGTTGCAGCATCGGTTTGTGCATGCTGCTTGCCCAGAAAGCGAGCCAGGTCTTGGCGGCCGGGCCGGTGACCTGAGTTCGGTCGAAGTTGCCTTCAATAATCGCGCCAATATGGGCGCGGGGCGTGTTGTCTTCCAACGCGTGCCGACGCATGGAAATGGCGTGGTTAAGGTCGGTCAGAATCTGGCGCATGGTGGCTTCCAACAAGCCATCCTTGCCACCGAAATAGTGGCTGATAATGCCTGCTGATACCCCTGCATGGCGGGCAATCCGCATGACAGTGGCTTCCGCCAACCCAACCTCGTCAATAGCCGCCATGGTGGCGTTAATTAACTGCTCGCGGCGTATTGGTTCCATTCCAACCTTAGGCATGGCTATCTCCTGTCGCGTTGAATGCCTATCCACCCATAACCTTGAAAAACAACGGTAGGCATGATTACCTAACAATGATGGCATTTTTTTATTGAACGTTCAATCAATAAAAAGGTGTTAGTTGCCGCTTCGATATCAATGCGGGGCGGGAGATCGATAATCTGATGAAAAGGGGACGCTGAATGAAGAAAGCACATTTGAGCATGATGGGGGCGGTTGTCGTCACGGCAGGACTTCCTTCTCTGGCGATGGCTAATGAATGCAGCACGGTTCGCTTTGCAGAGGTAGGCTGGACCGACATTACCGCTACCACGGCGCTTGCTAGCGAAGTGCTTGAAGGCATGGGCTACGAAGCACGCGTGGATACCGTGTCGGTGCCCATTGCTTACTCAGGCATGGAAAACGGTGATTTCGATGTTTTCTTAGGTAATTGGATGCCTTCCATGGCCTCCATCAGTGACCCTTACGTCGAGAAAGGCACCGTTGACCGGCTATCCGCCAATCTCGAAGGGGCCAAGTACACCCTGGCCGTGCCGCAATATGTTTATGATGCGGGCGTTACCTCGGTGGAAGATCTAGCCGACCATGCGGATAAATTCGACAACAATTTGCATGGCATTGAAGCAGGCAATGACGGCAACGAATTGATCCAGCAGATGATCGACGACGATGCCTTCGGCCTTGGCGATTGGCAATTGGTCGATTCCAGCGAGGCCGGGATGCTTGCCGAGCTGCGGGCGCGGGTGCCCAACGAAGACTGGATGGTGTTCCTGGGTTGGGAGCCACACCCCATGAACACCAACTTCGACATGGCGTACCTTGAAGGGGCAGGTGACTACTTCGGCCCTGATCTGGGTGGCGCAACGGTGTATACCAACACCCGTGGTGGTTACGTGGAAGAGTGCCCCAACGTCGGTGAACTGCTCAACAACATGACCTTCACGCTCGAGATGGAAAACCAGCTGATGGGTGAAATCATGGACGAGGGTGAAGATCCCCGTGATGCTGCCCGCGCTTACCTGAAGGAAAATGACGAACTGCTAGGCGAGTGGTTGGCTGGTGTGGAAACCATCGACGGCGAGCCTGCTGAAGAAGCGGTGCGTAACGCACTGCAATAAACGGTGCCTGGGGCAAAAGGCAGGTCGATAACGGCTTGCCTTTTGCCATCAAGATAGGCACAATGCGTCTCCGCTGATGTCGGAAAGGCTACGTAGCTCAGTTGGTTAGAGCACATCACTCATAATGATGGGGTCCCCTGTTCAAATCAGGGCGTAGCCACCACACAGCGTAGGCAGACTCGCAAACGAGTCAGCTGTTATGGTGGCCCCTTAGGTCCTCCCGCAACGCTAAACTGCAAACCCCGCCAGGCCCGGAAGGGAGCAACGGTAGTGGTGGATGCGTGTGCCGGGATGTGGCTTTTGGGGCCGCCTCCATTTCAGCACCATTATTTATTGTTTAGTTGTCTCTCAACCAGCCCCCCTCGCACTACCTCTCAGCTTTATCTTTCGCTGGTTACCCCTTGTTTGGCCTTTGCGCCTGACGATGAGCCGCGTGTGATTACTGGTGAGCGCCGCTCTGTCCACCACATCCAGATGATCGACACCAGCGTAATGCCGAAACACAGCATCCACACCGTGGTGGCGATTCCGGTGATATCCACCAGTGCACCAAACATGATGGGCAGGAAAAAACCGCCCAATCCACCGGCCAGCCCGACAATGCCGGAAACAAGCCCCAGATTTTCGTGGTACTCGTTGGAGAGGTATTTGAATACCGACGCCTTACCAATGCCCCAGGCGATACCCACCACAAATAATGCCGCGGTAAACAGCCATACCGGTATGCCGAATCCGAACTCAACACGACCTGCTCCACCCGCTGCCTCAACGCTGTAGCGTGTTTCCGGGTAGGACATGATAAACAAGGCAATCAGGCTGGCCCAAAGGCACGTCCAGGTAACGTTATGGGCACCGAAGCGGTCGGAAAGCCAGCCACCGAAGGCGCGGATGACTCCGGACGGCAGCACGAAAATGGTGGCGATCACCGCCGCCAACTGAATACCAAAGCCGTATTCGGACATGTAATAGCGGGTGAGCCAAAGCGACACGCCGACATAGCCGCCAAATACGAGCGAATAGTACTGGCAGTACTTCCACACTTTAGGATCGTTGAGGATTTTGATCTGCTCGCGCAGGGGTACTTTTCCAGGGCTGCGGTGGGCCGGATTGGTGAAGGTGAAACACCAGAAGAGGATTGCGGTGACCAGCATGATCGCCGCGTAAATATTCGGCACCGCCTGCCAGCCGAGCATCACAATCACCGTCGGGGCGATAAACTTGGTCACCGCCGCCCCCGCGTTACCGGCACCAAAGATGCCCATGGCAAGCCCCTGGCGATCGCTTTCAAACCACTTGGCGGTATAGGTGATACCTACTGAAAAGGCCCCGCCAGCAAGGCCGATAAATGCCCCTAGCGTAAGAAGTTGCCAGTACTGAGTGGCGAATTGAACGAGCCATACGGCGGGTATAATCAGCAGCAGGATAATAAAAAACACCGGTCGGCCGCCGTATTGGTCGGTCATTGCGCCCAGGGGCAGGCGTGATAGTGCGCCGGTCAGGATGGGGACGGCGGTCAGGATGCCGAACTGGGTGCCATTCAGGTTAAGTTCTTCTGCAATCGGCACGCCTATTTCGCCAAACATCGTCCACACCATGAAGCACATGGTGAAGGCAAAGGTGTTGGCGATCAGCACCGAGGTTTGTTGAAAACGTTTTGACGCCATGTTGGCCTCTCTTGAAATTGGGGTGGCGTTAGTCGCTAGGCGGGCAGCGCTTTAGGTCTACGGGTTTTTGACGTAGGCGTTTTTGCGCAGATAAAACCACCAGTTAACGACCAGACAAATGGCGTAGAACACGGCAAAGCCATACATCGCCAGTTCCGGTGTGCCCGCTTTGATTTGATCGCCAATCACCCGCGGCGCTATAAACGCGCCGTAGGCGGCGATAGCCGAGGTCCAGCCGAGTACCGGTCCTTTCTGCTGGGCGTCGAAAATCACCCCGATGCTGCGAAAGGTCGAACCATTGCCGATACCACTGGCGGCGAAAAGCACAATGAATAGCAATAGGAATATCCAAAAGAACTGATTTGGATCGGTGGCGTTGTAGGCCAGCATCATCACATAGCCGCAGGCAACGGAAGCCACCACCATGATGGCCGAGATCACCTGGGTGACAATCGAGCCGCCGACCTTGTCGGATATCCAGCCGCCCACCGGGCGAATCAGTGCCCCGACAAAGGCGCCTATCCATGACCAGGTCAGCGCGCTCGGTGCATCGGGGTTGGTGACACGGGTCATGCTGCCGTCAGCGGCGACGTCCATCATGTTGCCGAAAATAATGTTGATCGAGAGGGGGAGTGCGGCCGAAAACCCGATAAAAGAGCCAAAGGTAAGGATGTAAAGCACCGTCATCGACCAGGTGTGCTTGTTGGAGAAAATACCGAACTGTTTTGTGATCGCCGGCTTGATATCGCCCGGCAGCAGCCGCAACAGCGCCAGCGTGACTACAATCGTCAGGGGCAGGGCAAACCACATATTGATATACCCGAGTGCCAGGACGCCCACGATGGATGTCAGGATGCCCACCGCGTATAGCCCCAGAATCTTGCCGAATGCCTGAAGAGGGTTGCCTGGGTTGGGAGTGATAGGGCGAAGGTTGTTCATTCCAAACCAGCCGGCGATTGCCAGCGGTAAAAGAAACAATAGCCATATAAAACCGGCGTTTTGAATCCAGGTGTCGGTGCCAGCCTCAATGCGACCGATAAGCGTGCCGCTCGCACTTTCCAGCGCCATGGGCTCGCCTGCCAGCGCGCCGAACAGGCCGACCGTCATGACCAGTGGCACGAGAATCTGCATGGTGGTCACGCCAAAATTACCCAGCCCGGCATTCATGCCTAGCGCATAGCCTTGCTGCTGTTTGGGGAAGAAGTTGGAAATATTGCTCATCGAGCAGGCGAAATTCCCCCCGCCAATGCCGGAAAGCAGCGCAAGTGCCTGAAACACCCAGAAAGGCGTTTGCGGGTTCATCAGCGCAAAACCGGTGCCGGCCGCCGGTATGATCAACAGCGCGGTGGTTAAAAAGATGGTATTGCGACCGCCGGCAATGCGGATCATGAATGATGCAGGGATCCGCAGCGTGGCCCCTGCCAACCCGGCGATGGCGGTGAGAGTGAAAAGCTGATCGTTCGAAAAGGGGAACCCCAGGTTTAGCATCTGGGTGGTGATCATTCCCCACATCATCCAGACGGCAAAGCCAAGCAGGAGACTGGGAATGGAAATCCACAGGTTTCGAGTGGCGGTTCGCTTGCCCTGCTGATCCCAGAATTGCGGATCCTCAACGTCCCAGTGTTCTATGTCGGCATTGTGTTTGGCCATTCGCTACCCCCTTTGGACGCAAGTGCTGCAAAGCGCAGTGCCTTGCAAGATACGCCTTGGCTTGATCCGGGAAAACGGGGGAATAGAGGGGTGTTAACGGCCAACTACCTCTAAGGAGGTAGCGAGTTATTTAAGTTAAGGCATTGTTTTTATGAGTTATTTTTATGTGTGGGCGGTGTGGGTGCAGGATCAAAATTTGCCGCTAGGTATTTAGGGGTAACCACATAGAACCGGTTTAGCTTATCCCTTCCTGCACAGCCCAAACGGCGGCCTCTACCCGCGAGCGAAGGTGAAGCTTTTTTAGCAGGTGCTTAACGTGGACCTTGACTGTGCCTTCAGTAATACCCAGTTTGCGGGCAATCAGCTTGTTGGACATTCCCGCCGACAGTTCACGCAGTATTTCCTTCTCTCGCTGGGTCAACGATGCCGATGAAGGCGCTGGCGAGGCACCGCGCTGGTTGCGCAGCGCCTGGGCCAGGAGGGCGGTCAGGTTCTCGCTGATCGCCATACGTCCCTTGGCGGCCTGGCGCAGTTGATGGACCATATCTTCGGGTTCCATGTCCTTGAGCAAATAGCCGTCGGCGCCGCCGCGCAGCGCATCGACCACGTCATCCTCCTGATCCGAGACCGTGTACATGATTATGCGACCGCCGTAGCCCGCATCGCGAAGGTGCTGGAGGGTTTCCAGGCCGCTCATGTCGGGCATGTTCATATCGAGCAGCAGCATGTCCGGCTCGAGCGCAACGGCCTGCTGGATTCCCTCCTGCGGCGAGCCGGTCTCGTAAATCAGCTGCAGATCATCCTCCATGTCCAACAGCTGGCGGACGCCGCGGCGCAGTAGCGGGTGATCGTCGATGACCATGATGGTGGCGATCGGGTCCGCAGCGGAGCTGGGAGTGCTCATAGGCGCGCTTCCTTGATGAGTCGATTGGCCTGGGGCGTAAAACACAGATAAACGCCGGTTCCGCCTGTGGGGCGGTTATGAAAGGTCAATATGCCGTTAATATGGCTGGCCCGATCGCGCATGATCACCAGCCCGAAATGCATGGGCGGCGACTCGGCTTGCTTGAGTCCAACACCGTCGTCCTCGATGGTCAGACGCAGTTCGGCCTGCTCAAAGGTCAAGCTGACACTGGCCCATTGGGCGTTGGCGTGTTTGAGCGTATTGGCTAGCGCTTCACGGGTGATTTGTAAGATGTGCACGTCTTCGTTAGCGCTGAGCAAATGGGGCGGCACGGCATAGCTAAAGGCTACTGAAAAACCCAGCCGCTCGCTGAATTCATCGACGGTATGTTGCAGTGCCGCCTGCAGACCCGGTTTATCCAGTGACAGCCGGAACGTGCTCAATAGCTCACGCAGTTGGCGATAGGCACTGTTCAATCCATCGCGTAAATCGCTCATCACGTTGCTTTGTTGCTCAACGGGCACTGCCTTGGCCTGCATGCGCTCGAGCCGGGCTACCTGCATCTTGAGATAAGACAGCGATTGGGCCAGCGAATCATGCAGTTCACGGGCGATGATGGTGCGTTCCTTGATCAGCGACAGCTGCTGCTGCTCTTCGATTCGCTGCTGCAGGTATATAGCGGTGGCCAGTTGCCCGCATAGCGTGTTGAGCAGTTGGTGGGTGGTATCGCTGATAGGGCTGGTATAGCTAACAGTCAAATACCCTAGAGTTAAATGCCCAGCAGTAATGGGTAGTTGCAGCTGATGAGTATGGCTATCGACGCGCAAAGCAGGGTCGTGAGTCGTATCACCCAAACCGATAGGCTGAGCGGGCTCCAGGCAGGCCACGCAGGCCAGGTCGCGGCAATAACGAGGGCGTTCAAGCGAGTGGGTGGCAAGAATTTCCATATCGCTGTTGTCGTGGGAATTATGCAGAGACAGGGACATGGGGCCAATGGCCAATAAGGCCTCCAGTTCACGGAGCATCGGGGCGGCGCTTGAGCAAAGGTCGTTGCCACCGCCATAAAGCGCTCGGCTGCCGTCATGAATAATTTGCAGCGCCCGGTTATGGCGCTTGAGTTCTGCCTGCTTGCTGAACACCCGGGACTCGAGTTTCTGGTAGCTGTCGCCAAGTTCCGCAGCCATCTGGTTGAACGTTTGGCCCAGCTGACCCAGCTCATCTTTGGAATGAGCCGGCGCACGGTAGCCAAAATTGCGCTTGCCCACTTCACGGCTGAGCCGCATTAATCGCCGTAGTGGCTTGATAAAATGGGCGCGAAGGTCGTAGAGCGCCGCGGTCAAGAGCAGGCCAATCAATACCAAGCTTCCCATCTGCAGCTGGGTCAGAAAGCGGATCTTGTCCTGGCTATGGTCTTCCAGAAGAGTGACAAAGTGGTCGATATCGGCGATATAACCATCGAGACTGTCGATCACAAGGCGAACGTCGCCACCGTCGCCGTCTCGTGCACGTTCGATCAGCGGGGTGATATCGCGCTGCCATTGGGTGGTCAATGAAGTGAGTGACTGCTCGGCCTGATCCGTTAACGAAACACCCGCCCGGTCAGTTAAAGCAGGGCTTGCCAGCCGTTCGGAAAAGCGTGCCGTGGCTCGGTCAATCGCAGCCTGGCGTGCGTTGCTGTTGGTGGTCGACGGCTGCTGAAGCGTCTGGCTGATTTGCGCGCTGTACAACCTGAGCGAGCCGGCCACGTTAATCGCTTCGGCGTCGCCCTGGCTGCGTTGGGCAATCACAATGGTCGCGCTGATGCTGGCGATGGCCATGCTACCGATGATCAGCAGTAACGCGACGATTCTGACGACCAACGAATGGTGTAGGGGGTTCATGTCACTCCCGGTGCGCAGAGAAGGCATCTAGGGTGCGGTATTGGGCCGTGCCCCTATTATTTAATCAAGTAAGTGTAATGCTTCTTTGTGGGGATAAGAAGAGTATCGCGGGCAAGGGGTAAGCGTGCGCTTATTGATCGGCATAGGCGTTTGGGCGTGTGACAATAAAACTGGCAGCGCCGATGAAAAATGTAGCCATCCCCACGAGCAGGAAGTGGTGTGCGCCGCTGGCCAACAGTATCAGCCAAGTGCTCGTCAACAGCCCCAAGGCAATGATCTTGGCACGCTTTGGAATGGCCCGCTGCTCGTGCCAGGCGTGAAGGTAGGGGCCCATACGCGGATGGTGATACAACCAGTGTGCCATGCGGGGAGAGCCTTTGGTGGCGGCCCACAGCGCGAGCAGTAAAAACGGTGTAGTGGGTACGAGAGGCAGCACAATCCCGGCGATGCCCAGACCGATACACAGGTAGGCAAGCGCACACCAGGCTATCTGTGTCAGTCGCATGGGCTCTCCTTTTTCATTATGTCCAGGTATCAGCCAAGCCAGCCAAGCCAGGATAGCGGCGAACGCTGTATGGCGGCCCCCAACATGTAGCCAAATACGCTGATCGCCGCCAACGCCGCCATGGCTCTCGTGGTCGGCGTTCTGCCGCGCTTGATGGCGACCGTGCCCAGCACGATATAAATAACCAGCGCGGTGATTTTAGCGCTTAGCCAGGGTGGCAACGGCCAGAAATTCAGTATAACAGCCAGCGATACTCCAAGGGCCAGCAGGGCCGTATCGATGATATGCGGTATCACCTTTACCCAGCGGGCCTGAAGCACGAGGGCGCCGTTGAACGACCAGATAGCGCGCAGGACAAAAAATGCCAGACTCGCATAAGCCGCGGTGATATGCAGGTGCTTTAGCAATAAATAGTGCTCCGCCACGATCATCTCCCCATAAGCCGCCGGTTGCCGACATTGCCTGCTTAACCATCATTGCCATCAACGCGTGCAGAGAAGAGCGGGACGGTGTAGTGCAGTAAAAAAACCAAATAGCTGATGCACCAGGCGATGATGGCCGCGCTAAACACCCAATGGCTTGTCTGCGGAAATACCACCAGCCACACCGAACGCAGCAGCCCTGCGATTAGCAGGATGCCCAGCGCCAAGCCTACTCCCGGTAACGTCTGGATGGCGCGTCCGGTATGGCCCAGCGACACCCGCGCCATCATGGCGAGCATCATCGTTGCCATGGCGCCAATCGCCAGCGCGTGCACGGCGGTTTCGACGCGCTGGCCGCTGACTAGCTGCCATGCCCAAAGCACCAACCCAAGGGGAATAAAGGCATAGCTTAGGTGCAATCCCCATAAAAGCGGTTCGCGCCAGCCAAGCCAGCCTTTCCACTGGGCTAATCGCCAGGCATTACTTAAAGCGGCGATAGTCATTAACGTGGCCATTAACCGGTCAGAGCCCAGGTCGCTTAACATACTCATCAGTTGTAGAACGACGATGGCTGCCATGCTGCCAAGGCTCAGCGCCTCGAGTAGCGGGGAGCGATCAGGTTGAGGAAAGCCCAGTTTGCGCGCGGTGAAAAACGCTATCACGCGTCCGCCCAATACCACCATCAGCAGGGTAATAGTCAATACAGCCAGATGGCTTGCCTCGCGAATCAGCAGGGCGTTGCCGTTTATCACCCCGAGGTGCATGGTGGCATTGGCGGTGCCCAGCAGCAGTAGCACGGGAAGAAACAAGAGGTTGCGCCATAAGCGTACGGCCACAACGCTGCGCGCCATGATGATCGCAACCAGCGGTAGAAAGCTGACATCCACCAGCAATAATAGCCAACCGGGTAGAGAGGCGGCGTAGGCCAGCAATACCCTGGCGGCGAGCCATAGCACCACCAATCCCAGTAGCGCCCAGCCCGATACCCCGGGCCGCCCCGTCCAGTTCTGTACTGCGGTAAGCAGAAAACCGGCGATAACGGCACCCGCAAAGCCAAACAGCATTTCATGCTGATGCCACCACAGCATGCCGCCGTAGGGAGAAAGCCAAACGTTGCCGTGCCAAAAGCCCAGCCATACCAGCATGGCGAGCAGGCTAAACAGCGCGGCAAAATAAAAGAAAGGACGAAAGGCCAAACGCAGTAGCGGTAAGCGATCAGAAAGTTGACGTAAGCTCATAAGCGCGCCTTTAAGTGCGAAAGCTGAGTGTTTTAGTTGGGTACTATCCTATGCCGATGCCCTTACCATCATTGACGCAGGTCAGTGACCGCAAGCGTTTTTCGCCCTCTATCCCCAGTGGTTTGGGAGTTCTATCACCTAAGAGGTAGGGGTGGGGTATATAGAGGTAACTGGGCAGAAATCGCCTGTTCAATCCCCCACAATCGATTTCCAAGACGTCTGCTATCAGGCGATTGCTTTCCTTTGAGAAGCCTGGAGATCGACCATGAGTCATTTCATTGACCGGCTAAATTTTTTCCGCAAAGCCCGCGAGCCTTTTGCGAGTGACCACGGTGAAGTTCGCCAAGAGGACCGCCAGTGGGAAGATAGTTACCGCCGCCGCTGGCAGCACGACAAAGTCGTGCGCTCTACCCACGGTGTGAACTGCACCGGCTCGTGCAGCTGGAAAATCTACGTCAAGAATGGCCTGGTGACCTGGGAGACCCAGCAGACCGATTACCCGCGCACGCGGCCCGATCTTCCCAATCACGAACCGCGCGGCTGCCCTCGGGGCGCCAGCTACTCCTGGTACATGTATAGCGCCAACCGCTTGAAGTACCCGTTGATCCGCAAAGCCCTGCTGAGCCTGTGGCGCGAAGCGCTGGCTGAAAAAAACGACCCGGTGGATGCCTGGGAATACCTTGTTAGCGACCCAGCGAAAACCCAGCAGTACAAGCGCGCCCGGGGCATGGGCGGGTTTGTGCGCGCGGAGTGGGACGAACTCAACCAGCTGATCGCCGCCTCCAACGTATACACCGCCAAGCAATACGGGCCGGATCGCATCCTCGGGTTCTCGCCGATCCCGGCGATGTCGATGGTCAGCTATGCCGCCGGCAGTCGCTATTTGTCGCTGATCGGCGGCGTATGCATGAGCTTTTACGACTGGTACTGCGATCTGCCCCCCGCCTCGCCGATGACCTGGGGCGAGCAGACCGACGTGCCCGAGTCCGCCGACTGGTACAACTCGGGCTATATCATCGCCTGGGGGTCCAACGTGCCGCAGACCCGCACGCCGGATGCCCACTTCTTTACCGAGGTGCGTTACAAGGGTACCAAGACGGTCTCGATCACGCCGGATTACGCCGAAGTCTCCAAGCTCACCGACGAATGGATGAGCGCCAAGCAGGGCACCGACGCTGCGCTTGCCATGGCGATGGGGCACGTGATCCTCAAGGAATTCCACCTCAACAACCCAAGCGTCTACTTCACCGATTACGTGCGTCGCTACACCGATATGCCGTGCCTGGTCGAGCTGGAGACCCGCGAGGACGGCACTATCGTGCCGGGTCGCCAACTGCGCGCGGCCGACTTTGCGGACAACCTGGGCCAGCAGAATAATCCCGAGTGGAAAACGCTTGCCTGGGACGAAACCCGTGATCAGCTTGTGGTGCCGCGGGGCTCGATTGGTTTTCGCTGGGGCGAAGACGAGGCCAATCAGGGCAAGTGGAATCTTGAGCCGCGTGATGCCGAGGGCGGCGAGATCAAGCCGCTGCTGACCTTTGTGGGACGTCACGACGACGTCGCGCGGGTGGCGTTTCCCTACTTTGGCGGCATCGAGCACGAGCACTTCAATCATGTCGCCGGCGCGAGCGGCGACCGTCTCTATCACTGCCTGCCCGTCAAGCGGCTGATCAAAGCCGATGGCAGCAGCGTAATGGCAGTGACGGTTTTCGACCTGATGTGCGCCAACTACGGCATCGACCGCGGCCTGGGCAACGAGGGCGAAGACGACGGCGCGACGGCTTACGATCAGATCAAACCCTATACCCCCGCCTGGCAGGAAAAGATCACCGGCGTCTCCGCCGAGCAGGCAACCCGGATCGCCCGGGAATTCGCCGATAACGCGGACAAAACCCAAGGCCGATCCATGATCATCGTCGGCGCCGGGATGAACCACTGGTACCACATGGACATGAACTACCGTGGCCTGATCAATATGCTGATCATGTGTGGTTGTATCGGCCAGAGCGGTGGCGGCTGGGCGCACTATGTCGGCCAGGAGAAGCTGCGCCCGCAGACCGGCTGGCTCCCGCTCGCCTTTGGTCTTGACTGGACGCGCCCCCCACGGCACATGAATTCCACCTCGTTTTTCTATAACCACTCCTCGCAGTGGCGCTACGAGAAGCTGGAGATCAAGGAGATTCTCTCGCCGCTGGCGGATACTTCGCGGCACACCGGGAGCCTGATCGATTACAACGTCCGTGCCGAGCGCATGGGCTGGCTCCCCTCGGCGCCGCAGCTGGGCACCAACCCGCTGCGTATTGCTGAAGCGGCAAAAGCCGCGGACATGACCAGCAAAGACTACGTCGTGGATCAGTTGAAGAAAGGCGAGCTTTCCTTTGCCGCCGAAGATCCTGACAACCCGCAGAACTTTCCGCGCAATATGTTTATCTGGCGCTCCAACCTGCTCGGCAGCTCCGGCAAGGGGCATGAATACATGCTCAAGTACCTGCTGGGGACGCGCCACGGTATTCAAGGCAAGGATCTGGGCGATTTTGGCGGCCAGAAGCCCGAAGAAGTGAAATGGCACGACGAAGCGCCGGAAGGCAAGCTCGACCTGCTGGTGACGCTGGACTTCCGCATGTCGACCACCTGCCTGTATTCCGACATCGTGCTGCCCACGGCCACGTGGTATGAAAAAAATGACCTGAACACCTCGGATATGCACCCGTTTATTCATCCGCTGACGGCGGCCACCGACCCGGCGTGGGAATCGCGCAGCGATTGGGACATCTACAAGGGCATTGCCAAGGCGTTTTCAAAAGCCTGCGTCGGCCACCTTGGCGAAGAAACCGATCTGGTCACGCTGCCGCTACAGCACGACTCACCGGGGGAGCTATCCCAGGTGGATGTCAAAGACTGGAAAAAAGGCCAATGCGACCCGATCCCCGGCAAAACCATGCCTGCCTTGATGGAAGTGCAGCGTAACTATCCGGAAACCTATGAGCGCTTCACGTCGCTTGGTCCGGCGCTTGAAAAGCTCGGCAACGGCGGTAAAGGCATCAACTGGAATACCGATTCCGAAGTTGAGCTGCTCGGCAAGCTTAATAAACGCAAGCTCGAGGGTTCGGCCAAAGGCCGCCCGTGCATCGAGTCAGCGATCGACGCCGCCGAAACCGTGTTGACCCTCGCCCCGGAAACCAACGGTCATGTGGCGGTGAAGGCCTGGGGCGCGCTTGGCAAGATTACCGGGCTGGATCACACCCATCTGGCGACACCCAAGCAGGAAGAAAAAATCCGCTTCCGGGACATCGTCGCCCAGCCGCGCAAGATTATCTCCAGCCCGACCTGGTCCGGCCTGGAAGATGAGCACGTTTCCTACAACGCCGGCTACACCAACGTCCACGAGCTGATTCCCTGGCGCACGGTGAGTGGTCGTCAGCAGCTGTATCAAGATCACGCCTGGATGCGTGACTTCGGTGAAAGCCTGCTGGTCTACCGCCCGCCGATCAACACCAAGGCAGCCGAGAACTTCCCGCTTCCGGCGGATAACGGCTTCAAGAGCAAGGCACTCAACTTTTTGACGCCGCACCAGAAGTGGGGGATTCACTCGACCTATTCGGACAATCAATTGATGTTGACGCTCAACCGGGGCGGCCCGGTGGTGTGGCTGTCCGAAGACGATGCGGCCGACCTGGGTATTGACGACAACGACTGGCTGGAAGTCTTCAACGCTAACGGCTCGATTGCCGCCCGCGCGGTGGTCAGCCAACGGATCAAGGTCGGCATGGTGATGATGTACCACGCCCAGGAACGCCAGGTGAACGTCCCAGGCTCCGAGATTACCGGTACCCGTGGGGGTATTCACAACTCCGTTACCCGGGTTTGCCCCAAGCCGACGCACATGATCGGCGGCTATGCCCAGCTCGCTTACAGCTTTAACTACTACGGCACCGTGGGGTCGAACCGCGATGAGTTTGTGCTGGTTCGCAAGATGAAGCACATCGATTGGCTCGATGGCGAAGGCAACGATTACGTCCAGGAGGCCGTCAAATGAAAATTCGCTCGCAAGTAGGCATGGTCCTCAACCTCGATAAGTGCATCGGCTGCCACACCTGCTCGGTGACCTGCAAAAACGTCTGGACCAGTCGCGAAGGCGTCGAGTACGCCTGGTTCAACAACGTCGAGACCAAGCCGGGCATTGGCTACCCCAAGGAGTGGGAGAACCAGGCTAAATGGAAGGGCGGCTGGATGCGGCGCCGCGACGGCAAGATCGAGCCGCGCATCGGCGGTAAGTGGCGGGTGCTGGCCAACATTTTTGCCAACCCCGACCTCCCCGAAGTGGATGATTACTACGAGCCGTTCACCTTCGACTATCAGCACCTGCACACGGCCAAGCAAAGCGAGCACCAGCCAGTGGCACGCCCGCGCTCGCTGATTTCCGGCGAGCGGATGAAGAAGATCGAGTGGGGGCCGAACTGGGAAGAAATCCTGGGTACCGAGTTTGCCAAGCGTCGAAAGGACATGAATTTCGAGAAGGTGCAGGCCGATATTTACGGTCAGTTTGAAAACACCTTCATGATGTATCTGCCGCGACTCTGCGAACACTGCTTGAACCCTACCTGTGTGGCGAGCTGCCCCAGCGGCGCGATCTACAAGCGCGAAGAAGACGGTATCGTGCTGATCGATCAGGACAAGTGCCGCGGCTGGCGGATGTGTATTTCCGGCTGCCCGTACAAGAAAATCTACTACAACTGGAAAAGCGGCAAATCCGAAAAATGTATTTTCTGCTACCCGCGCATCGAGTCCGGTCAGCCAACGGTTTGCTCGGAAACCTGCGTGGGCCGGATCCGCTATCTCGGCGTGCTGCTCTACGACGCCGACCGCATCGAGGAGGTGGCAAGCGCGCCCAGCGAGCAGGATCTTTACCATCGTCAGCGTGAGATCTTCCTCGACCCCAACGACCCCGAAGTGATTGCCCAGGCAAAACAGGACGGCATCACCGATAACGTCATCCAAGCCGCACAGGAATCGCCGGTGTATAAACTGGCGATGGACTGGGGGCTGGCGCTGCCGCTACACCCGGAATACCGCACGCTGCCGATGGTCTGGTACGTACCGCCGCTGTCGCCGATTCAGTCCGCCGCGGAAGACGGCAAGGTCGAGTTCGACGGCGTGATGCCGAAAATCGAGTCCCTGCGCATCCCGGTGAAGTATCTGGCCAACATGCTCACCGCCGGTGAAGAAGCGCCCGTGGTGCTGGCGCTCAAGCGCCTGATGGCCATGCGTCTGTATATGCGCGGTAAACACGTCGAGGGCGAGCCCAATACCGAGGTGCTCGACCAGGTGGATCTGACGCCGACCCAGGTGGAGGAAATGTACCGCTACCTTGCCATTGCCGATTACGAAGACCGCTTCGTGATTCCCACCAGCCACCGCGAAATGGCCACGGATGCGTTTCCCGAACGCGGCGGCTGCGGCTTCAGCTTTGGCGAGGGCTGCCATGGCGAGAGCAAGGCCAGCCTGTTCAACGGCCGCTCCAACACTGACACCCTGGTCAAACCGGTTGAAACCTTTGATCCCAACGCTCAAGCCGAGGAGGCGCGACATGGGTAACGCTGCCGAAAACATGCTGCCCGACGAGCAGGATGAAATGTTGAGTTTACGCGTGCTCGCCAGGCTTCTGGATTATCCCAGCGTTGATCTGCAGCAGGCGACCGGTGAGTTGAGCGACATTATCGACGCAGAGCGTCGCTGGCGCTCGCCATTGCGCCAGCAGCTGATCAATTGGTGTCAGCGCATCGCCGACACTGATCTGCTCGACCTGCAGGCAGAGTACGTTGCGCTATTCGATAAAGGACGGTCGACGTCGTTGCTGCTGTTTGAGCACGTGCACGGCGAGTCTCGCGATCGCGGTCAGGCAATGGTCGATTTGATGAACGAGTACCAGGCCGCCGGGTTTGAGCTCGATGCGCGTGAGCTGCCGGACTTCCTGCCGCTGTTTCTCGAGTATCTCTCCACGCGCCCGGAAGGGGAAATAGCCCGTTGGCTGGGCGAAATTCGTCACATCCTGGCGCTATTGATGGCGCGGCTGGAAGAACGCGAAGCGGACCATGCCCTTGCTCCTTATGCATTACTGGCACTGATTGGTGCTGAAGAGGAGGTCAATGAACACCGTGATGAGGTGAAAGCCGAGGTGCCTGATGACACGCCGGAGGCACTGGATGCCGTATGGGAAGAAGAAGCGGTGCGTTTTTCTGCCGAGTCCGATCAGGACTGCGCGCTGCAGTCCGCCGAAGGGCGTCGGCTTGCCGAGCGCAAGCGCAGCGTTCCCAGCGACCCCGTTAACATTATGCCCAGCACTGGCGCCGCTAAGCCTGGCCCAAGCGAGCGCTAAAGGAGAATCCCCATGGTTAGCGACTACCTTCATCAACTGGTTTATGGCTACTACCCCTATTTGGCGGGCACGGTATTTTTGCTTGGCAGCCTGCTGCGTTTTGATCACGGCCAGTACACCTGGAAAACCGGCTCCAGCCAAATGCTGTCGTCGAAAAACATGCGGTTAGCAAGCAACCTATTCCATATCGGCATCATCACCATCTTTTTTGGCCACCTGGTAGGGCTATTGACGCCACACTGGGCCTACGCACCGTTTATGAGCGCAGGTACCAAACAAATCATCGCCATTGTGGTGGGGGGCATCGCTGGCGTTATGTGCCTAGTGGGTGGTGCCATGTTGGCTTATCGCCGTGTTGCCAACCCACGGGTGCGAGCCTCGTCGAGCCTCATGGATACGTTGATGATTTTACTGCTGGTGGTGCAGGTTTCGTTAGGCCTGCTGACGATCATTCCGGCATTGAATCACCTTGATGGCGGCGTGATGATTCAGCTTGCCCACTGGGCCCAGGCGGTGGTGTTCTTCCAGGGCGGCGCTGCCAGTTACCTCGTAGGCGTTGGCTTTATCTACAAGCTGCACATTCTGGTCGGCTTGACGATTATTTTGATCTTTCCCTTTACCCGCCTTGTTCATGTATGGAGCGCGCCGTTTGGCTATGTCACTCGTCGTTATCAGTTGGTGCGTAAAAGAGGCTAAGGAGTGTTGTCATGCAGATGATAGATATTGAACAACTACCGGGCGAGGCAACGACTCCAGCGGTTAGTGTTGGTGGTCAGCCCATTCTAGACAGTGATATCGCCCAGGAAATGCAGTACCACCCGGCGGACAGCGCCGGGAGCGCGCAGTTGAAAGCCGCCCGGGCGCTGGTGGTTCGGGAACTCCTGCGCCAGCGTGCGACCGAGCTTGGGCTGCTTCAAGAGGGCGACGATGCTGATGATCAGGCAGTTGCCGCGCTACTCGAGCAAGAGCTTGCAGTGCCTGAGCCCTCAGAAGAAGACTGCGAGCGTTTCTACGCCACTCACCCTGAGCGTTTTTGTGAACCCACGCGAGTGAGCGTTCGTCATATTCTGCTTGCCGCTGCGCCGGACGACGCTGAAGCACGGGACGCGCAGTATCATCAGGGGGTGACATTGCTGGAAACACTCAGGCAGCACCCTGAGCGGTTGACCGAGTTTGCTCAGCGCTATTCTGCTTGCCCCTCGAATGAGCAGGGTGGTGAGCTTGGCTGGCTGGTGCCAGGGCAAACCGTGGGGGAGCTTGACCGCGCGCTGCAACACCTGCCGGAGGGTCTGCACGATCGTCCGCTTGCGTCGCGCTACGGCTGGCATCTGGTCATGGTGGACGCACGCGAGGACGGACGGCAGTTGGCCTATAGTGATGTGGCCGACCGTGTACACCTTAGCCTGCACGAACAGGCGACCCGCCGCGGTCTGCGGCATTACCTGCTGGCGCTGGAAGCGGATATTGGCGTGGAAGGGGTGGCGCTTGACGATGATAGCGGTGACTCGCTGATGCAGTGATCACCGCCGTGTTATTCAGGAAAACCTAGTAAGCCCAGGTCAGCGCCATCAGCACGCCCCAAGCGAGCACGCCTGCCGACATGATGGTATAGGTCGCCGACATGGTGGCCATATCATGGTCGTGTCTCCCGCAAAGCGCCTGCAGGCCGTGATAGATCAGGCTGCACGAGACGCCAAGCGCCGCTAACACGACCAGCACATTAAGCAGCAGGTTCGGAATGAGCAGTATGAGCGATGATGCCCATAGCGGTAGTGGGGCCAGCGCGGCCAGCAGGTAGGCGTCCGGATAGTCGATGGAAAGCGCCTGGGTGCCATTGACCACGGTATGAATCACCCACCCCATCATGAAAAACGTCAGCAGCTCGGCCAAAAATAAAATGGTGGTGATAAACCGCCATTCCCGATCGGCAAAGCCAGGCATCAGCGCATCGCCGTGGTGAGTGCCGGCAAAATAAAGCATGATTGGTGGCAGAAGCGACATGGGTAGTACCAGCCATCCCGCAAGCGCAGGTATCGACGGTTCCCGCCCGCGAAGTTCTTGCCATCCCACTTGATGATTAAAAGGCATTTGTGCGGCGGTCAGTAAATTCATCGGAGCACCTCCCCATTGGCTACGCGTACCGTGCAATGATAACGGTTGCCTACGTTTCAGGTTTAAAATATCATATTGTGATATTTAATGTTTAGGCGCTACACTGGTGGCTGTCAAGCCAACCCAGCTAAATAGAGACATAGCCAAACGATGCCCAATAATCCGACGTCGTCATTAACCAAACGGGATTTTCAGCAGCTTTCCCAGTTTCGTTACCAGCTCCGTTGCTTTTTACGCCACAGCGAAAATATTTGCCGCGAACATGGAATGACCTCGCTGCAGTATCAATTACTGCTGCACTTGCAAGGATTTGAAGGGCAGGAGTGGGCGACGGTGGGTCAGTTGGCCGAGCGTTTGCAGGCCAAGCATCACGGCACGGTCACCTTGATTGACCGTTGCGAACAGTTGGGGTTGGTGGAGCGGCGGCCAGGGCGTGAAGACCGTCGCCAGATCGAAGTCCACTTGCTGACAGAAGGTGCAAAGCGCGTGGCACAAATTGCCGAAATGCATCAGCCCGAACTTCGTCAGCTGCAGGAGGAAATACGCTTGCCTGACTGGGAGGGGCGGGTATGACGACTACCAGTAGCGTGGGTAGCGCCGATGGCGGGCCAGGTTGTTGATCAGGATGGCGACCATCAGCATGATCAGACAGCCCGCGCCAATCGGCACCAGGGGAAACCACCAGCCCAGGGCGTGCACGTTGTCGCCGCCGGCAACGGCAATCAATGCGGCGGCGGCACCCGGCGGGTGCACTGTATGAGTGAGCTGCATGACCAGAATGGATAATGACACGGCCAGCGCCATGGACATCGGGGTCGCGCCCAGCCATTGGTAACAGCCCACACCCACGGCGGCTGACAGCATGCTACCAAACAGGACGTGACTGGGTTGCGCAAACGGGCTTTCCGGCGCCGCGTAAATGAGTACCGAGGTGGCGCCAAACGAGCCGACAATCAGCAGTCCATTGGAGAGCCAGCCCGCGCTTAACCAGCAAATCAGCGCCATGCCGCTAAAGGCGCCCAGCCATGACCAGAAGGCGTCCTGCCAACCGACAAAAGGTCGTCGGGTACGTTCGCCACGCATTTTCCCCAGGTAGGTTTTCATTTGGCGCCTTGTTGCATCAAAAGGGTGCAGATAATGACAAAATGCACCTCCTTAAAGCAAGTGAGCGATTTGCATTCAGCCATGAAGCGGCTTCATGACGTTCTTTAGCCTTGCGTGGCATGGCATGATGAGGAGAGTCTGATGAGTTATGACATCGTCTTCAAACGTATTTACTCGCCGCAGGCAAACGATGACGGTGCCAGGGTGCTGGTTGACCGGCTTTGGCCAAGGGGCAAGTCCCGCGCGTCGCTTGCGCTTGACGAATGGTACCGCGACGCCTCGCCCGCGCCGGCGTTGCGGCGCGACTATCACCGCCACGCCATCAGCGAGGATGACTTCCGCGAGCGCTATCGCAAGGCATTGAAGACCGAGCCAGAGGTGCTGATTCCGCTGATGCGCTATGCCCGTCAGGGCAAGCTGACGCTTCTGACTGCTGCCCGCGATCCCGAGCATTCGCATTTGCCTGTACTAAGGGACATGCTCCTCGAAGCGTTGCGGCAAGAGGATGTCGCCGATCGTGAATGTGCGTCGCCACCGTGCTTTTTACCCCCTTCCTAGTCGGCTTGGTCTTTGCGTGTGCACCGCGTTTAGATCAGCGCCTCGATTTGTGCTCAGCGCCGGGTTAGCTTATTTGCCGAACCCAATGGGGTCGTTGCCAATCGAGGTCAGAGATGAAGAAAACGCTAGCGGCGTTTGCGCGCTGGGTGGCCGTATTGATCGTGATGTTGGCGGTGTTGCTGGCCGGCCCCGTCTGGATGTTGGCCAGCGACCAGATCGTTACCGAAGGCCACTGGTCGGCGCTTGACCGTTCCTCCGCCGCGATTGCCCCGGCCCCCGAGGAGGTCTCGGAGGCGGTGGTTCAGGTTTACGCCGCCCGCGCTTACAACTGGCGGGGAGCTTTCGGGGTGCATATCTGGATTGCCACCAAGGCGCAAAATGCTGACTACTACCGGCTGCACCAGGTGCTGAGCTGGCGGCGCCCCACGGTGGTATCGTCGATCGACACACCCGACCGCTCATGGTTTGGCAATGCGCCCGAAGTGCTGGCGGATTATCGCGGCGACCAGGCTCAGCAAATGATTCCCCAGATTGCCGATGCGGCGTCCCGCTTTCCCTACGCTGACCTCTACCGAGTGTGGCCGGGCCCCAACAGCAACAGTTTTATTGCCTGGGTGGCCCGCGAGGTCCCGGGTTTCGATGTATCGCTGCCGGTGACGGCCGTGGGCAAGGACTATCTGTTTGACGATGTGTTCGCGCCGAGCCCCAGCGGTACCGGGTATCAGCTTTCGCTAGGCGGTATCATAGGGGTACAGGTGGCGCTGGAAGAAGGTATTGAAGTCAACCTTCTGGGGCTGGGCATCGGCGTCGACCTCATGCGTCCGGCGCTGAAACTGCCGGGGATTGGACGGCTGGGCATGCCGGCCCGCGTCATGGGCAATCACCAGTAAGCACGGCTATCGCCTGAACGTCTCCTTTGTGGGCAAGCTCACTCACAATGGTGTATTATGTCTGTAGATACATTTATTGTTTATATGTGTTTACAGAAAGATGGCGAGGTGGCGATGCAAACGGCAAGCGAACTGGCTCACAATAAGGCAGCGGCAGCGGTAGGGCTGAAAGCCGCGGTGCGTATTCTGGATAAGTGGCGCGCGACCGGTGAGCAGGGGGAGGCCATTTTGCGCGTCTCCCACAGCACCTATGCCCGAGCGCGCCGTGGTGATGTGGCTGAAATCAAGCTCGACAGCGATCAACTCACGCGAATTAGCTATCTGCTCAATATTCATGCGGCATTACGCATGCTGTTTGAGAACCCCGAGAACCTGTATGGATTTGTCTCGATGGCCAATCATAACCCCTACTTCAACGGCCGTACGCCGCTTGACGTCATAAGTAGTGGTGATTTTGCCGCGCTTTACGAGACCTTCAAACGTATCGATAGCCTGCGGGGTGCCCAGTGGTAACGCCTGAGGAACTGCCCACATGTGCCGCAAAACGGGTCGAGAGTTACCGCTTGGTCAACAGCAAGTTTCCACCCATCGAGCTGTTTGACGACGTGGCAGATGCCGAGGAGTTTGAAGCGCTCTACGCGCTTCAGGCATTGACCAATCCACGCTTGCGAAACGAGGTCGGCGATCTGGGGCTTGTGCCCATTGAAGATATTCCCTTTGGTATTCGCGGCTGCTCTTATGCCACCGCACCCTTTACCCACGTCAACCCCAATGGCTCACGCTTCAGCGACGGCAGCTTTGGCGTACTTTATGTTGCCGATTCGCTGAGCGCCGCGATTGCGGAGGTAAAATACCACCAGCAAGCGTACTGGCAGAAAGTGCCGTCATTGCATTATGAGCGCTTCGTTTTCAGAGGCCTGAAATGCGTGTTCGATGAAGGTGGAAGCCGGGATGCATTGGCCTTGGCGCCAACCCATGCCATTTATCGTGCCGACGATTATCAGGCATCGCAGGCGTTGGGTGGGGCTTTGCGACACTCAGCAGGCGTTGGATTGCGTTATTATTCTGTGCGGCACAGCGGGGCCGTCTGCTGGGCGCTGATAACGCCGCGTCATGTCAAACAGGTGATTCAGACCACTCACTTTGAAATGGTCTGGAACGGTGCCATCGCCCAGGTTAATCGGCTTTCAGCCGTATCCGGGCCGCCAACTCCATCGCAAAAACAATGAAGTGGCTGTTTTATGACTGATGCTTTTCAGTAAAACGCTGCATGATCGCCAGTGTTTCATCGCTGACGTGATGCTCCATGCCTTCCGCATCAATGCGAGCAGTCGTGTCGCGAACGCCCAAAGCGCGCAGGAAATGCAGCACAATATCATGACGGGCGCGTGAGGTTTCGGCCATTTTATGGCCTTCCTCGGTCAAGAAGAGCGAACGATAGGGGCGGCTCGTTACCAGTCCCAGCTCATTCAGACGTCGGATCATTTTCGATACGGTCGCCTGGCTAACCGCCATGCGACTGGCAATATCAGCCGCGCGTGCTTCGCCGCGGTGGCGCAAAAGATCCCCGATCAATTCCACATAATCCTCGATCAGTTCTGTTTCGTGGGCATTGCGCACGGTTTCGTATTGTTGCGCGTGCTGTTCTACAGGCGGCAGTGCATCGCCACTCAGGCGTGAAGTAGGCGGCAATGGCGGCTGTTCATGATCGCTCATAATGGCTATATAGGTTGGCTATATCAGAGTGAGTAAAAACGTTGATTAGGATGGTAACGTATTTTCTGAAATAATTGTTAGCCATGGTTAAACTATTTGCATGATGCTTTTTTGTTGAGCTAAAGCCCTCAAAACGTGGTTGGCGCATTAGACTGCAGGCTTTCCCAGGTTTTTTCGGCGATACCGATACCGGCACCGGCCATCAGCAAGTAGGTTTGGTCAGCGCCAGCCGCCATCAAGGGGGCTTCTTCATCGGGATAGTTGATACCAGCAATGATCGTGCCTTTGAAGCCTGCTTTGCGCAATTGTCGAGTGGCAAAGAGTTTGCTCTCGATGTTGGGCGTTGCCAGCATCACGGCTTCAAGGGCATGAATATCCAGGTGCGACCAGAAGGCGATATCTTCTACATCGGCATAGCGTATATCGCGCTGGGATGCCGCTACTTTATTCGGGTCGGAATCAATGCCGACCACCCGCAAATGGTTCTCGACGAAAAAGTCGTAGGCGGCACTGCCGGTCCGGCCCATGCCGATCACCATCATTCTGGCATCGCCTAGAGTGACGGGCTGCTCATCAGGGTGGCGTAAATGACGTTCAAAGCGCGTCAGGCGGGCTTCATAACGATCAAAGAGAACGTGGGCGACGCGGTTGAGCGGCGCGGCGATGATAAATGAAAGCGCCACCGTCAGCGCCAGCGGTACCAGCCACTCCTCCAGGAGGCTGGACGCCACGATCAGGCCGAACTCGCTATAGGCCGTGAGGCTGAGGCTTCCCAGAAAAGCGCTACGGGCGCGTATCTTGAAAATAACCAGCAGGGCAAAAAACAGCGCGGTTTTTAGCGGCAACAGCATTGCCATGACGCCAGCGAAGATCAGCGCGTTCGCGTCGGGTAGGCCCGACATGCCGATCTGCAGAAAAAAGCTGATCAACAGGATCTCTTTGAGTCCCCAGAGCGCTTTGGACATTTCCTGAGCACGCGGATGTCTGGCCAGCAGAAGCCCCATCACCAGGGCGCCCACTTCACCACTGAGACCTACCACATCGAACCCAAGCCCACCGACGGCAATGGCGAGAACGGCCCCCATCAGCACCAGCATTTCATCGTGCTGGGCAATGCTCATCAGCCAGTAAAGCAGTGGCCGTAGAAGCGGCAGTGCCAGGATCCAGAGCGCCCACCAGGAGGGAGACTGGCCGCTGTAAATGCTGATGGCGGCCAATGCCACCAGGTCCTGGATAATCAGGATACCGATCGCCAGTCGCCCATGCAGCGCCCGCAATTCTCTTTTACCTTCGAGCACCTTGGCAGCCAGTACCGTGCTTGAAAACGAAAGCGCAATGGACAGCAGAATGGCAGTATCGAGCGCCAGGCCCAGAAAGATCACAAAGCCTGCAGTGAAAATAAACGTCGTGATGCCAAGGTGGATAAAAGCGCCACCCAGCACCGCGGGTTCGACGAGATTTCTAAGGTTGAGCTTAAGGCCAATGGTGAATAGCAGCAGCAATACCCCTAGATGCGCGAGGTGCTCAAGTAGCGGGCCCGCCTCAGTGGGTAAGCCGATATAGGGGCCTGCAAAATTAAGCGCGAAACCGGCCGTTAAAAAGCCCACCAGTGGTGGCAGGCTGAGCTGGCGAGCCGCAATGCCGAAGATAAAGGCAAACGATAAGATAATGACTTCAAACATGCACAATCCCCAGCGTATGGAACGGACGGGTTATTTTCTTGCTCGCCAATGCTTTTGCATTTCAACAAAGGTGAATGACGCCGACCAGGTGATCAAGACAAAACCGGTGAGTGCCAGGGTGCCATACAGAAAACGGATCGGGCCGGTGGCATAAATATCGCCGTAGCCCACCGTGGTGTAGGTGACGGCCGCGAAGAAGATATGATCCAGCAGGTTGAAAGCGCTATAGCCGTTCAGGGCGCCAATGCCTTGCTGCTCGGCCAGCCACCACCCCGTGATGCCGAACAGCCAGATTTCGGCGATGTGGGTCATCAGCACGCCGAATGCCATGGCCAGAATGCGCTGACGGTGAGGTCTGCTTGATCGCTCGATCTGGCGGGAAATCAGCCAGAGGGCTTCATAGTGCAGTAGAACCGCGAGTACGACAGCGATAGAGGTGGTGATGACCACCACTATGTGTTCAGGGTACGGAATGGTCACGTAATACAAGACTCATAATGGCTATAGTGCCGTGATGAATTCGATGGGCTGTTGTAAGACTCAGCCTATGGCACTGAATCATACCACTTTTACCCATCAGCCTCTTGATGGAGAACAGGTTTGCTAGGGGCGATATTGATCAAATGCGATGTCATCGGTCATCCAAAGCAAAGGATAAGGGAAAAGGACAAGGGAAAGCGGGGAGGCCTGAATCGTCAGGCCAACAGGATATTTTAGCGGGAATAACGCCTCATATAGCCGTTTTGTCTGCTAAAATCCCGCGTTTTCTCGCTTACCACTTCACTGCCTTGCTTTAGGAAGATTGATGAACGCCGTAATTATTGCCGTACTTGTGATGGTCGCGCTCTCGCTTGCGCGGGTGTCGGTTGTGTTTGCCCTTATCGTGGGCGCGTTAGTGGGCGGGCTCGTCGGTGGGCTCTCACTGGATCAGACGCTCGAGGCGTTCAACGATGGTGTGGGCGGCGGTGCCCAGGTGGCGCTTGCCTATGCGACGCTGGGCGCCTTTGCTGTCGCGATTTCCCGCTCTGGTCTGCCGGACATGCTGGCCAAGGTGCTGATCAGGATGCTGGGAAAAGAAACCCATACAGCCAACCAAAATAGCGTGAAGTGGGTGCTGTTGGTCGCCATCGTGCTGGTTGCGATTCTTTCCCAGAATGCAATCCCCGTGCATATCGCCTTTATTCCGGTGTTGATTCCGCCTCTGCTGGTGGTCATGAACCGTCTGCGGCTTGACCGTCGCGCGGTGGCCTGTGCGCTGACCTTCGGCTTGACGGCCCCTTACATGCTGTTGCCCGTTGGCTTTGGGGCGATCTTTCTCAACGATATCCTGCTGGCCAACCTGAACAGCGCGGGTGAGCCGCTGGGCCTGGACATCTCACGCGAGATGCTGCCCATGGCGATGGCGATCCCCGTCGGCGGGATGCTGATGGGCTTAATCGTGGCGCTAACCTTCAGCTATCGCGGTCGGCGCGACTATGCCGCCAAGCCGTTAGCGAACACCTCGGCAGGGCATTCGGCGACGCCCGCCACGCCACACCGGCTTGGGCTGGTCATGTCGGGGGTCGCCATTGTGGCCGCTCTCGGGCTTCAGCTTTATAGCGGCTCGATGATACTGGGCGGCCTGGTAGGGATCGGGCTGCTGTCGCTGGGTGGCATCTTTAAATGGCGCGAGGCCGACGACTTGTTCACCAGCGGGATGCGCATGATGGCGTTGATCGGCTTTATCATGATTTCGGCGGCCGGTTTTGCGGAGGTCATGAAAACCACCGGCGATATCGATACGCTTGTTGCGGGTGCGGTCGACCTATTTGGTGATAATCGTGGCTTGGCCGCCCTGGTCATGTTGCTGGTCGGGCTGTTCATCACGCTGGGCATCGGCTCGTCATTTTCGACGATTCCCATTATCGCGGCTATTTTTGTGCCGCTGGCGGTTCAGTTTGGCTTCTCGCCCATGGCGACCGTGGTGCTGGTCGGCACCGCGGCGGCTCTGGGGGACGCGGGCTCGCCGGCATCCGACTCAACGCTTGGCCCAACCGCGGGGTTGAACGTGGATGGTCAGCACGATCATATGTGGGACAGCGTGGTCCCCACCTTCCTGCACTACAACCTGCCGCTGATCGGCTTTGGCTGGCTGGCGGCGATGATGCTTTAACCATTCAGGGCCAGGGCAAGACATCCAGCCAGGACAGTCAGGTTCGGCTTGCAACTCAGCGGGTACGCCCCCATCTAGAAGAGTGTTAAGCGGAGTTTTGAACGCATCACGCTAGGAGAATTTAGATGAGCAAGCGTATTTTGATAGTACTGACGTCGCATGATCAGCTGGGTGATACCGGCGAAAAGACCGGTTTCTGGCTGGAAGAGCTTGCCGCGCCTTACTATGTGTTCAAGGATGCCGGGGCCGAAGTGACATTGGCCTCACCGAAAGGGGGGCAGCCGCCGCTTGATCCAAAAAGCGATGCCGAAGATGGGCAGACCGATGAAACGCGGCGCTTCAAGCAGGATGAGCAGGCCAATGCTGCCCTGGCGGCGACGCATCGCCTGAGTGATATGAAGGCGGATGACTTTGATGCCGTGTTCTATCCGGGTGGCCACGGCCCGTTGTGGGATCTGGTCGATGATAAAGACTCTATCAACCTGATCGAAACCTTTATCGCACAAGGCAAGCCGGTGGCTTCGGTCTGCCATGCGCCGATTGTGCTCGTCAATGCGAAAGGCACGAACGGCGAACCATTGGTGAAAGGCCGTGAAGTAACCGGCTTTACCAACGGTGAAGAAGCGGCCGTGGGGCTGACGGATGTCGTGCCTCATCTGGTGGAAGACGCGCTTCAGCAGTGTGGCGGTATTTACAGCAAGGCAGACGACTTCACGCCTTATGTGCGTGAGGATGGCCAGTTGATTACCGGCCAAAACCCGCCTTCCTCAGCGGCGACCGGTAAAGCGCTGATGGCGTGGTTGGCCCGTTAATCAGCGTTACGCCCACAATCAGCCAGCGGTATAGACACAAACGGCGAGCTCAAGCTCGCCGTTTTTTTGGGTATGTATAACGGACCTTGCACGATGGGGCCTGTGTGGCTCGAATTATCGATCCGGCAAGTGGGATTCGAAAGCGCTTAGCAGGCCACGCAGCAGGGAAAGCTCTTTGCGACTCGGCTGGGCGCGGGTAAACAGCGCCTGCAGCTGCTCTTCGGTGCGCGCATGCGGCTGGGTAATAAAGCCGCTTTGTTGCATCAGTCGCCCCAAGTGCGCCTGAAAGTGCAAGAACTGCTCGCGGCTCGGTGGCGTGGTTTGTGTCGGCTGCTGATAAACATAGTGGCTGTCGTCACGCCTGCGCCATGCCCGGTGGACTTCGTAGGCAAGGATCTGTACGGCTTGAGAGAGGTTTAAAATGCCGTAGTCAGGGTTGGCGGGAATGCTCACCTGATGCGTGCAGCAGCGAATCTCGTCGTTGGTCAACCCTGAGCGTTCGCGGCCAAACACGAGTGCTACCGGCGCATGCTGCGCGTTCTGGGTCACCGCCTGGGCCATGTCGTCGGGTTCTTCAAAATGGGGCAGGGGGAGGCTGCGAAGCCGCGCGCTGGCGCCTACTACCTGAACGCAGTCGCTCACAGCCTCGTCGAGCTGCGTCACCACCTGGGCGTTGTCGAGGGCATCGGTGGCGCCCGCGGCAAGTCGGGTAGCCTCGTCGTCAGGGAATTGCCGCGGATTGACCAGCACAAGATTCGTTAAGCCCATGGTTTTCATGGCCCGGGCGGTGGCACCAATGTTGCCTGGATGGAAGGTTTGCACCAGCACAATGCGGATATTGGAAAGCACGGTGATAAGACAGCCTGAATAGCGAATGGAAAACGACGATTTTACCACGCTTTAACGACAAGAACCCCGCACAGGGCGGGGTTCTTGATGACGGCTAACCGTCAGAGCGAAAAGGCTCGGGGGGGCAATTACATCATGCCGCCCATGCCTCCCATTCCGCCCATGCCACCCATATCCGGGGCAGCTTCTTTCTCGTCCGGATCGTCGGCGATCATGCACTCGGTGGTGATCATCAGACCGGCAACGGAGCCCGCAGACTGCAGCGCGGAACGCGTTACCTTGGCCGGATCGAGGACGCCCATTTCGAACAGGTCGCCGAACTCACCGGTCTGCGCGTTGTAGCCGAAGTTGCCTTCAGCGTCTTTCACGCGGTTGATGATCACAGCCGGTTCTTCGCCAGCGTTGCTGACGATTTGACGCAGCGGCGACTGCAGGGCGCGTAGTGCCATGTTGATGCCGTGGTTCTGGTCTTCGTTATCACCGGTCAGGCCCTGTACCTTGGCCATAACGCGAACCAGTGCGGTACCACCACCCGGCACAACGCCTTCTTCAACGGCGGCGCGAGTCGAGTGCAGCGCATCTTCAACGCGTGCTTTCTTCTCTTTCATTTCCACTTCGGTGGCCGCACCGACGCGGATAACCGCAACGCCGCCTGCCAGTTTGGCAACCCGCTCTTGCAGCTTCTCTTTGTCGTAGTCGGAAGACGTATCTTCGATCTGGGTGCGAATCTGACCCACACGCGCTTCGATATCGGCTTCAACACCGGCGCCGTCGATGATGGTGGTGTTTTCCTTGGTCATGGTCATGCGCTTGGCAGTACCCAGATGATCCAGGTTCGCCTGCTCGAGGGTCAGACCGACTTCTTCGGAAATCACGGTGCCGTTGGTGAGGATCGCGATATCCTGAAGCATCGCCTTACGACGATCACCGAAACCGGGTGCCTTGGTGGCCGCGACTTTAACAATACCGCGCATGTTGTTCACGACCAGCGTGGCCAGCGCTTCGCCTTCGATGTCTTCGGCAACGATGGCAAGCGGCTTGCCTTGCTTGGCAACGGCTTCGAGGACCGGCAGTAGTTCGCGGATGTTGGAGATCTTCTTATCCACCAGCAGGATGTAAGGATCTTCCAGTTCCACGGACATGGTGTCCTGGTTGGTCACGAAGTAGGGCGACAGGTAGCCACGATCGAACTGCATGCCTTCGACGACTTCCAGTTCGTCTTCGAAACCACGACCTTCGTCAACGGTGATGACACCTTCTTTACCGACTTTTTCCATCGCCTCGGCAATGATCTCGCCGATACGCTTGTCGCCGTTGGCGGAGATGGTGCCTACCTGGGCAATGGACTTGGTGTCGGTGCAGGGCACAGACATCGCCCGGATTTCCTTGACCGCTGCCGTGACGGCCTGGTCGATGCCGCGCTTGAGGTCCATCGGGTTCATGCCGGCGGTCACGCCTTTCAGGCCTTCCGCAATGATGGCCTGGGCCAGCACGGTCGCGGTGGTAGTACCGTCACCTGCCACGTCAGACGTTTGCGAGGCGACTTCCTTGACCATCTGGGCGCCCATGTTCTCGAACTTGTCTTTCAGTTCGATTTCCTTGGCGACCGATACGCCATCTTTCGTGACGGTCGGTGCACCAAAGGATTTTTCGAGAACGACGTTGCGTCCCTTCGGGCCCAGGGTAACTTTTACTGCGTTGGCAAGAGTGTCAACACCGCGCGCCATGCGCTTGCGAGCATCATCTGAAAACTTGACTTGTTTAGCTGCCATGTTCGTTACTTCCTAATAAAATTCAAGAAATGGGAAAGTAATGGGTCGAGGCGGTGATTAGCCTTCGACAACTGCCAGAATATCGGCTTCGCTCATGATCAAGACTTCTTCGCCGTCGATTTTCTGTTTCTCAACGCCGAAGCCGTCTTTGAAGATCACGTTATCGCCAACTTTCACGTCTAATGGGCGAACATCGCCGCTTTCTAGAATGCGGCCGTTACCGACAGCGATAACTTCACCACGGGTAGGCTTTTCCTGCGCATTGCCCGGAAGCACGATGCCGCCAGCGGTTTTCTGCTCTTCTTCCACGCGACGAACGACGACGCGATCGTGCAAAGGACGGATATTCATGCTTACGTTCTCCTGAGTATCGTCAAAGCCCCAGTCAGGGCGGTTAGTGTTGATAACTTTCGTGGGCGGTGCCCGCGAAAAATGAAGGCAGGATGCCTTCGCTGTAAATGGCAACCACTTTATAGTGAAGCAGTTACCGAACTTGTATGCTGTTTCAAAAGTGGGGGCTGCGGATGGCCTTTCAAGGGGTCGCTAATAAAAAAATCTCAAGCGCTGACCCCTTTGCTAGCCACGGTGTTTCGGTTCATCCCGACTAATAAAATCACCTTCGATCGGCCCTTCCGGCTTTTCAGCGGATGAGGCGCGCTCGCCGTGACGATAGCGGGGTTCATCCTGCTGGTAGGCCCACGACGGGTCATGCCCGGATGTGCGGTGGGTGGCGACCTTTAACCCCAGGGCGGTCAGCAGTTTAAACAGCAAGCGGCGGGCATTCGGCACAAGGCAGGCAAGGCCCAGGGCGTCGGACAAAAAACCAGGTGCCATCAATAGCGCGCCGCCAAATATCAGGGCGGCACCGGTAAACAGTTCGCTGGAGGGAATTTCGCCTGCCTGCATGCGCTGGCGAGCGCGGGCAAAGGTTGCCACGCCTTCCTTGCGAATGAGATGAAGACCCACGACTCCGGTACCAATCACCAGCAGCAGGGTCATTAACAAACCGATTTGGCTGCCAATCGAGAACAGGATGACAAAATCAAGCAGCGTGAACAGGGAAACAAACACCAAAATGGGCATAACCAACTCCGTAATAAACGTCATGAGAGATATGGTGACAGTCTGATCGAAAAACAAGTTGGGCTAAATAGCCTAGCGAAGCTGCATTGCGCTTTTTGGGGATTGCCGGGTGATGGTTTGCGTGTCAGTTTGAATGACGAGATATATCAACGTGCTAAAAACGGATGGAAAGGAGTGTCAAATGAAGCTGGATGGTCGGGTAATTGCGATAACCGGAGGCGCACAGGGTCTGGGCTATGCCGTGGCCCAGCAACTGGGGCAGAAGGGGGCAAGGCTGGCGTTGCTGGATATTAGTGGCGAAGCTCTGGATAGCGCTGTCTCGGCACTGGCCCGGGAGGGGATCGATGCGCAGGGGGTGGTCGTTGATGTTGCCGATGAAGCCTCGGTCGCGCAGGCCTTTGCGGACATTGCCGAGAAGCAGGGCCCGATCAGCGGGTGTGTCAACAATGCGGGGATTACCGACGATGCCCTGATGGTGAAAGCCAAGAAGGGGCAGGTGGAAACGCGCATGTCCCTGGCGGCGTGGCAGCGCGTTATCGATATCAACCTGACGGGCGTGTTTTTGTGTGGCCGGGAAGCGGCGACGCAAATGATCGAAGCCCGGCACGAAGGCGTGATTGTCAATATTTCCAGCATCTCGAAAGCGGGTAATCCCGGCCAGAGCAATTACGCGGCCGCCAAGGCGGGGGTTCACGCATTGACCGTCACCTGGGCAGCCGAGCTTGCGCGGTACGGCATTCGCACGGGCACGGTGGCACCTGGTTTTATCAATACTGACATGACGGCCTCAATGCGCCCGGATATGCTGGAACGCATTGCGTCGAAGGTGCTGCTCAAGCGGCTGGGCGAGCCGGAGAACATTGCGCAAAGCGTGGCCTTTATCCTCGAGAACGACTATTTCTCGGGTCGGATCATCGAGTGCGACGGTGGGCTGCGGCTATAGCCAGGTTCCATGGGGGCGGTGTTGGTGATCCAGGCCCTAGCGTTTCGTTGCCAGGTTATCCACTTCTTCGGCCCAGCGCTTTACCTTACGGCGCTGAAGCCGCCCGTTGAGACGTTTGGTATCCACACTGATGGGGATCAATGCTTTTTCGGAAGTGGATGGGTCGCTTAGATAGAATGTCCGCGACGCCCCGACAGGCCTGTCCTCCGATCCATAGATGGCAATCACCCGCAGCTCCAGTTGCAGCCCTGTCTGGTCATAGATGGTGTTGTCCAGTCGCCAGGTGGCGCAGATCTGATCGGCAATGTCGGCAAAGCGTTGCATATGCAGGTAATCGCCAGAGGCTAGAGGCCCCTGGTGGCTTCTGATGGATTTCCCTTTCTGTTCATCCTCTTTCTCTTCCTGGTACTCCGCGACGTCGACCATGAAGCTGTTTTCCTGGGTGTGAAGAATCGCCACCACATGCTGGATATAGATGGATTCACTGCTCATGTTGCTGATCAAGCACAGCGCATTCTGCCCGGTGCCCAGGCCGCGGTTGATGATGATGCGTGGGCGCCGCTGGCGAACGTAGCCGTTATAGAGTAGCTGCGCGTAAAATAACCAGACAAGAAGCGTCAGGATGCTCGTGACGGCGGAAATCGCCTGAGCGTTATTATTGAGCCATTCCATGGATGCGTTCCTTCGCCGGATGTGTGATTGAGGATCTGCCAAGTAAAACAAAAGCTAGCTCAATACACTGGAGATGCCAGTCACATAGCTGATACATTTATATAAGACTAAACGCATGTAATGGATGCAAAAAAATGAAAACGAGGAAAACGGGCAATCATCAATGAGGCCGTCAGGAGGACAGCAAGCAGGGTGCCAGGAGGGAATGACGCTTGAAACTGAATTGGTGCGGATGGGGAGACTTGAACTCCCACGCCTTACGGCACTAGAACCTAAATCTAGCGTGTCTACCAATTCCACCACATCCGCGGAACGGGGCGTATACTATCAATCTTTTGTATAAAGTCAACGACAAAGTGTTCAATCCGCCGGTCAGGGAGCGCGAATGCGATTGAAACGCTGGGTAGCTGCCGGTAGTGCTCTGGTAAAACGGGCACTACCGGGTTATTGCGCATTTTGTTTGGCACCGCTTGAAGGGGGCGCAAGCTGGTGCTCGGAATGTTTCGAGCAGTTGCCCTGGAATCGCCCTGCCTGTCCGTGCTGTGGTGATCAGCTACCGAACGATCACCAATCCTTGTGCGGGCATTGCATCAGTAAGCGGCCTGCCTTTGAGGCGGCTCATGTGGCGTTACGCTATGCATCCCCCATCAATGCGCTGGTGCGCGATTTCAAGTTCAACGCCCGGCCCCGGGCAGGCATGTTGCTGTGTGAGTTAATGCAGGACAGCCTGCCCTCGCCACCCTTTGATGCGATACTGCCTGTGCCCATGACGCCCGAGCGTGCCCGCGACCGTGGGTTCAATCAGGCGCACTGGTTGGCTTTCGAGCTCGCCAAGCGAAGCGGCCTGCCCCTGCTCGAAGCCCGGCGACTCAAACAGGGGCCTTCGCAGCGCGGCTTGAACCGGCAGGCGCGTTTTGCCAATCTGGCGGGCGCTTTTGTGGTCGAGACACCACCGCCTGCGTATGTCGCGATTGTCGATGACGTTGTCACGACGGGCGCCACGGCTCATGCGCTCGCCCTGGCATTGCGGCGGGCGGGGGCGCAGCGTGTTGATGTATGGGCGGCAGCGCGCACACCTCTGGTGGTGGATGATGTCTAACGGCATGACCCATCGTCGACGATAGCCTTTTACGGATGGACCCCTGGAGACACCATGACGCATGTTTTTCAAACGCTTTCTCCCGGCCTTGTAATGTCAGCGGTGGAGTCGTTGGATATATGGCCAACGTCAGAACCGTTTGCGCTGAACAGCTATGAAAACCGCGTGATGATGTTCCGCGATGAGCACGGCAGTCAGTGGATCATCAAGTTCTACCGTCCAGAACGTTGGCAGGACGCCACTATTCAGGAAGAGCACGATTTTCTTGTCGAACTGAGCCAGGCCGAGGTGCCGGTGGCCACCGTTTGGCGTGATCGTCGGGGTCAGAGTCTGCATCACTACGAAGGGTATCGTTTTGCGTTATTTCGCCACTGCCCTGGTCAGGCCCCCGAGCTGGACAACGATGCCCATCTTTTCGCCCTGGGAGAGCTGATGGGGCGGCTGCACGCGGTGGCCGACAAGGGCACTTTTACCCATCGTCCACGCCTTGAGTTATTGGAGGGGGTGAGAGATGCCCAGCAGCGGGTCTTCGATAGCCAGCGTTTGGATCGTTATCAGCGCCGAGGTTATGAAAGCGTCATTACCCGCATGCTGGAAGCGCTTCGTCCCTATCAGTGGGGTGAGGAAGCGATGATACGCTGCCACGGTGATTGTCATCTGGGCAATATCCTGGGGCGTGATGAGCATTTTTCACTGGTGGATTTTGATGATTGCCTGATGGCACCAGCGATCCAGGATATATGGATGCTGCTATCCGCCAATGAGCCCGCCGAGTGGCGCCGTCAGATAAGTGAGATTGTCGAGGGGTACGAAGAGACGCGACCCTTTCCCCATCAACAGATTGAGCTGATTGAGCCGCTGCGTGCCTACCGACTGATACGGCACAGCGCATGGCTGGTCTCTCGCTGGCAAGACCCTGCCTTCCAACTGGCGTTTCCCTGGGTCGCTGATAAAGGGTACTGGGATCAGCATATCCGACAACTTGAGCAACAGTTGCTGGTCCTTAAAAAGCCGCAGTGGCTGGCATAGTGTCCTTCTATCATTCGCATAGAGGCTTGACTCATCATGCCAGGCTGCCACACAGCGTCGAGGTGCGCTAAGATGCATCGTTTCATTGCGTTATGTTAATATTTTATTGTACATAACTTATTTAAAGTATATTTTCTGTACATGGTTGTGTCTGGATCGCGTCCAATCATTGCCATGGCGGCCAAAGGCCGACTCCTTTTAGCGCGATGGTGCCTTATCCATCGTGCAAGACACTTTCGACGAGGCTTACCATGACGGATGATATCGCCCAGTATTACCAGCAGATTATCAGCGCACTTGGGGAAAACCCTGAGCGCGAAGGGCTGAAAGACACGCCGCTTCGTGCAGCGAAGGCAATGCAGTTCCTGACGCATGGCTACCATCAGTCGCTTCAGGAAATCGTCAACGGCGCCGTATTCGAGTCGCAGACAGACGAAATGGTACTGGTCAAGGATATCGAGCTGTATTCAATGTGCGAGCATCATCTGCTGCCTTTCATTGGCAAGTGCCATATCGCTTACCTGCCGAACGGTAACGTCTTGGGGCTCTCCAAATTTGCTCGCATTGTCGATATGTACGCCCGGCGCATGCAGATTCAGGAGAATCTGACCCGGGAAATTGCCGAGGCAGTGCAGCAGGTTACCCAGGCACGTGGCGTGGCCGTGGTCATTGAAGCCCGTCATCTTTGCATGATGATGCGGGGCGTCGAGAAACAAAATTCGAGCATGACGTCATCTGTCATGCTGGGCGATTTCCGGGCCAATCAGGCAACGCGTCAGGAGTTCTTGACGCTGGTCAATTAACCCAGGGCGACACGATACGGCATTACGGTTGGTCTGCTACCCTGTTTCGTCATAGCATGAAGAGGTTATTTTGCTGATGAGTCCCTTATCTGGGGGCAGGAGTCTGTCATGGAAGCGCTTAAAGAGACACAGCTGTACTGTCCGTTTGCCTATATCGATGGAAGTTGGGTAGCGGCTGACAGCGGTGATCAGATCAACGTCCTTAACCCGGCCACCGGCGAGATAGTGGGTGATATGCCAAGGTTGGGGAAAGCCGAAACGGAACGGGCCATTGAAGCGGCCGATGCAGCGCTTCCCGCATGGCGTTCGCTGACTGCCCAGGAACGGGCGGATTTGCTATTGAAGTGGCATGACCTGATGCTCGAGCATCAGCATGATCTTGCCATGTTGATGACCCACGAGCAGGGCAAGCCTCTGAAAGAAGCGGCAGGCGAAATCGCCTATGCGGCGAGCTTTCTGCGCTGGTTTGCGGAAGAGGCTCGCCGCGTCTACGGCGAAACCATTCCGGCAGCCAATGCCAACCAGCGTATCGTGGTGACCAAACACCCTGTTGGCGTTGTCGGTGCCATCACGCCCTGGAATTTCCCGGCGGCGATGATTACCCGTAAAGCGGGTGCGGCCCTGGCGGCTGGCTGTACCATTGTGGTCAAGCCCGCAAGCCAGACGCCGTTTTCGGCCACGGCGCTGGCCATGCTGGCGGAGCGTGCCGGTATCCCCCGGGGCGTTTTCAATGTCGTGCCTGGCAGCGCTGCTGACATCGCCGAAGCGCTCACCCAGTCATCCAAGGTGCGCAAGATTACCTTTACCGGCTCAACCGAAGTTGGCCGCAAGCTGATGGCACAGGCCGCCGAGCATGTGCAGAAAATATCCCTTGAGCTGGGCGGCAATGCGCCCTTTATCGTCTTTGAGGATGCCGACCTTGACGCTGCAGTGGATGGCGCCATGGCCGCCAAGTTCCGAAACGCAGGGCAAACATGCGTCTGCACCAACCGCTTTTTGGTCCAGTCCAGCGTGATCAATGCGTTTTGCGAAAAACTCGCCGTCGCGATGAACAGCGAGCTGAATGTGGGCGATGGCACTCAGGACAATATCAACATCGGGCCGTTGATCGATCAGGATGGCGTCAATAAAGTCAGTGAGCACGTCCAGGATGCTGTCGATCATGGGGCCGAGCTGTTACTGGGCGGGTATCCCCACCCCCTGGGCGGTAACTTCTTCAGCCCTACCTTGATCAGCTTTGCCACCAGTGAAATGAAAGTGGCCCATGAAGAGACCTTTGGCCCGCTGGCGGCGGTCTTTCCCTTCGATGACGAAGAGACGGCCATTGAAATGGCCAACGACACTCAGTATGGGCTGGCGTCGTACTTCTATTCACGTGACCTGTCGCGGGTCTGGCGGGTGTCTGAAGCACTCGAATATGGCATGGTCGGCATCAACACCGGCCTGATCTCCAATGCAGCGGCGCCGTTTGGCGGCGTGAAAGCGTCCGGCCTGGGACGCGAAGGGGGGCATCAAGGCCTGGAAGAGTATCTGGAAACCAAGTACCTGTGCATTGACCTCGGTTAAACCCCGCTGTTTAAGCTTTCCTGGACCGAAAAAGCCCTCATTGATGTCCTATCAATGAGGGCTTTTTGATGCCTGGGGCTAGCCTGGCCTAGTGGCGGAAATGGCGCATACCGGTAAACACCATGGCAATGCCAGCTTCATTGGCTGCATCGATCACTTCCTGGTCGCGCATTGAGCCGCCCGGCTGAATGACAGCGGTGATGCCCGCTGCGGCGGCGGCATCAATGCCGTCACGAAACGGGAAAAAAGCGTCTGACGCCATCACGGAACCCGGCACCGAGAGGCCCTCGTCGGCCGCCTTGATACCCGCAATTTTGGCGGAATAGACACGGCTCATCTGTCCCGCGCCAACGCCTATTGTCTGACCATTATTGGCGTAGACGATGGCATTGGATTTAACGAACTTGGCGACCCGCCACGCAAACTCGAGGTCACGCAGTTCCTGCTCGGACGGCGCGCGCTCGCTGACCACCGTCAGGGCATCGCGGGGTACCATGCCCTGGTCGCGCTCTTGAACCAGCAGGCCACCATTAACGCGCTTGAAGTCGAGGGCCGGCTGGGTTTCGCTGGGCCAGTGTGCGCTGACATCGAGTAGCCGTACATTCTGCTTGGCGGCCACGATGGAAGCGGCGTCGGCGCTGACGCCGGGGGCGATAATCACCTCTACAAATTGGCGGTCGATGATTGCCCGCGCGGTGTCGGCATCGAGCGCTACATTGAAAGCGATGATGCCGCCAAACGCACTGGTAGGGTCGGTCGCAAAGGCCTTGTCGTAGGCGTCAAGGGCGGTAGCGCCAATCGCAACGCCGCAGGGATTGGCGTGTTTGACGATAACGCAGGCGGTGTCTTCGAAGGCTCTGACACACTCGAAAGCGGCATCGGTATCGGCGACATTGTTGTACGACAGCGGTTTACCCTGCAGCATTCTCGCCGTCGCCACGCCGGGTTCGTTCGCTTCTTCCTCCACGTAGAAAGCCGCCTGCTGGTGGGGGTTTTCCCCGTAGCGCATGGCCTGTTTCTTGTGCAGCTGTAGATTGAACGTGCGCGGGAAATTGGCGTCTGCGGCTTCAACCTGACGGCCCAGATAATTGGCAATGGCAGCGTCGTAGCCCGCCGTGTGCTCAAACGCTTTGACGGCAAGATCGAAACGGGTGGCTTCGCTGACACGCCCGTCCTGGGCGGTGAGTTCACCCAGTACCCGTGGATAGTCGGCGGCGTTCACAACAATCGTCGTGTAGGCATGGTTCTTGGCACAGGCGCGGACCATGGTCGGGCCGCCAATGTCGATGTTTTCAATGGCTTCCTGGCGTGTGCAGTCCGGTTTGGCGACGGTGGCGGCGAAGGGATAAAGGTTCACCACAACCATATCAATCGGCGTGATGTCGTTCTCCGCCATGACGGCGTCATCCTGCCCACGACGAGCGAGGATGCCGCCATGGATTTTGGGATGCAGTGTCTTGACACGGCCATCCATGATCTCGGGGAAACCGGTGTGTTCGCTAACTTCCTTTACCGGAATCTGGTGTTCCTGTAGCAGGCGGAATGTGCCGCCCGTGGAGAGAAGCTCCACGCCGGACTCGGACAGGCCACGGGCAAATTCGACGATACCGGTTTTATCAGAAACGCTCAGAAGGGCGCGGCGTACAGGGGTCGCAGTGCTATCAGCCATGAGGGTGCTCGTATGCAGAGTAGAGAATAAAAAACAATGATGCCCCAAGGCTATGGGGTGTCACCTTCAATAAGTCCATAAAGCTTCAGTTTCTTGCGCAGCGTGCCGCGATTGAGGCCCAGTACATCCGCTGCGCGGGTCTGGTTGCCCTCGGTGTGCTCAAGCACGCAGGCGAGCAGTGGCGCCTCTACTTCGGCCATCACCATGGCGTACAGGTCGGTTGCCTGACTGCCATCGAGATGCTCGAAGTAGCGACGCATCGCGGTTTCCACGCACTCGCGCAGTGGCTGCGCGGGCATACTGGCGTCGGAGTCTGCCAGCGTCCCGTTGAGCGGGGTATGGCTATCGGGGGCACTGTCGCTGGAAACAAGATCAAGATCGCGTTCGGTCATGCTGCATAGCTTCCTTTGGCTAGCAGACGCTTGATGGCATCGGGTGCCATGGCGTCATTGATCCAATTAACTTGTGTTTCGTCAGAGGATAATCCGTTAAATTGTTGCTTTAAATCACGCCGCTGAGCGGGAGTAAAACGGGCATCTTCGCCCAGATACCAGCCCAGGTGCTTACGCGCAATGCGCACGCCCATGGTGTCGCCATAAAAGCTATGCAGAGCGCTTAGATGAGCAATGAGCACACTACGCCGCTCTTCCAGGCTGGGCTGAGCGCGGTGCTCACCATGTTCCAGAAAGTACTGAATCTGATCAAAAATCCAGGGATTTCCCTGAGCGCCCCGTCCTACCATGACGGCGTCTGCTTGCGTATAGCGCAGCACGTCTGCCGCTTTTTCCGGGGTCGTGATGTCCCCATTGGCAATCACCGGAATGCTCAGTCGTGATTTTATATCGGCGATGGTGTCGTACTCCGCCCATCCAGTATAGCGCTGCTCGCGGTGTCGGCCATGAACCGCTAGCGATTGAATGCCAGCTTCCTCGGCAAGGCGCGCAATACGGACACCATTATTCGTGTCAGCGCTCCAGCCGGTGCGAATTTTCAGGGTAACGGGGATGTCGACGGCGTTGACTACGGCATCCAGAATCTCGCCAACCAGTTTTTCATCGCGAAGCAAGGCAGAGCCTGCTGCCTTGTTGCAGACTTTCTTGGCCGGGCAGCCCATGTTGATATCGATCACCTGTGCGCCAAGATCGGCATTGAGCCGGGCTGCCTGGGCGAGCATCTCGGCGTCGCCCCCGGCAATTTGCACAACTCTTGGATCAGGTTCGCCGCGATGGTCCATGCGCAGCTTCGATTTGCGTGTGTGCCACAGGCTCGGGTCGGCAGTGACCATTTCGCCAACCACCCAGCCTGCTCCCAGTTGCCGACACAACTGACGGAAAGGGCGATCGGTCACACCCGCCATGGGCGCTAATATGACCCGGTTCGGCAGGGTGTAGGGGCCAATCTTGAGCGGTGGCAATGTCGATAGGGTCATGGCAGTTGACGCTTTGATGGTGCGGTTAACGACCGTCAGGTCGCCCGAGGTGGCGTATGATACGCTTACTCGACGGCGGGGTGAAGGCGGCCAGGGTCGTAATCGACGTATTAAGCGATACGTTGTCCGGTCAGGCGTACCCAGCCTTCCTGCATGACAGGCGTATCCATGCTCAGCCCCTCTTGTTGATAAGCCTGCATGACGTCATCAGCCTGGTTGGCCAGAATGCCCGAAAGGGCAATGCAACCGCCGGGCGCAACGTGACCTGCAATCGTTGGTGCCAGCTCGATCAGCGGACCCGCCAGAATGTTGGCGGTGACAATCGGATAGCGGCTTTTGGCGAGCTGCTCGGGATAACAAAGGGTCAGGGCCGTTTCATCAATCTGGTTACGCTCTGCGTTTTCGCGGCTGGCTTGCAGCGCCTGAGGGTCAATATCGGTACCATCGGCATGGGCCGCGCCGAGCTTTAATGCGGCAATGGCCAGAATGCCCGAACCACAGCCGATGTCGAGTACAGACTGGCCGGCGAGTTGACCGCTGACGGCCAGGCCATCGAGCCATTCAAGACACAATGCAGTGGTCGGGTGGGTCCCCGTGCCAAACGCCAGGCCCGGGTCGAGGATCAGGTTGACGGCATCGGATTCGGGCGGTTCATGCCAGCTTGGCACAATCCAGAGCCTTTCTCCCATGCGCAGGGGGGTAAAGTCTTTCATCCACTCGCGTTCCCAATCGCGATCCGCGAGTAGCTCGTAGTCAATGCTCGGGCAGGGTTCGTCCGTTACCTGTTCCGACCAGGCGGCTTCGATACGCGCCAGCATGGCGTCGATGCCCTCGAGATCATCGTATAGGCCGGTGACGACAGTGTCCTGCCATAAAGGCGTTGTGCCGCGTTCAGGCTCGAAGACCGGGTCGTCATGGGCGTCTTGAAGCCCAATCGCTGTCGCGCCTTCTTCAAGGAGCAACTCTTCCAGCAGCTCTGCCTGCTCGGGCGGGACGTGCGCTTTGAGTTGAAGCCAGGGCATTCCGGATCTCCGCAGCAGCAAAAAAAGCGGGATGACGATGGCCATCCCGTGATCATCAATCTCAGCGTGGCTTAGCTGCTGAGTTTCTTTTCGAGGTAGTGGATATTGACGCCACCCTGGCGGAAGTAGCTGTCGCGCACCAAGTCTTTTTGCAGGTCAATGTTGGTTTTGATGCCTTCGACCAATAGTTCATCCAGTGCGTTGCGCATACGGGTGAGGGCAATTTCACGGTCCTCTCCCCAGGTGATCAGCTTGCCGATCAGCGAGTCGTAATGGGGCGGTACGGTATAGCCGGTATACATGTGGGAGTCCATGCGTACCCCGAGGCCGCCCGGCGCGTGGTAAAGGCTTACCTTGCCGGGTGAGGGCATGAAGGTGCGCGCGTCTTCGGCGTTGATACGGCATTCGAACGAGTGGCCGTTCAGTACGACGTCTTCCTGGCGGATCGTCAGCGGCATGCCCGAGGCAATGCGTAGCTGTTCCTTGACAATATCCACGCCGGTTACCATCTCGGTGACCGGATGCTCCACCTGGACGCGGGTATTCATCTCAATAAAAAAGAAGTTGCCGTCTTCGTAGAGGAACTCGAAGGTACCTGCGCCCCGGTAGTTGATTTCCACGCATGCCTGGCGGCACGCTTCCAGCACCTTGGCGCGCGCTTCAGGGTCGATGCCGGGAGCCGGTGCTTCCTCGAGGACTTTCTGGTGGCGACGCTGGAGCGAGCAGTCCCGGTCAAAGAGGTGGATGGCATTACCCTGGCCGTCGGCGAGTACCTGAACTTCCACGTGGCGGGGATTTTCGAGAAACTTCTCCATGTAGACGGTACCATCGCCAAACGAGGAGTGGGCCTCGGTGCGGGTGACGGTAATCGCGGAAAGCAAGTGGCCCTCGGCATGCACAACGCGCATGCCACGCCCGCCACCACCGGCTGCCGCCTTGATGATAACCGGATAGCCGATGCGCCGGGCAGTCGCGAGATTGGTTTCATCATCGTCGCCAAGCGGGCCATCCGAGCCTGGAACTGTGGGGACGCCAGCCGCTTTCATTGATTCAATGGCGCTGACTTTATCGCCCATCAGGCGAATGGTTTCTGCGCGGGGGCCGATAAACGTAAAGCCCGAGCGTTCTACCTGTTCGGCAAAGTTGGCGTTTTCGGATAAAAAGCCATAGCCGGGATGAATGGCGCTGGAATCGGTCACTTCCGCGGCGCTGATCAAGGCCGGAATATTAAGATAGGACTGAGCAGAGGAGGCCGGACCGATACATACCGCCTCATCGGCTAGGCGTACATGCATGAGTTCGCGGTCCGCCTTTGAATGAACCGCCACGGTTTTAATGCCTAGCTCTTTACAGGCCCGGAGGATACGTAGAGCAATCTCGCCGCGGTTGGCGATAAGTACCTTGTCGAGCATGGGAGAGTCCACCCGTATTGAAATGAAGGATTAAGCGATGACGATCATTGGCTGATCGAATTCCACCGGCTCACCGTCTTCTACCAGAATGGCTTCCACCACGCCGTCACGGTCGGCTTCGATTTGGTTCATCATCTTCATGGCTTCCACGATACACACCGTATCGCCTTGCTTGACCGTATCGCCAACTTCCACAAAGGATTTGGCGCCGGGCGCGGGACTGCGATAGAAGGTGCCGACCATCGGTGAGTTGATGGCTTCACCGCGATAGCTGGTGCCCGGAGCGGCATCCTCTTCGGGCGCCGGAGCAGTGTTGGCAGCGGGCGCGGCAGGCGCCTGTTGAGGGGCATGCTGAGCGTACTGGGGCATGGACTGCGGATGCCACGTCGCACCATTGGGATGCCGACTGATGCGTACCGACTCTTCGCCTTCCTGGATTTCAATCTCGCTAATATTGGACTCTTCAAGCAGTTCAATCAGTTTTTTGACTTTACGGATATCCATTACCTAGCCCCATCACTATCGTTAAGAGTGGTGTGCTCACCGCGCGTCAATAGCGCAGTAAACCAAATGTTAAAATGAAGAGAACGCCGCATGATAACGAACGTTACCCTTTTATACTGCTTCAAAAAGCAGAAAATCAATCAATATGGTGGCGAAGTTTGCCGAAAAACGTTATCGATGTCCAGCTACCGCATGCTTGGCACATAGCGCTATTTCCAAACAATCGTTTGACGACATTCGCGACAGGACGCCTCAATATCTAACCTTGGCCCGTCTGGCGGCTCTCTTCCCAACGTGCCAGTTCGCGCAGGTGCCGGGCGAAGTCAGCGGCGTTGATATCGCCCTGGATGCGTGCTTCGCGGACCTCCTGGCCATTCTGGAAAAAGAGCAGGCTGGGTGGGCCGAATAGCTGGTAGCGGTTCAACAGTTCGCGACTTTGCGCATTGGTTTCGGTGACATCGACGGCAATGCGCTCAAAGCCGGAAAGTTGCTCGATGACAGCGGGGTTCGTGTAGACGTCGCGTTCCAGCTGGCGACATGCGATGCACCAGTCAGCCGTAAAATGAACGAAGACCGGGTTACCCTCTGCCTTGGCTGTGTCGATGGCGCTGTTGAGTGCCGGCAAGTTGTCCAAACGCTGAAAAGCCAATGGTGCTGAAGCGTCGTTTTTATTGGCCGTTTGGAAGTTTAGCGGGCGCAGGGGATCATGCGAGCCCAAGGCAGCGCCAAGGGTAAGGGCGATGCCCCAGGTCAAAAGGATAAGGCCCAGTGTTTGACGCGCTTTAGCCCAGCCCGATGGCGTATTGGTTTGCAAGGCGCCCAGGGTCAGGGCGGTACCGATAGCAAGTGCTGCCCAGAGAAGCAAGGCAACCGGCGGAGCCACCAGACGTTCTACCATCCAGATGGCCACCCCAAACAGCAACAGCCCAAAAGCGATTTTGACCCCGTTTAGCCAAGGGCCGGAACGCGGCAGTGATGTTGCACCGAAGGTGCCCACCAACAGGAGCGGAACACCCATTCCCATGCCCAGCGCAAACAGCATGGCGCCGCCAGTGAATGCATCGCCGGTGGTGGAAATGATCACCAGCGCCCCGGCCAGGGGCGCCGTTACACAGGGAGACACCACCAGTACCGACAGTGCGCCTGCCAGTGCCAACCCTGCCGGGCCGCTGCGCTGCGCCCGTGCCTGCCAGGCGTCGATGCGCTGCGCCAGACGTGGCGACAGGCGCAGGTCAAAGGCGCCGAGCATGGCCAGGCCAAACACGCTGAACAGAATGGCAAAGGTGATCAGTACCGGGGCAGACTGCAACTGTGCCTGGAGATTGAGACCGGCCCCGAATAGCCCCATCAGCACGCCGACCGCCGCATAGGTAACGGCCATGCCGAGCACATAGCTGGCCGACAGTATGAAGGCACGAGGGCGCGAGGGCTGTTGACCGATGATGATTGAAGACAGAATGGGCACCATCGGTAATACGCAGGGCGTGAATGTCAGCCCGATGCCTGCCAGGAAGAAAAGTCCCAGCGCCAACGGTAGGCTGGCGTCGGTCATCAGTTGGCTGAAACGGCTGTCCTCGCTCTGCGGCGCGCCAGGGCGTGTGGCATTGTCATTCACTGCCGCGGACACGTCGGCAGGTGCTGCCGTGTCGGTGGCGTCATCCGCCGCTTCCATCGGCGATGAGGCAGGTGTCTCGTCAGTATCCGCCCTGGCCTCCCAGTCGGCGTACGCGCGCGGCGGTTGGCTTTCGGTAGCCTGCAGCGCGACGGTTTCCGGTGGGTAACACAGCCCGGCATCGGCGCAGCCCTGGAAGGTAAAGTCGATATCCAGCGGACCTGAAAAGTCACTTTCCAGCGGCACTTCCATGACCATCCGGTCGCGGAAAATATAGACGTCACCCATGAATTCATCATTGGTGAAGGTGCCCTCGGGCAGTTCTGGCTCGCCCAGGCGAGCCAGGTTCGTCAGGCTCTCCACGGCAAACTGGTGCCGGTAGAGGTAATACCCGTCAGCGGCCTCAATGCCTACGAAGAGGGTGTCACCGTCATGCCAGGCGGTGGGTTGAAAGGCTTCCAGGACGGGTAGAAAGTCGTCGTTCTGATCGCTTGAGGAAAACCACTGCGCCTGGGCCAATAGCGGTAGCGTGCCGAGCAGACACAAGAGCCCTAAACGTCGAATCGTATGCAAAATGTATCCTTGGTCGATAACGTCATATCAGGCCGCTAGCATAACGCAAGATGGCGCGCCGGTAACGGTTGGCGCCGGGCGTCAGGAAAAATACTGAGCGCCAACGAAACGGGGCCACCCGAAGGTGGCCCCATTAATCACTGCGCGGAACTGCTCAGGCTTTGTGGTAAGCCGCCGCCGATTTTTCAATGGCCTTGCGTGCCGCGTCTACGCCTTCCCAGGACTCGACTTTAACCCATTTGCCTTTTTCGAGATCTTTGTAGTTTTCGAAGAAGTGGGCGATCTGCTGACGCAGCAGTTCGGGCAGGTCGGTGACTTCCTGAACGTCGTCATAGAGCGAGCTGAGCTTGGGGTGCGGAACGCATACCAGCTTGGCGTCTTCACCGGCTTCATCGGTCATGTTCAGGATGCCGACCGGGCGTGCACGGATGATGCTGCCGGGCTGGACCGGATGCGGCGTGACGACCAGTGCATCCAACGGGTCGCCATCGTCGGCCAAGGTGTGGGGAATAAAACCGTAGTTGGCCGGGTAGAACATGGGCGTGGCCATAAAGCGGTCGACCAGCAGGGCCCCCATGTCTTTATCGATCTCGTATTTGATCGGCGCATGATTGGCAGGAATTTCAATCGCCACATACAGGTCGTTGGGCAGATCCTTACCAGCGGGGATGTTGTCGAAGTTCATCGTTAATTCCTTGGTCGTACAATGGCTAGGCAATCGAAGTTGCTGTATGAATAGCACCGGATTATACGAACATGGCCGCAAGATTACCAATGCGACATAGGTGTTGCGACGACAAAGCGTTTCGCGATCGTGCTGCTCGGTCTGCTTTACGACGTCACGACGTTTGGCGAGCATCGTTCAGTATCGCCAGCGTGTATCATAGGAGTTTCTAGACAGTGATGTCAGTTGCCAATGCTGTATGCTCAGGAGGATGATTTGGCTCATGCCCAATTGCTGATCAGTTACGGTCAGGCATTTGTTGCCCCGGACCGGCGTCTGCACCGCAGCTCCATGTCGGTACGCTTCCCCGAACCGCCGTTGCTCAAGGCAAAAGGAGGTTGCGCAGTCATTAGCGACTCACTGGCGCGCAATACCCTGGCCAAGCAGGCGGGAGATTTGAGCGTACGGGGCTTTTTAGCCGATTATTTTTCCACGCCTGATCATTGGGACGTCAAGACGTCGGCGACGCGCGTGCTTAGAGCGCTCAATAGCTGGTGTTATGGCCAGAGCCAGCATGTGCAGAACGGCAGCTTCGTGTCATCGCTGTCGGCCTTGATATTCCGTGAACGCGATGCCCACCTGTTCCACATGGGGGACACCCTGGTGTTCCGTCTGCGAGGCGCCGAGTTCGAACAGCTGACGCGTGATCACGTCACGGACCTGGGGGGCTACCGCTATCCATCCCGGGCGCTGGGAATGGATGGCAGTCTGGACATTGACTACACCCATCTACCCATGAAGCAGGGCGATCTGTTCCTGTTTACCACCCAGGCTGTGGGGGGCACCTTGCTGCCGTCTGACTACGTGCGGCTGATCCGCCAGGATGCCAGCGATCTGGATGCGGCCTGTGAGCGTCTCGCCAATGAAGCGAAACAGCGGGCTCAGGAACGCGGCTATGGCGGTGACCAATTCTGTTTCCAGTTGGTGCGCATCGATGAGCTGCCTGAAGAAAGCAGCGATCATCCCGGTCAGTTATACGGCGAGCTGCCGATACCGCCGGAACTGGCACCCGGTGCCAGGCTGGATGGCCTGGAGGTGCTGGCAGTGTTGTCGCGTACCGCCCAATCACGTATCTACCGTGTCCGCGATGTCTACTCCGAGCGGGAAATGGTCATGAAGGCGCCGAGCCCCGAGCTTTCGTTGCGCAATGCCTATCTAGAGCACTTTCTGCTCCAGCAGTGGGTGGTGGAACGGGTCAATTCGCCGTTCGTGGTCAAGGTTGTCGAGCCGTCGCGGCCGCGGCGTTACCTCTATTATCTGATGCAGCACATTGAAGGCGAGACGCTGCGTCACTGGGCCGAGCGCCATCCCCAGGCAAGTCTGTCCCAGCGGCTGGATATCGCCAATCAGCTGGGCAAAGCCGTTCAGGCCTTGCACCACCGCGAAATCATCCACCAACAAATCAACCCCGATAATATCCTGATCGACCCCCACGGCAAGGTCGTGCTTACCGACTTCAGCGCCTGCCATATGCGCGAGGTTGACGGCCATCGCCACTCGGCCGAACTGTTGAGGCAGGTGGGCTTCAACGAGCACACCGCCCCGGAGTATGCCCTGGGGGACAGTGTCGGGCGGCGCAGTGACCAATACTCCTTGGCATCGACCGTCTATTGGCTGTTGACCGGCGAGCTGCCCTACAACCTGACGCCTAATCGGCTGCGCAGCCATACCGATCTGGAAGGCTTGACCTACCGCAACGCACGCACCACCAACCCGGAAATATCGCCAGAGCTCGACGAGGCCCTGCGGCGCGCCCTGGACCCCCAGCGAGCCCTGCGTTTCAGGCGGTTATCGGAGTTTCTGCATGCCCTGCGGTTGCCCTTGGGTAAACGGGCAGCGGAGGATAAAGAGCGCAAGGAGCCGCGCCACTTCTGGCAGGGAGTCGCCGGTATTCTGCTGCTGTTGCTGGTGCTGTCGTGGCTGTTGCGTTAACGGTTCCATTGGATAAACAAGCCCAGGCGTCGCGGGACGAGCCTGGGCTATGGGTAGCGGCGACGCAGTAAACGCCTAGAGCGTGAACACAGGCAGCTTGCGTTCTACCTTGGCCAGTTTCAGCTTGGCCACTTTGGGCAGGCCATTTTCAAAGGGAGGGAAGTCTTCTCCCTGAATCAACGGCGAGAGGTAGTCGCGGCAGGTGTCGGTAATGTCGAAGCCTTCTTCGCTGATGAAATCCCGGGGCATGAACTTCTCCTGGTTCGCCACCTGGGACAGCGGCGCAGAGATGACATCCCACTGATAGGGCGACTGAGAAATCCGGCGAATGGCGGGCATCATGGCGTTCTTGCCCGCCAGCGCCAGCGTCACCGCTTCACGACCGACCGCGTAGGCCTGCTCGACGTCGGTCTTGGACGCCAGGTGACGGGCGGCGCGTTGAAGGTAATCTGCAACCGCCCAGTGGTATTTATAGCCCAGGTCCTGCTTGATCATACCGGCCAGCGTGGGGGCAACGCCGCCCAGTTGACGGTGACCGAAAGCATCGGTGTTGCCCGCATCGGCCAGGAAAGTGCCGTCTTCATAGCGCGCCCCTTCCGACACCACGATCACGCAGTAACCATTCTGCTTGACGCTTTGCTCGACCCTTTCCATGACCGCTTTGCGGTTGAACGGAATTTCCGGGAATACGATCAGGTGAGGGGGCTCACCAGCGCCTTCACCGGCTAACCCGCCTGCCGCCGCGATCCAGCCAGCGTGGCGACCCATCACTTCAAGCACAAACACCTTGGTTGATGTGGCGCACATCGAGGCGATATCCAGCGACGTCTCACGGGTAGAGGTGGCGATGTACTTCGCCACGCTGCCAAAGCCAGGGCTGTTGTCGGTAATCGGCAGGTCGTTATCGACGGTTTTGGGCACATGAATGGCCGTCAGTGGATAGCCCAGTTTTTCGGAAAGCTGGGACACTTTCAGACAGGTATCCGCGCTGTCACCGCCGCCATTATAAAAGAAGTAGCGGATATCGTGGGCCTTGAAGACCTCGATCAGGCGCTCGTACTGGGCGCGGTGGGTATCGATATCCTTGAGCTTGTAGCGGCAAGAGCCAAACGCGCCCCCCGGCGTGTAGCGCAAGGCCGCGATGGCTTCATCGCTTTCCTGGGTGACATCGATGAGGTCTTCCGTCAGGGCTCCAATAATGCCGTTATGACCGGCATAGACCTTGCCGATCTGGTCGGGGGCTTGACGGCAAGCTTCGATGACGCCGCAAGCACTGGCATTGATCACGGCGGTAACACCGCCTGATTGGGCGTAAAAGGCATTATACTGAGCCATGGAAACGTCTCATCTCCTGAAAGTCGGAAGGCGTAATGATAAGTGGGCGAAGTTTAGCGTAAAGCGTTAAGGCCTGCATACGGCTAGTCGCCGCTATCCAGGGCCTGTTCGCGCTGGGCCAGTTGCCAGCCGCCTAAATCCTTGTAGCGGTTGACCATGGCGCAGAACAGTTCGGCTGTGCGTTCGGTATCGTAGCGCGCCGAGTGAGCCGCTTTGTTATCAAATTCGATACCCGCTGCCTGGCAGGCGCGTGCCAGAACGGTCTGGCCGTAGACCAACCCCGCCAGGGTCGCTGTGTCGAAGCTGGAAAAAGGGTGGAAGGGGTTGCGCTTGACACCGCAACGGTTGGCGGCCGCGTTTAAAAAACCATGATCGAACGCCGCGTTATGGCCGACCAGGATCGCCCGCGAACAGCCATGGGCTTTAATCGACTTGCGGATAGGCCGAAAAATCTCGCCCAGGGCTTCTTCCTCACTCAGCGCGACCTGCTGACGTAAGGGGTCATCCAGGTTGATGCCGGTGAAGTCCAGCGCGGACTGCTCAACGTTGGCCCCCTCAAACGGCTGAATATGGTAGGCATGAGTGGCATCGGGCAAAAGGTTGCCTTCTGGGTCCATTGTCAGGGTAACGGCAGCAATTTCCAGCAAGGCGTCGCCTTGTGCATTGAAGCCGCCGGTCTCCAAATCAACGACAACGGGCAGGTAACTGCGAAAACGTTGGGCCATTAATTCGCGGGCAATCGCCTCGCTCATGCAGCTCTCCTTAGTCTGCGAGTAATCGGTTAGCGCTTTTCGTGGGGTGATTCTAGCAGTTTCCTGTTAAGGCGTCGTTGGCGGTATTCGCTGAGCACTGAGAACGCTATACTTGGAGGCTGGTGTTTTTCAGCGTGAGCCATTCCCCGATTAGCGAGTCTGGCGCGCACTCGTTCAGAAAAGGAGTCAAGAATGTCCGATGTCAAAAAGGTTGTGCTGGCATATTCAGGCGGCCTGGACACATCCGTTATCGTTAAGTGGTTGCAAGAAACCTACAACTGCGAGGTAGTGACGTTTACCGCCGACATCGGTCAAGGCGAAGAGGTTGAGCCTGCGCGTGCCAAGGCAGAGGCGTTGGGCGTCAAAGAAATCTATATCGAAGACCTGCGCGAAGAGTTTGTGCGTGACTTCGTCTACCCGATGTTTCGTGCCAACACCATCTACGAAGGCGAATACCTGCTGGGTACTTCCATCGCCCGCCCGTTGATTGCCAAGCGCTTGATCGATATCGCCAACGAGACCGGTGCCGATGCCATTTCCCACGGTGCGACCGGCAAAGGCAACGACCAGGTTCGCTTTGAGCTGGGCGGCTATGCCTTGAAGCCAGGTGTGAAAGTGATCGCGCCGTGGCGTGAGTGGGATCTGACATCACGCGAAAAACTGATGGCCTACTGCGAAGAGCACAATATCCCCGTCGACTTTTCCAGTAAAAAGAAAAAATCGCCTTATTCCATGGATGCCAACCTGCTGCATATTTCTTATGAAGGCGGCATTCTGGAAGACCCTTGGGCGGAAGCCGAAGAAGACATGTGGCGCTGGAGTGTCTCGCCGGAAGCGGCGCCCGATAAGCCGACTTACGTGGAACTCACGTTCGAGAAAGGCGATATCGTGGCGATCGACGGTGAAGCCCTCAAACCCCATGAAGTGCTTGAAAAGCTCAATAAGCTGGGTGGCGATAACGGCATCGGCCGTCTGGATATCGTTGAGAACCGCTATGTGGGCATGAAGTCGCGTGGCTGCTACGAAACCCCAGGGGGCAGCATCATGCTGCGCGCCCACCGGGCGATCGAGTCATTGACCCTGGACCGCGAAGAAGCGCATCTTAAAGACCAGTTGATGCCGAAATACGCCGAAGTCATCTACAACGGCTACTGGTGGAGCCCCGAGCGTCGCATGCTGCAGGCAGCGATCGATGAAACCCAGCATAACGTCTCCGGCGTCGTGCGCATGAAGCTCTACAAGGGTAATGCCATCGTGGTGGGCCGTCAGTCAGAGCAGTCGCTGTTTGATGAGTCGATTGCCACCTTTGAAGACGATGCCGGTGCCTACGACCAGAAAGATGCCGAAGGCTTTATCAAGCTGAACGCGCTGCGTCTGCGGATTGCGGCGGGTAAAGGGCGTCAACAGAGCTAACGGGCTGGTTGGGCGGCAAGCATGACTTGCCGCCTGCCGGACGCGAGGAGACAAAATGTTAAAAAAACTACTCTCGGGGTTGCTGGGTGGCGGCCAGGAAGGCGCCAAGGGCAACACTCAATCGGCCGACCCCGTCGAATACAAAGGCTACATGATCACTTCTCAGCCCGATAACCAGAGCGGCCAGTATCGGGTGAGCGGTTTGATCACTCGGCCCCAGGGTGAGGGAGAGGCGCTTGAGCACCGCTTTGAACGCTCGGATATGCTGCCCAGCCGAGACGCCTGCGACGCCATGATGATCACCAAAGCCCAGCGCTACATCGATGAAGTGGGCGATGACATGTTCAAGCCCGATCCGCGCCACGAAGGCGGCCGGTGACGGAGAGGCGGCTGTAACGTTAAGGAGAGGCGTATGCGGGTTGTCCACCAAGCCTCACCCTGGCGCTCCCTGTTTACTGATGACGGGACGCTCAAGCTATCGGCGCTCACCGCGCCGTTGAGTCACCTTTCCACCCATCTCTCTTCGCCGTTTACCTCGTTAGCCGATGTGCATGCGTGGCAGCTGTCCCTGGCTGAATCACTGGTTCACTACGACCTGCCAGCCTGGCGCATCAGTGAGGTGATCAGTGACCATAACGCCATGCTTTACCGTCAGGCGATTTCGCTATCGCTCGACGAAATGCGCGCCCAAGGCTGGGGGGAACCGCCGGTCGACTACTGCGTACTGCTGTTGGGCTCTGCCGCGCGCTATGAGAGTCTACTGGGTCCCGACCAGGACAATGCGCTGATCATTGACGACTACCCCGATCACCGCCACGTCGAGATCGACGGCTACTTTCAAGCATTAGGCGAGCGGTTTACCCAGCGTCTGGACGAGGCGGGTATACCACTGTGCCGAGGTCACGTAATGGCACGCTGGCCGATGTGGCGTAAGCGGTTGAGCGAGTGGCGCACCCAGCTGTCAATCTGGAGTGCCGACCGGCGGGTAAAACGGGTACAGCAGACCAATATTCTGCTTGATTTTGCACCGGTTGCGGGCAATTCGGCGCTGGCGGAACGACTGGCTGAAAGCATCGCGTCGACCTTGCCCAAGGCGTCCCTGTTCATGCACGAGATGGCCGCATTGCTTGACGAGCTGCCGGTGGCGCTGGACCGCTTCGGGCGGGTCACGTCAAGTCCCGGTCTTGCGGCCCCCCATCATCAGGCCGTCAATCTGAAACAGCAGGGGCTGTTGCCACTGATAAGCGCCGCACGCCTGATGTGTGTGCGCCACCGGTGCCCTGAAATGTCCACCCGAGCGCGACTGGTGGCGCTTGACCAGGCAGGCGAGCTGTCAGCGGCGCAATCAGCGCTCCTGGTGGCGGCCTTTGAGCGCCTCCAGCAGCGGTTGCTGGATCAGCAGCGATACAACAAGGCGCACGGCCACGCCGCTGACGGTTGGGTTGATATGCAACGTCTGCGCGACGATGAGCGGTTGCTTTTAAAGTTTGACCTCCAGCAGATCAAGGCGTTTGTACAACAGGCACGCGCCGCCTAGCCAGGTGTCGTGCTTATGATAGCGATGGTGGGGCGGATGAGTCGGTGGTCGTTGGATGCTCAGGGGCGGGCGGCAGCTCCAGTGTCAGGCAGGCGCCGCCCAGGGTCTGGGCATCTTCCACCCAGAGACGTCCCCCCAGATGGGCAATAATGCCCCGGCTGATGGGTAGCCCGAGCCCGCTTCCCTTGGGGCGACCGTGGGGGATATCGCCGTCCTGCTGTATCTGGTGAAATTTTTCGAATACCCGCTCGCGCTCATCGACGCTAATCCCTGCGCCGTTATCTTCCACGCTTAAGCGGAAATGATGGCGGTGACGGTATAGGCTCAGGCGCACCATGGGCTGATGGCGATCGGCAAATTTGCCCGCGTTATCGAGCAGATTGATGATCACCTGTTCCAGGCGGTCCTGGTCGCCGATCACCATGGCCGGGTCAGCCTCGATACTCATCTCAAGCTTGATCCCGCGTTCCTGATGCAGGTGTGCAATGGCATCGACGCTGTGCCGCGCCAGCGCCGCCAAGTCTAGCGGCACCGGGTTGAGCGTCAAGCGGCCGCTTTCCAGTCGGGCCAGGTCCAGAATCTCTTCTATCAGGCGGGATAGTCGCTGGCTTTCATGAACGATGACGCCCAGAAAGTGCTGGCGCTTTTCGTCGGGCAGCTCGCTGTTATCACGCAGAATTTCCGCAAAGGCGCGGATCGAGGTGAGCGGTGTGCGTAGTTCATGGCTGACCATGGCGACAAACTCATCTTTCAAGCGGTCCAGCTCGCGCAGCCGTTCATTGGCACCGCGTAACTCTTCGCCGATTTGCGCCAACTCTTGGGACTTCTGCTCCAGGCGGCGGTTGTACTCGAGGGTTTGCGAGGTGGTATCCAGAATGCTCAGAATCGACTCGATATCCAGCGCTTCACCGCGTACCACCGAATTGATCAGCACCCGGGCAGAGGCACTGCCCAGCGACCCGGCAAGTGCCTGTTCGGCGCGGGTGATCAGCTCGGCGTTGGCGGGCTCATCCGCCGTGAAGCCATTGTCAAAGCGGCCTTGACGGAAGACGCGCCGTGTTGCCTGGTCGCCAAGGTAGCGAATGAGCAATTCGTTAAGCGCCCCCTGCGTCGTTTGCCCACGCCATAGCGCTGCCGATTGCAGGTTGGGGTGCATCGCTTCGGTGAAAAGCGCGGCCTGGGTCTGTTCAAGGGGCGTGGGGCGGGTAAATAGCGAAACACCCACCAACAGTCCCACGTTGGCCAGCATGCTCCAGAGCAGTGAATGGCTGTAAATATCCCAGTCTTCCAGGCCGAACAGCGCGTAGGGCATCAGCCAGTCGATGCCCCAGGGCCCGTCGGTGAGCAGCGCGGCATCCAGCCAGCCGGACTGGGCAAACCCCGGCAGCAGCAGCGTATAGCACCAGACCATGAAACCTGCGATTAACCCTGCAGCGGCGCCTTGGCGGGTAGCGCCTCGCCAGTAAAGGCCGATGAGCAGCGCCGGGGCAAACTGAGCCGCGCCGGCAAAGGACACCAGACCAATGGTGACCAGGCTATAGGAATCGCCAATCAGCGCGTGGTAGAGGTAGCCGAGAAGCAGAATGAGCACAATGGCCACCCGGCGGATGCCCAGCAGCCAGCCCGCCAGCTCGCCCTTGGTGCTCAGGTGCAGGCGTCGTGAGCGTAACAGCAGCGGCATGACCAGCTGGTTGCTGACCATGGTGGAAAGCGCGATCGTCTCGACGATGACCATGCCGGTGGCGGCCGAGAGGCCCCCAATAAACACCAGCAGGGGCAAGCCCTCAAGCCCGGCTGACAGCGGCAGCGTCAACACAAAGCTGTCGGGGTCGCCGGCACTCACGCCCAATAGCAGTCCCGCCAGCGCAATGGGAATCACGAACAGATTGATCAGCAGCATATACAGCGGGAACAGCCAGCTTGCCCGGGTGAGGTGCTGCTCGTCGACATTTTCGACCACCAGGACCTGAAACTGACGCGGCAGGGTCAAGAACGCCAGAAAGGCCAGTACCAGCATGCCCACCCAGCCGGTGGCACCGCCGGGCACGCTGTCCAGGCGCATGCTGTCGGCGAGGCCCGGCGTGGCGGCTACCTCGTCAAACAGCGCAGCGGGCCCCTCAAACATCACAAAGACAACGAAGACGCCCACGGCCATGAAGGCCACCAGCTTGACGATCGATTCAAGCGCAATGGCGGCCACCATGCCTTCGTGGCGTTCGCTGGCATCCAGGTGGCGGGTACCAAACAGGATGATGAAGACCGCGAGCACCAGGGCGACCCAGAGAGACTTGTCCATCCAGAAGTGTTCATCCACCAGGGTGGCATCTGCCGCATTGGGGTAGTTGATCAGCACGGCATGGCTGACGGTAATGGCTTTTAACTGCAAGGCGATATAGGGCGTAATGCTGATCAGGGCCATCAAGGCAACGAGGGCGCCAAGGCTGCTGCTTTTGCCGTAGCGGGCACTGATGAAATCGGCAATCGAGGTGATCCGCTGGCGAGCCGCGATGCGCACCATCTTGCGGATCACAAAGGGCGACAGCAGCATCGCAAGGGTGGGCCCCAGATAAATGAGCAGAAAGCTGGGCCCATGCTCGGCGGCACGCCCGACGCTGCCGTAGAACGTCCAGGCGGTGCAGTAGACGGCGATGGAGAGGGCATAGACCGTGGGCGAGCCGATCAGTGAACGGCCCTGTTCCGCGCGCCGGTCGCCCCAGGCGGCGACCAGAAACAACAGCGCCAGATAACCAAAGGCGGTACCCAGTATGACCGGATCAGTGCGCATGGTCAGCGGCCCGCACGGTGTTCCATGAGCCAAGCCGCCAGGCCGATCACGATCGCCCAGGTACTGAACAGGTACAGCGGCAGCCAGCCGATGTGAGAAGCAGAGATGCGGTCGACTACCAGGATCATGGGCGGGCAGAACAGCAGCAGGGCAATGACCACCAGGGCCATCAGCCGTTCGGTTTTACGCGATTTGAGGCCTGACGATTTCATGTGGCGCTGGCATCCTCTCGGTCAAAGGCATTGGCCTGGAGGGCAAGCAGCTGCTCCAGGGTATTGATACCCCTTGCCTCCAGCCGCGGCAGCAGCGCCAACCATAGCTCGGCGGTGACGCGTGCATCGCCAAGTGCCGTGTGGCGAGTGCCCGGTGGAAACGTCAGGTCATAACGCTGGGCAAGGCTGTCCAGATCGTGGCCATCCAGCGCTTCGTCCAGGGCGCGTGAAATCAGCAGGGTATCGATTACCGGGATGTCGAACGTCACACCTTTATGGCTGATGGCCAGCAAGTCAAAGGCGGCGTTATGGGCCAGCATGACGGCGTCGCCCACATAGTCGCGAAAGCGGGGCAAGACGATGTCCAGCGGCGGTGCACCGGCCACATCGGCATCGGTAAGACCGTGGATGGCGGTGCTGGCCAGCGGAATAGGCCGTTTGGGGTCGACCTTCTGGTCGAAGACATCGCTTGCCAGCAGCTTTGCATTCACCACGCGGCAGGCACCGAGACTGATCACTGTGTCACCGCGACGCAGTTCAAGCCCGGTGGTTTCGGTATCAAAGGCGACGATCTCAAGGCTGCGCAGCGAACGACTGGCAAGGGCTTCGTCGGGCGGCGGCAGGTCGGCAATGCCGAAGTCATGGAATTCAGGGCGCGGCGGAGCGGTTTCCCGCGGGGCACCGACACGCTCCATGGCGGGTAGCGGAAGGCGCAAACGGGCATGGGTGCCGTTTGCGTCGCCCAGGCTCCAGATATCACTGGCGTGCTGGCGAAGCACATCGGCGACGCTCGGGCTCAGGGGCAGTGACGGCAGCGTTTGCTGCCGCCATTCGGCCAGCTCGTGTTCCGGCAGCGCCTTGCCGTGCCAGATAAGGTCGAGATAGACGCGCTTGTTGCCCAAACACATTTCGCCCTCGAAGCCGCTGTCGGGCAGGTGCGCATTGAGGTGCTTGACCAGCGAATCGAACAGCGCGATCAGTGCCGGCGCGTCGCCCTTGAACCAGGCGGGCATACCCACCGGGGTGATCAGGCGGTGCTCGGGGTCGAGGCGCTCGTCCAGCGCCTGCCAGAAATCGTTGGACCACATGGGCGTCAGGCGTTCCCCCTGATGCTGCATGTCATCCAGAAGCTGACCGATCCTGGCGACGTTATCGCCCAGGGTGGCGCCTTCTTCCTGGATGACGCGCTCGAACCGCTGGCGCAGCGCCGAGGTGTCGACGTCGCCCTGATGCCTGAGCTGAATCAGCGCGTCGGCGGCGCTGGTCAGGCTGGCGGTATGCTGGCGCAGCGGCGTCAACATGTCGGCGAGCTCCGCTCTAACGCCCATTTCACTCGACCAGGAGGCGGTGGCGTCGCTGAACGTCAACAGCGTTTCGCCGTCGCTGCCGGGAACGCGGCGTAAAATGACCTTGAGCCAGCGGTTCTCGCAGGGGGCCAGTAGCTCCCGGGGGGCGCCGTCGTCGGGTAGCTGACGGATCGCCTGCTGCAAGCTGGCGACCGGGATAAGCGCTTCGAGACGCTTGCCAAGGCCAAGGCCGGTATGGTCGACAAAAAAATCCTCGGCGGCCTGATTGAACAGCATGACACGGCGATGATGGTCACACAGCAGCAGCGGCGTCTCGAGTACCTGCAGCAAGGTTTCAAGCTCCTGGCGAATCTTGGCGGCGCTGCGTGCGCCTTCCGTGTGTGCCGTGGCCAGTCGGCTACGATCTTCCCGCCAGCTCTCGCGAACCCGCTGCAGGTCTGGCCCCAAGCCTTTCAGCCAGCCTTCGGGCGGGTACTCATCGCGGGCGTCAGGGTTGGCCACCAGGCGTGCCAGTTGGACCTGTAAATGACGCAGTGGGGTGAACAGCATGCGTTCAAGCAGCAACCCCGCCAGGAAAAGCGTGACGCCACCAGCGAAACTGCCCAGCCATAAGGCGATTCGTGTCGCCCCACTTGGCGCCAGTTGAGCATCCAGCCACGCAGCAAAAATAGCCCCGCCCAGCAGGCTGATGCCGCTAAGCAGAAGCCACAGGCCAATCAGTCGCTGGCGTTTGGGCAGCCCACCTCTCGTCATGGGGTGTTTCCTGTCAGCAGTGCGTTGACTTTCTCGACCAGCGCCTGGGTAGAAAAGGGCTTGGTGATGTAATCATCAGCCCCCAGCGCCATGCCTTTTTCCCGCTCCACTTCGCGGCCATGGGCGGTCAGCATAATGATGGGGAGTGTTGCGGTGCCGGGGGCCTGGCGTAACTGCTCCAGTACATCGAACCCGCTGATGCCCGGCAAACTGATGTCCAGCAAGATGAGGTCCGGCTTGCTTTGTTGCACATGCGCAAGCGCTTGCTCGCCGTCTTCTGCCGTCATGACCTCGAAGCCCCCTTGCTGCATCAGAAACTCAAGCGAGATGAGGATATTGGGTTCGTCATCGACCACAAGCACTCTGGCCATTGTGCTCTCCCTGGATTAAAGGTGTTGGGCCGTCTTATTGCCCCATTATTAGCCAGAGTGTAGGTAGGCGAGCCTGCTGCGCCAAGACGACCTTGGTAACAAAGCGGTCACTGTGGACGTTCAATAGGTAGTCTGCGGCTGTGATGACAAGCAACGCCCGATTATTACACAATTGTCCCCACGCTACTCAACGAGACCCTAATGAACGCTCCCTTGAATCGCCGTAAGCGGGTTTTACTGCTATCCGCCTATGATGCTGTCAGCCATCGTTACTGGGCTGACAGTGTCATCCGTCACGTCGAGTCTGTCGAGTGGACGCAACTGCGCTTGCCAGCGCGCCATTTCCGCTGGCGCGTTCGCGGTAACCCATTGACCTGGCTGTTTAAAGAGCACGAAACGCTGAGTCGGCCGTATGATGTGGTGCTGGTAACCTCGATGGTGGACCTGGCGACGTTAATTGGCTTGTTCCCTTCGCTAGGCCAGGCACACAAGATCATCTATTTCCATGAGAACCAGTTTGCCTACCCTGTGTCGGAAGCGCAGCACTCCTCGGTGGAAGGCAGAATGGTCAATCTGTATGCGGCCCTGGCGGCTGACACAGTGGTTTTTAATACCGCCTATAACCGCGATTCCTTTGTCGATGGCGCCCGCGCCTTTTTGAAAAAAATGCCCGAGAATATGCCAGCGGTGAAACCCCTTGAGGCGCTGCGGCAACGCGCCAGAATACTGCCTGTCCCGATCATGCCCCTTGATGGCAGGCATCAATGCCAGCGTCATCCCCGGCGGATTCTGTGGAACCACCGCTGGGAGTACGACAAGAACCCCGAGGACTTTTTCGAAGTGCTTTTTGAACTGAGCAACCAGGGGGTGGCCTTCGAGCTTACGGTGGTGGGGCAGCGCTTTCGTCATGTCCCGCCGATTTTTGCCGAGGCCGAGCAACGTCTTGCGTCACATATCACCGCCTGGGGGCCGCTGCCGGAAGGGCGCTATCGGGCTGAACTGGATAAAGCCGGTATCGTGGTGTCGACTACATGGCATGAGTTTCAAGGGCTGGCGATCATGGAGGCGGCCCAGCGGGGGGCGCGACCGTTGGTACCTGACCGCCTTTGCTTCCCGGCGCTTTACCCCAAGGCCTATCGTTACGATGGCACCCGAGGTGGGTTATACGATCAGCTGTACCGCTGGCTCACCACACCGACAGACCAGCCCGAGCCGTTGAATACGGCCCAATGGGAGTGGCCAGCATGGCAGGCGGCCTATTCGTCCCTGCTGACGGAAGGCGTGCTGGATTGATCAAGCAATCTCGGTTTTGTCTTTATAATCGCATAAATCTTCAATGATGCAGCTGCCGCATCGCGGCTTGCGGGCGATACATGTATACCGGCCGTGCAGGATCAGCCAGTGGTGGGCATCCTTTAGAAAATCCTTGGGGACGTGGCGCAACAGCTTTTGTTCCACCTCGACAACATTCTTGCCCTTGGCAATGCCTGTTCGGTTGGCGACCCGGAAAATGTGGGTATCCACCGCCATGGTCGGTTGGCCGAAGGCCGTATTCAAAATGACGTTGGCCGTCTTGCGTCCCACGCCAGGCAAGGCCTCGAGCTCGGCGCGGGTTTGGGGCACTTCACCATTATGCTTTTCCACCAGTTGATGGCAGGTTTTCATCAGGTTTTCGGCCTTGGTGTTGTACAAGCCGATGGTCTTGATGTGGGTTTTCAGGCCATCGATACCCAGATCGATAATGCCCTGCGGGGTATTGGCGACTGGAAACAGACGGGCAGTTGCCTTGTTGACACCGACATCGGTGGCCTGAGCGGAGAGTAGTACCGCAGCAAGCAACTCAAAAGGCGTATGCCAGTTGAGCTCAGTCGTTGGGTGAGGGTTTTCTGCCTGCAATCGGGCGAAAATTTCATGACGCTTCTGGGCATTCATGGGTCAGTCTCTGGGTTATTTAATCGTACCGGTGACGCGGACGCGGCGCTGTTCACGGGGTGTAACGGTCTTGGGCTGTGACGTTGCCTCAAGGCGTTGGTCAATGCTGTTTTTCAGCGCGATCAGCAGCCCAGCGACGAAAAACGCGCCGGGGGGAAGCACGAAAAACAGAAACTGATAGTCATCGACCAGTGTCAATCGCCAGCCGTCGGCCATCGGGCCGAACAACAGCGTCATTTCCCGGAACAGCGTCCCCTGGCCCAGCAGCTCGCGTAATGCCCCTAACACCACCAATACAGCGCCAAAACCGAGCCCCATCATCAGGCCATCAATGGCGGCAGGTAATACTGGCTGGCGCGAGGCAAAGGCCTCGGCCCGGCCTAGAATGGCGCAGTTGGTCACAATCAGCGGAATAAAAATCCCCAGCACCTGGTAAAGCGGGTAGGCGTAGGCGGCCATGAGGAGCTCAGCGCAGGTGACAAAGGCGGCAATAATCATCACGAAGGCAGGCAGGCGGACGGCGCTGGGTACCTGATGACGAATCAGCGATACCGTGGTGCTGGCGCCGACCATGACGACCAGGGTGGCAATGGCCAGCCCCAATGCGTTGACCACGCTGGCGCTGACCGCCAATAACGGACATAGCCCCAGCAGTTGAACCAGCGCCGGGTTGTTTGACCACAGTCCTTCACGCGAAAGCTGGCCAAGTTGGCTCATCGCTCTGGCTCCTCTGCTTGCCGCTTGTGGGGGGTTTCAAGGGGTGCATGGCTGGCTGCATATTGTAGGGCACTGTGTACAGCATCGACCACAGCGCGGGGCGTAATGGTGGCGCCGGTAAAGGCATCAAAATGACCGCCATCCTTTCGTACCGCCCAGTCTTCGGCGGCTAGCGAGTCCAGGCGTAAGCCATCGAAGTGAGTGATCCAATCGCTACGGCGACGCTCGATGTCGTCGCCGAGGCCTGGGGTTTCCTGATGCCGGGTAACGCGAACCCCACTGATACGCTGTTGCTCGTCGAGACTCACGAGTAGGTGGATATCGCCGTTATAGCCGCGCCGGGTGACGGCCGGTAACACGACGGCACGATGCTGGTCGTTGGCCACTTGCCAGCCGGTCGTCCCGTCGGGGTAGCCAAGCAGGTCAGCATCGGGCAGCGAAATGGGCGATACCGTTGCCTGCTGGGTAAGCGCCTCGGGCAGAACGGCCTGGCGCTGGCGTTGTTCATAGGCTTGCTGGTGCGCGTCGATGCGCTCGGCCGTCAATGCTCGCAGCGTGGCGACACTGCCCGCCGTGATCAAGGCAAACAAACCTAACGTCAGTGCACCGCGCTGCATGGCGTTCAGTGTGCTCATGGACGTGCTCTGCCAGTGGCGGATTGCGGGGCCGTCGCGGCGGGCACCGTGTAAATATCCAGCAGCGGTACGCACAGGTTCATCAGCAGCACGGCAAAGGCCACCGCATCGGGGTAGCCGCCCCAGGTGCGAATCACGATGACAAGCAGGCCGATTCCCGCGCCGTAGATCAGTTTGCCGCGTTGGCTGGTGGCCGCGGACACCGGGTCGGTGGCAATGAAAAACGCGCCAAACAGGGTCGCGCCGGTAAACAGATGCAGCCAGGGCGAGGAGGCGTTATCGGGATTCAACAAGTAAAGCAACGTGGTGGCAGCCGTCATGCTGCCAAGCATGGCAACGGGGATATGCCAACTGATCAGGCGTCTGGCAAGCAGCAGTGCGCCGCCCACTGCCCAGGCAGCCGAGATCCACTGCCAGGCAGTGAGGGTGCCACGGGTTAGCGGCGGGTTAGCCCAGAATTGGCTGGCGGTGACCTCATCGGCTTTATGCTTGAACGCGTCCAGCGGTGTGGCGCCGCTTAAACCGTCGATCTGCTCAAGCGAAATGCTACCCATGATTTGGCTGCCGAGCGAAGCGGGCCATAGCGACTGGGGCGTTGGCCATAGGGTCATATAGGTGGGAAACGACACCAGTAACAGGGCATAGCCCACCATGGCGGGATTGAAGGGGTTGTGTCCCAGCCCGCCGTAAAGGTGCTTGGCGACCACGATGGCCGCGACCATGCCGATACCGATCAGCCACCAGGGGCTGGCCGGGGGTAACGATGCGCCGAGCAGTACGCCGGTGAGCAGCGCGCTGGCATCATTGAGCGGCCGCAAATTGCGCTGACGCAGCCGCAAGACAAGGGCCTCAAGCCCCAGCCCGAAAGCGGCGGCGAGAACGACATTGCTGACCACGCCCAGGCCGAAAAAAAACGTCATGGTGGCAAGGCCGGGCAGGGTGGCAATGATCACCCAGCGCATGATGCCCCCGGTGCTGGGCATTGTCGTTAAGCGGGGTTGGTCGTCTACCTGGGACGCGTGCAGCATACTTATGGGGTCTCTTGGGGTTCGCCTGCGCCACGAGCCTCTGCGAGGCGTGCCTCGGCTGCCTGCAGATTTTCCTGGGCGGTGGCCAGTTGAGTCTCGAGGTCGTCATGGGGCTGTTGCGGGTCTTGCTGGGCGGCCCGAGCGAGGTTTTTCTCGGCCTTCCTGACGGCGGCTTTGGCGGCGGTTTGGGCGATCCGCAAACTGCGCAGGTCGGCATGAGGAGAGGCGCCCTGAGAATCGGTCTGCTGAGTCGACTGCCTGGCAAGGCGTGCCTGTCGGCGCGCCTGCTTTTCTGCTTCCTCGCGGGCGATCCGCGCCTGGCGCCACTCAAAGCGATGCTTGGCATGTTCAGCCTTGGCGGTTTCCAACTGCTGGTGGCGGAGCCGGGTTTTAGCGTGGCGATAATCGCCAACCAGGGGAATATGGCTCGGGCAAACGTAGCTACAGGCATTGCACTCGATGCAGTCGAACAGCCGGTAGTGCGCCAGTTTGGCATCGTCCCTGGCGCGCGCGTACCAATGCAGCTGCTGGGGCAATAAATTGGCCGGGCAGACCTCTTCACACGCGCCGCAACGGATGCAGGGCGATTCGGGGGGCGCAGGCGGTAGTTCTTTGCGCGTGGCAGCAATCAAGCAGTTGGTGGTTTTGGTCACCACGCCTTCAAGGTCGGCAAGCGGCGTGCCCATCATGGGGCCGCCCTCGATCAGTTGATGAAGCGCTGCGCGATTCAGGCCCGCCTCGTCGAGCAGGTCGGCCATGGGCGTGCCGATCCGCACCCAACGATTGCCCGGGTCGGCGATGGCCTCACCGGTCAGGGTTACCAGTCGTTCAACCAGCGGTTCGCCATCGCGAACCGAGCGCAGGGCTGCCAGCAGGGTGCCGGGGTTTTGGCAGAGCACACCTACGTCAGCGGGCAGCCCCTGGTCGGGCACGTCGCGGTCGAGCAGTGTTTTAATCAACTGGCGCTCGCCGCCGCTGGGGTAACGGGTGGCAATCACGCTGACGGTAACGATGAGCGGTTGGCTTTCTGCCATCGCTTGACGCAGGGCGCTTATCGCCCCGGGCTTGTTATCTTCAATGCCGACCACGATCTGCTTGGCGCCACAAAGCGAGGCGATGAGCTGGGCACCTTCCAGCACATCCGAGGTGTACTGCTGCAGCGTAAGGTCGTCCGCGGTGATATAGGGTTCACATTCGGCAGCGTTGACCACCAGGGTATCGATACGCTGGCGCTCGCCAACGCGCGCCTTGATATGGGTAGGAAAGCCCGCGCCGCCAAGCCCTACCACCCCGCTGTGTTCCAGGCGCGTCATCAGTTCCTCAGCGCTTGCGGTACGCCATTCAAGCGGCGTCAAGCGTTGCCAGGTATCTAGGCCGTCGCTGTCGATGGTGATGGTATGGCGATCCACCTGGGTGATCTGGCCGCTGATGCTGGCGTGCAAAGCGGCTGAAATCATGCCGTCGCGTCGGGCGATTGGCGTGCCCACCTTGACGCTATCCCCCACGACGACGGTCGCGAAGGAAGGGCGACCGGCGTGCTGGTCCAGGCGCAGCACGACGCGATCGGGCAACCTTGCGTGGCGCACTGGACCCTGGGAGCGCTGTTTGCGTTCGGGCGGATAGACACCGCCATGAAACTCAAAGGTGCGTGCCATGAGGCATCTCCATTGACGCGCGGCGGTCGCTGGCAATCACCTGGGATGGATAGGTGACAGGCTGCCATTGGGCCAACGGTGTGCTCCGCGGCAGCATGTCAATGCAATCGACCGGGCAAGGCTCAAGGCATAGATCGCAGCCGGTACACTCATCTTCGATAACGGTGTGCATCTGTTTGGCGGCGCCAATGATCGCGTCCACCGGGCAGGCCTGGATACATTTGGTACAACCAATGCACTCATCTTCACGGATGAAGGCCACCAGATCCTCACTCGGCGCTTCACCATCCAGCGGTTCGGGCGTGCGGCCCAACAGATCGGCGAGGGCAGTAATGGTGGCTTCGCCGCCGGGCGGGCACTTGTTGATGGCATCACCCTGGTTGATGGCTTCGGCGTAGGGGCGGCAGCCAGGATAGCCACATTGTCCGCACTGCGTCTGCGGCAGCAGGGTATCAATCTGCTCGACCAGGCTGGATTCATCCCCCTTGAAACGCTCGCTAACGGCGCCCAGCAGGGCACCAAACCCCACGCCTAGCGCGGTGAGCACAGCGACAGCGCTGAGCAGGCTGATGATCGAAAATGTCTCGCTCATTGACGGCACCTATCCTTGGACCAGGCCAGAAAAGCCCATGAAGGCAAGTGACATCAAACTGGCCGTGATCATGGCGATGGCAGCACCTTTGAAAGGCCTGGGTGTATCCGCCGCGGCGAGGCGTTCGCGCATGGCGGCAAACAGTACCAGCACCAGGGAAAACCCGACCGCGGCGCCCAGTCCATAAAGGGTGGTAGCAATAAAACTCAGATCACGATTAAGCGACAGCAGGGCAACGCCAAGTACCGCGCAGTTGGTGGTGATCAAGGGTAAAAAAATACCCAGCACACGGTGCAGCAAGGGACTTAGCTGGCGCACCATGATATCAGTGAACTGGACCACGGCGGCAATCACCACGATAAAGCTGATGGTGCGTAAATAGGTGACGTTCAGGGGCACCAACAGGCCATGGTAGACCACGAAACTGGCGGCGGAGGCCAGGGTCAGTACAAAGGTGGTGGCCAGCGACATGCCCATCGCTGATTCAAGTTTATTGGAAACACCCATAAACGGACATAAACCAAGAAACTGCACCAGCACGAAGTTGTTGACCAGTGCCGTGCTGACCAAGATCACAAAGAGCTCATTCATGGTGACGTATTGTGCGGAGAAATCTCGGTGCTGGCTAGCGGCTGTCTGAATAATACAACCTGATGTCGACCGGCTTCCTTTGCGAGATAGAGGGCCTGGTCAGCGCAACTGACCACCGCACTCGGCGATTGGGATTTAGCGTCTTGGAGCATGGCAATGCCGGCGCTTATTGTGACGAACGGTTTAACTGGCGAGGTTGAATGGGGAATCTGTAAGTCGTCGATCGCCGCCGAGAGCTGTTCCCCGATGTCCCTGGCCTTATCGGGCAAGGTGTGGGGAAGCAGGGCGCAGAACTCTTCTCCGCCGGTACGGGCAATGAAAAAGTCTCTCGTTTGGGCGAGGCTATGCATGGCGTCGGCAATACGTTGCAAGCAAACGTCCCCTTCGGGATGCCCGTAGTGGTCATTGTAGAGTTTGAAGTGATCAATATCCAGCATCATCACGGCAAGCGAACCTGAAGTGGCATCGGCTTCGTTAAAGGCAGTTTCAAGGCGCTGGTCAAACAGCCGCCGATTGGGTAGTCCGGTCAATGCATCATGGGTGGAGAGTGTCAAAAGTTCCTCATTGAGCTGCTGCTGGCAGGTAAGATGTTCCTGAAACGCTCGTGACAGCAACCCTATTTCGTCGTTTCGTCTGGTGAGCTTATGTACATCCGTCTCGTGTATATCCAACTGCTGAGTAAATTGGGTGAGTAAGCGCAACGGCCTAAGCACAATTTTCTCAAGCAGCAGTAGTACCACGGCAATGACCAGAACCATTAGGACAGCCGTCCACAACAGCACATAGCGAAAGGTGGTCAAACTAGTTAAATAGCTGGTGCGATTGAGCTCTATGCCTATTCCTAATGAAGCGGGGGTAAGTGGGCTATAGATGGGTAAGTAACGTTCGGCGTGAACGGTATTGCCAGAGAAGCTGAAAGCATCACTGCTTGAGGCTGCCCCCGGGATAAGGCTCAGGTTGATAGGCAGCCCCGTGTATTCTTCCATGAAACTCAGCCATTCGTCGTCCAAGTTGCGCGTCTTAAATAGCCATCCCGCCGGTGAGCCACTTTTATCGGTACGCAAAATGGGGGTGGAGCTCACCATTACAGGTTCCTGGTCAGCGTAGATAGCGCTTTGATCTGCTTTATCCTCTTCAATGGCTGCCTGCATGCGGTTAACCCACGACTCCATCCAGGCACACTCATCGTTAGGGGTTGTACATGTTTGGTAATTTCCAGTCGTCGGGTTAATACCGGCTAAAAAGTAGACTTCTCCCGCCTTATTGAAAAACGCCATCAACTGATAGCGCATATCCTCGAACATTTCTTGACTGAAGTTGACGTCTTTGTAACGAGGGTAGTCGCCCTGGACAAACTGATAGGTATCATCCCAATGAGCCCAGTCACGCACTTGGGCAAGAAGTTGCTGCTGTTCAAGCTGAAAGCTGCGCTCAACGCGATCTAATTCTCGTTTTACGGCCCCACGTTCTTCAGCCTGCAATACCGGAAAGATGACCAATGTACTGATAGCGGCCAACGCAACGATTGCACAGACAAGTAATCCGCCAAGAGCAGCGAAAAAGCGGAAACGCAAAGAGCGTGGAATATGCAGATGCATAGAGCGAACCAAAAGTGTATGGGTATTAAATAAGCGCTTATAAAAAAGGGGCGAAGGCTAGTGCCTTGCCCCTTTAACTGCACGATACCTGGTTAGGTGACCCGCTGACCCGGTTCCGCACCAGAGTCCGGCGAGAGAAGATAGATGCCGTCTTGGTTGGCCGACGCCAGCACCATGCCTTCCGATACACCGAAGCGCATTTTGCGCGGGGCGAGGTTGGCGACCATGACGGTTAGACGGCCTTCCAGCGCTTCCGGGGAATAGGCGGAGCGGATACCCGAAAAGACATTGCGTGTTTCGCCGCCCAGGTCGAGCGTCAGTTGAAGCAGTTTGTCCGCGCCCTCGACGTATTGAGCACTAGCGATCCGCGCGATGCGCAGGTCAACCTTGGCAAACTCATCGAAACTGATTTCCGCCGCGATGGGGTCGTCTGTCAAGGGACCCTTGGGGGTTTCCTTAAGCTTTTGCTCTTCCACGATATCCTCCTTTGAGGCATCGATCATGGCGTCGATCTTGTCGCGTTCGATGCGCTGCATGAGGGGTTTGAATTTGTTGATGTCATGGTCGACAAGCACCGTTTGACGGCTCTCCCAGTCCAGTGACTCGACATTCAGGAAGACTCTGGCCTGCTCGGCCATGCTGGGAACGACCGGCGCAAGGTAAACCATCAGTTGACGGAACAGGTTGATACCCACCGAACAGATGTCGAGCACCTCGGCATCGCGGCCTTCCTGCTTGGCGAGCACCCAGGGCTCTTTTTCAGCAATATAGGTATTGGCCTCGTCGGCAAGTTCCATGATGTGGCGCATCGCGCGGCTGAATTCGCGCGCTTCAAAGTCCTGGGCAATGCTGTCGCCAGCAGCAATAAAGCGGGCGACCATCTGCGGCTCGCTGCAATGGCCTGAAAGGCGACCGCCCCCCAGCTTTTTGACAAAACCGGCGCAACGGCTGGCAATGTTGACCACTTTGCCCACCAGATCGGCGTTAACCCGGGCGGCAAAGTCGTCGAGGTTCAGGTCAAGGTCATCGACCTTCGACGTCAGCTTGGCGGCGAAGTAGTAGCGCAGGTATTCAGGGTTCAGGTAGTCGGCGTAGGTGGCCGCCTTGATAAAGGTGCCCCGTGACTTCGACATCTTGGCGCCGTCCACGGTGACAAAACCGTGGCAGTTAACGGCGGTGGGCGTTCGCAGGTCCGCGCCCTCGAGCATCGCCGGCCAGAACAGCGCGTGGAAATAGACAATATCCTTGCCGATAAAGTGATAGATCTCGGCGTCCGAATCTTTTTCCCAGTAGCTATCGAAGTCGATGCCTTCACGCTCGCAGAGGTTCTTGAAGCTCGCCAGGTAACCGATCGGCGCGTCCAGCCAGACGTAAAAGTATTTGCCAGGGGCATCGGGAATTTCAAAGCCGAAATAGGGGGCGTCCCGGGAGATATCCCACTCGTTAAAGCCCGATTCAAACCACTCCATCAGCTTGTTGCGGATCTGCGGCTGCACATGGCCGTCATTAATCCAGCGCTGCAGGAAATCGGCAAAGTCCGGCAGCTTGAAGAAGTAGTGCGTGGAGCTGCGGACTTCGGGCGTGGCCCCGGAAATCGCCGAGACCGGATTTATCAACTCGGCTGGGGTATAGGTGGCACCGCATTTTTCGCAGTTGTCACCATACTGATCGTCCGCGCCGCATTTGGGGCAGGTGCCTTTAATAAACCGGTCGGCGAGAAACAGCCCCTTCTGCGGGTCGAACATCTGCTCGATTTCCCGCGTGGCGATATGGCCTTTATCGCGTAAGCGTTGATAGATCAGTTCGCTGTAATGGCGGTTTTCATCGGAATGCGTGGAGTGGTAGTTATCAAAGGCTACGCCGAAACGGGCAAAGTCGGCTTGATGGTCGTGTGACACCCGGTCGATTAATGCTTCAGGGGAAATGCCCTCCTGCTCGGCACGCAGCATGATAGCGGTGCCGTGCGCATCGTCGGCACAGACGTAATAGCATTCCTGACCACGACTTTTCTGAAAGCGCACCCAAATGTCGGTTTGGATATATTCAAGCAAATGGCCCAGATGGATAGCGCCATTGGCGTAAGGTAGCGCGCTGGTAACCAGAATGCGGCGCGAGGAGGTAGTTGACATGATGAACGAAGATCCCGATCAGGCATTAACAAAAAGATATAACAGCGAGGTGATTCAGGCGACTGACTAATAGAGTGCCTGTTCCTCTTGAACCACTTCGCGCAGGAGCTCTAGAAACAACTTATCCGCTTCTGAATGTTCGGCGGGGTCTTCCGGGATATGCACGCTGGTGGTATCCGATATTTGGTTGGCAATGCGCGCCATGACGGCGGGGCTGTTGCCTTCAACCAACTCTTCCCGGGCGATGGCCAGTGACTGCTCAAGAATCTTTGGGTCTTGCAGCAGCTTGCGGATAAAGCCGCGTAGCTCATTGATGATACGTGTTTTCTGAATTTCTGAAGCGGACATGGGGTTCTCCTTTAAATCGCGACGAGCAGGGCGTCGAGCGAGACCACTAACTATCCCGACAATAGCATTTTTTCAGCCAATGAGCATGGCGTGTGATCTTAGTGGGTCAAACGTCCGGCCTTGTGTTTTACCGGGTTGGCGTATTGTGCCAGCCAGTAGGGGCGCAGGGCTTCCGGTACGCTTGCCAGCCGCTCGTTGAAGCGATCCCTGTCTTCCCGGGTAATGGTGCGACGGGCCACCAGCTCGGGGGCGTCTCCCAGGGCTTCAAGTGCCAGGTAATGGCTGGGGAAAAGCCGGTAACCGCCAATCACCTGCCGGTCAATTTCAGCAGCGACTTCATCGGGGGTGGCCATATCGGCTCCCACAGGGGTGCCGAAGCGCAGTTGAACACGGCCCTTGGTGCCGGTGATGCCCGCCACAATGGAGCTGATGTCTTCGAATTCGCTTTTAGCGTAGTGGCCCTTGGTGTCGATATCGTGAAGTTCCTGGGCTTTTTGCAGATCGCAAGGATCATATTCGTAACTGATCGACACGGGCACAAGCTTGAGCTCGGCAATGGCATCGCCAAATTGAACGTCACGGTTGCTGGTACGACTGGCGATGGTCAGCATTTTGATAATCGCAGGATCGGTCCGGTCGATACCGTTCTTGGCCCGACCTTCCCGCTGCGCCATCCAGATCGAGTGTTGATCTTCGGTAACCGAATGGCGGATATAGGCCGAGAGCTTCTGGTACGCGGCCAGCATGGCGCGCTTGCCGCGTGCGCTGCGGGGCACGATAAAGCTTTTGTTGAGCCGCATGAGGTCAGTGACATAGGGCTTTTTCAATAAGTTGTCGCCAATCGCAATACGTACAGTGTCCCGGTCTGCCTGGTAAAGGGCATAGTTGACGAAAGCCGGATCCAGCGAAATATCCCGATGATTACCGATAAATAAATAGGCGCTGGCGGGGTCGAGCTTGTCAAGCCCCGTCACCTCGAAGGCATCGGTGGTAGTGCGAATCATGCGCACCATATAGCTGGCAATGCGCATCTGGAATTCACGCACGCTGGTGACGTCCTTGACTTCCCGGCGCACTGCGTGACTGGCGATGGCACGCGCCAGAGGCGGTGCCCAGCGAGCCAGGCGGGGTAGCCGAAAGCGGGTAAGCGCATTCAGCAGCTCGTTATCCCGCGAAAGCTTGGCGAGCACGTCCGCCACTTCATGATCCATATAAGGACGAATATCCGCCCAAGGGTCTGAGGGCATCGGGTCAGTCGAAGCGTTATTGTGATGTGTCATGCGATCCGTAAGATTTCTTCAATAAAATCAAATGTATGAGCAATAGCCGTTGACCGTGTATCGGCACTTTATCAAGCCGGTGCTGGTTCTTGCTGTGCTGGTTCTCGTTGTACTTCACCGCCAAGCCATTCCATCAAGCGGACGATGTCGTCAGACAGGGCATTTGCCATGAGAATGAAGTCGGTCTCAAGCCGGGCGAGCGCGTCATCGCCATCGTCGGCCTGGTCGGCTTCTTCAATCAGCGCATCACCAAAACGTAGCGATTTGAGTGCCAGGTCATCGTGTAATACCAAGCTTAGGCGACCTTCGATGTGAATGGCGAGTTTACTGGCTTGCCGACCACTCTCGAGGAGTTGCTGGATTTCATCGCTGTCCAGGTCGACCTGCCGGGCACGCAGTACGCCATCGTCGCCTTTGGCCTTCAGTTCTACCTGATCGCCCAGTTGGAGATCGGCGGGTCGACTGGCGGGGTCGCCAAGCCAGGTCGTCATGGCTCGCATGGGCAGCGTCTGGGAGGCCAGCGGCGTAACGCTCAAGGTGCCCAGGGATTCGCGCAACAGATCGAGAATATCTTCCGCCCGGGTTCGTGAACTGGCATTGACGCCGATTAGCTGGCGGCGAGTATCCCACCAGACATCAATTTTCTGGCTGCGCACGAAAGCGCGCGGCAACAGCTCCTCGGTTACTTGTTCCTTGAGGGCGGTTTTTTCCTTGCGGGTCACCTTGCGGCCTTCGCTGGCCTCAATGCTTGCCACCTGCTCGTCGACGTCTTCCTTGACCACCGAAGCAGGTAGCAGGCGTTCCTGACGCAAGGCCGAGAGCAGTCGGTGTCCCTGGATTTCATGCAGACGCTGGCCGCTGCCCAGCCGTCCGGCAGGCGCCGTCCAGCCAAGACGGCGGGCGTCGGCATTGCCCAGGGGGGCGGCTGCGTGAGCATCCAGTGCCTCACTGAGCGCTTCATGACTGAGTTCAGGAGCGCTGTGTACGCGATATAAGTGCAGGTGTTTAAACCACATGTCGCCTGTCCTGTGTAAAAGGTGGCACATTATGTCGAAAGCGGCGCTTTCCTACCAGCATCGTCGCCAAGTGGTTCGTTGTTGCGGTTGTTTCAAACCTGTGTTTGATTAAGCGCGTGCTGATTATATCAAGCCGGTCAGCCCCATCGTCATCAACCGAGACAATTTTAGGAGGATCCATGTCGATCGAATCAGTGTCGCGTACCCAGCTTCGTGTGCGTGGGTATCATCTGGATGGCTATGGGCACGTAAACAATGCCCGCTACCTGGAATTCATGGAAGAAGGACGCTGGGCATTTTTCGATGAACATCCCGCGCTCATGAACGAACTGCACGCCGCCGGGCGGGCGTTTGTAGTGGTGAATTTAAATATTGATTACCGTGCCGCCGCCGTTCAAGGCGATGATCTGGTGGTGATGACAGGGATTGTCGATGTCGGTGATCGAAGTGCGGTATGCCACCACCAGATTCGTCGAAAAGATGGCCGTGTGGTGGCCCAAGCGGATCTTACCTTTGTGTTGCTGGACGTGCGGGCCAACAAGGCAAGCCCCATCGACGGCAATGTCCGCGAGACACTCGATGCGTTAACCGTCGACAAGTCGATATTTGCCGATTGAAACGTCTCGGCATGGCGACTGACTGCCCTTGATGCAAATGCAGTGGTATGATGGGGAATTATTTGGGCGCCGCTATGCTGTGTCTTTTCAGGCCGTATTTATAAGCGCTTTCAACTCTCGCAGTGCCAATGCAGTGCAAAGGATCTGACTTTCATGGGTGACATCGCCAGAGAAATCTTGCCCGTCAATATTGAAGACGAGCTCAAACAGTCGTATCTCGACTATGCGATGAGTGTCATTATCGGCCGCGCGTTACCTGACGTACGCGACGGTCTGAAACCTGTTCATCGGCGTGTGCTGTTTGCCATGCATGAACTGAACAATGACTGGAATAAACCGTACAAGAAGTCGGCGCGTGTCGTCGGCGATGTGATCGGTAAATATCACCCGCACGGTGACAGTGCGGTATACGACACCATCGTTCGCATGGCGCAGCATTTTTCCATGCGCCATGTGCTGGTCGACGGTCAAGGCAACTTCGGTTCGATCGATGGCGACAATGCGGCCGCCATGCGTTACACAGAGGTGCGCATGGCGCGCCTGGCCCATGAGCTGCTTGCCGACCTGGAAAAGGATACCGTCGACTGGGTCGATAACTATGACGGTACCGAGCGCATCCCCGACGTTCTGCCCACCAAGGTGCCCAACCTGTTGATCAATGGGTCCTCGGGGATTGCCGTGGGGATGGCGACCAATATTCCGCCCCACAATATGCGCGAGGTGATCGACGGCTGTCTGGCGTTAATCGATGACTATACGCTCAGCGTCGATGACCTGATGCAGTATATCCCCGGTCCGGATTTCCCCACCGGTGGCATCATCAACGGCCGTGCGGGCATCCTGGATGCCTATCGCACGGGGCGTGGGCGTGTTTACGTGCGCGCCTGTCACACCATCGAGCATGACGATAAAACCGGTCGTGATCACATCATCATTACCGAGTTGCCTTATCAGGTTAACAAGGCGCGTTTGATCGAAAAGATCGCCGAGCTGGTCAAAGAGAAAAAGATCGAAGGCATCGCCGAGCTGCGCGATGAGTCCGACAAGGACGGCCTGCGGGTGGTGATCGAAATCAAGCGCGGTGAGTCCGGCGACGTCGTGGTGAATAACCTCTTCGCCCAGACGCAGCTGCAGAACGTCTTCGGTATCAACATGGTGGCGCTTGAAAACGGCCAGCCACGCACGTTGAACCTCAAGCAGATGCTCGAAGCGTTTATCCGCCACCGCCGCGAAGTGGTGACTCGGCGAACGCTGTTTGAACTGAAAAAGGCCCGTGAGCGCGGTCACATCCTTGAAGGCCTGGCGGTTGCGATTTCCAATATTGATGAGGTGATTGAGCTCATCAAGGCCTCGCCCAACGCGTCCGAGGCGAAGGATAAGCTGCTGGCCAACGTCTGGCAGCCAGGTCAGGTGACCAGCATGCTGGAGCGCGCAGGGGCCACCTCGTGCAAGCCTGAAGACCTTGAAGAAGGTTTTGGCCTTAATCCCAGCGCGACCGAGTACCGGTTATCCCCGGCCCAGGCGCAGGCCATCCTGGAGCTGCGTCTGCACCGACTGACCGGCCTTGAAACCGAGAAGCTGCTGGATGAATACCTTTCCATCCTGGAAAGAATTGCCGAGCTGACCGAGATTCTTGCCTCGCCGGATCGTCTCATGGAAGTGATCCGTGAAGAGCTGCATGCCGTGCGCGACCAGTTTGGCGACGACCGGCGCACCGAAATTCAGGCCAGCCATCTCGATCTGTCGATCGAAGATCTGATTGCCGAAGAAGATATGGTGGTGACGGTCTCGCGTTCAGGCTACGCCAAGACGCAACCGCTTTCCGATTACCAGGCCCAGCGTCGCGGCGGTCGCGGCAAGTCTGCCACGGCCATGAAAGACGAAGACGTGATCGAGCACCTGCTGGTGGCGTCGACCCACGACACGGTGCTGCTGTTCTCCAACCGTGGCAAGGTGTACTGGCTTAAAGTCTACGAAATGCCTAATGCGAGCCGTGGCTCACGTGGCAAGCCGCTGGTCAACATGTTGCCTCTCGAGGAAGGTGAGGCAGTCAACGCTATCCTGCCAGTGCGCGACTATGACCCTGATCACTACATCTTCTTTGCCACCGCCCAGGGGACGGTCAAACGTACCAGCCTTGAACAGTTCTCGCGTCCGCGTAGCGTCGGCCTGATTGCGATTGACTTGGAAGAGGGTGATCGCTTGGTGGGCGCGGCGATCACGTCGGGTTCCGATCATGCCATGCTGCTGTCTTCCAACGGCAAAGCGATCCGCTTCGAGGAAGGTAATGTGCGGGCGATGGGTCGAACGGCCCGTGGCGTTCGTGGTATGCGCCTGGCAGACAATGCGGAAGTGATCAGCCTGATCATTCCCAAGACGCAGCAGATTGATGACGGTGAAGACGATACCTCGGACAGTGTTGTCGACGGTCAATCAGACGCGGGCCATATCTATATTCTCACCGCGAGCGAGAACGGCTATGGAAAACGTACCCGTCTCGAAGCCTTCCCGCTTCGCGGTCGTGGCGGCCAGGGTGTGATTGCCATGCAGACCAGCGAGCGTAACGGCTCGCTGGTGGCGGCCATGCAGGTCTATGACAGTGACGAAATGATGCTGATCACCGACCGCGGCACGCTGGTCCGCACACGCGTGGAAGAAGTCTCGACCACGTCGCGTAATACCCAGGGGGTCATGCTGATTCGTCTCGGTAAAGAAGAAAAGCTGGTTAAAACCGTGCGTGTCGAAGAGCCCGAAGAAGGCGATTTTGAGACGCTGGAAGAGGCGCAGACAGACGACGCCAACCATAATGACGCACAGGATGCCGGAGCCGATGACACGTCGTTATAATTTTTGTGCGGGGCCTGCAGCCCTGCCCGAAGCCGTGCTGGCGAGAGCCCGCGACGAACTGCTCGATTACCAGGGTCGCGGCTTGTCGGTGATGGAAATGAGCCATCGCAGCGATGAGTTTGTGGCAATCGCCGAACAGGCGGAAGCCGATCTGCGTGAGCTGCTGGGGGTTCCCAGCAACTACAAGGTGCTGTTTTTGCAGGGGGGCGCCAGCCTCCAGTTTGCCATGCTGCCGATGAACCTCTTGGGCCAAGGGGGGCGAGGCAACTTCATTCAAACCGGTATCTGGGGCAAGAAGGCGCTCAACGAGGCCAAGCGGCTGGGTTTTGACTGCCATGTGGCAGCAAGTAGTGAGCCGAATGGCCATACGGCGGTGCCTGCGGCAGACGCTTTGAAGATCAGTGACGACGCGGCCTATCTGCACTATACCGCCAATGAAACGATTGGCGGACTGGAGTTTGATTACACGCCACAGGTGCAGCGTAACGATGGCGCCGGCGTACCGCTGGTCTGTGATATGTCATCCAACATCCTTTCCGGGCCGCGGGACGTCAGTCAGTTCGGGGTGATTTATGCAGGTGCGCAGAAAAACATTGGTCCGGCGGGATTGACCCTGGTTGTTGTGCGCGATGACCTGCTGGGTAACGCTCAGCCCACCATTCCCTCGCTGTTTGACTATCAGTTGCTTGCCGAGGCGGGGTCGATGGTCAACACGCCGCCGACCTATGCCTGGTATCTGGCGGGGCTTGTCTTTAAGTGGTTGAAAGCGGATGTCGGTGGCCTGGAGGCGATGGATGCGATTAACCAGCGCAAGGCTCAAAAACTGTATGCCGCCATCGATGCCAGCGACTTGTACCGCAATCCGATTGCACGTCATAACCGCTCGCGCATGAACGTTCCCTTTGTGCTGGAAGACGCCAGGCTTGATAACGCCTTCTTGAAAGAGGCCGATGAGGCGGGGCTCCTGAACCTAAAAGGGCACCGCAGCGTGGGGGGCATGCGCGCCAGCCTGTACAACGCCGTGCCAGAGGAAGCGGTGGACGCTTTGATTGCCTTCATGGCAGATTTCGAACAACGAAGGGGCTGATCACCATGGCCGACACGTCGATCAACCTGGACGCATTGCGCCAGCGTATTGACCAACTGGATGATGATATTCTGCGCTTGATCAGCGAGCGAGCTGACTGCGCTCAGCAGGTTGCGCATATCAAGCTTGCCGAGGATGAAGAGGCGGTGTTCTACCGACCCGAGCGCGAAGCCCAGGTGCTACGCCGTATCATGGCGTTGAACAAAGGCCCCCTGGACGCCGAGGAAATGGCGCGTCTGTTTCGCGAGATCATGTCCGCCTGCCTGGCACTGGAAAAGCCCATCAAGGTATCCTACCTGGGCCCGGAAGGGACCTTTACCCAGCAGGCGGCATTGAAGCACTTCGGGGAAAGCGCCATCAGCCTGCCCATGGCTGCCATTGATGAGGTGTTCCGCGAGGTTGAGGCCGGTGCCGTCAACTACGGCGTCGTGCCGGTCGAAAACTCGACCGAAGGGGTGGTCAACCATACGCTTGACACCTTCATGGATTCCTCGATCCGTATTTGCGGTGAAGTGGTCCTGCGCATCCATCACCACCTACTGGTCAGCGAAACGACCCGGCGGGATAAAGTTTCGCGTATTTATTCCCACCCTCAGTCCTTTGCCCAGTGTCGCAAATGGCTTGACGCCCACTTTCCTCATGCGGAAAGAGTCCCGGTTGCTTCCAATGCCGAAGCCGCCAAGCTGGTGAAAACCGAATGGCACAGTGCTGCGATTGCCGGTGACATGGCCGCCAAACTCTACAACCTTGAGCACGTGGCAGAAAAGATTGAAGACCGTCCGGACAACTCCACACGGTTTTTAATCATCGGCAATCAAGATGTACCCATGTCGGGAGAAGACAAGACGTCGATTGTGGTGGCCATGCGCAACCAGCCGGGTGCCCTCCATGATCTGCTCGAGCCGTTCCATCGTCACCAAATCGACATGACCCGCCTGGAGACGCGCCCTTCGCGTACCGGGGTGTGGAATTATGTCTTCTTCATCGACTTTAAGGGCCATCGTGATGAGCCCCGCGTCACCGCCGTGCTGGAAGAAGTCCAATTGCGGGCAGCGGAATTGCGCGTGCTGGGGTCCTACCCTCAGGGCGTATTGTGACGTCAGTGGGTGAAAAGGTGCCCGCCGGGGCTGGTATCGATGAGTCGCGGTTGTTGATTGTCGGACTCGGCCTGATTGGTGGATCACTGGCCTCGGCACTGCGTGCTGCCGGGTTTGAGGGTCAGATAGTCGGCTGTGATCCTAACCCCGATGAAATTGCCCGGGGCATCGAGATGGGCTTGATTGACAGCGGCGGCACCAAGCTTGGCGATCAGGTGACTGATGCGTCACTTATCGTGCTCGCCGTGCCTGTGCTGGCGATGGAAACGGTCATGAGAACGCTGGCTGGCGCATTGTCCAAGGCCGCTCCCGATGTGGTGATCACCGATGTGGGCAGCACCAAGGCGGCGATTCGCGCCTGTGCCGAGCGTGTTTTTGGTGGCGTGCCTGCCAATATGGTGCTGGGACACCCGATTGCCGGTTCAGAAAAAAGTGGTGTGTCGGCAGCCAACCCCGATCTCTATCGCCATCACAAGGTGATCTTGACCCCGGAACCTGACGTTGATGCGGCGGCCTTGGCGCGGGTTTCGGCCCTATGGGCGGCTTGTGGTGCCGATGTGTTGGAAATGAGCGTTGAGCACCACGACCATGTGCTGGCGCGTACCAGCCACTTGCCGCACCTGTTGGCATTTTCATTGGTCGACACGCTGGCTCGTCAGGATGATCGGCTGGATATTTTTCGTTACGCCGCCGGCGGGTTCCGTGACTTTACCCGCATTGCGGGCAGTGACCCGGTGATGTGGCGCGATATCTTCATCGCCAATCGCCAGGCGGTACTGTCGTCGCTGGATGATTTTGAAGCGGGCCTTGCCCGATTGCGCAAGGCCGTTGAGCAAGGCGATAGCGATGCCCTGATTGCGACGTTTGATCGGGCCAGTCATGCACGTCACTATTTTGATACATTATTGAACAAAACCACTTATCAGGCGGAATATCATATGCAACCAGAAGGTAAGGTGACTTACCGGGTGCGGCCAGGCGGTCAGGCGCAGGGCCGATTGCGCGTGCCCGGTGACAAATCCATGTCGCATCGCTCGATCATGCTGGGGGCACTGGCTGACGGTGTTACCGAGGTCAAGGGTTTTCTGGAAGGCGAGGACAGTCTTGCCACGCTACAGGCGTTTCGCGAAATGGGCGTGGCTATCGAGGGACCGCATCAGGGACGCGTGACCATCCATGGTGTGGGTATGCAGGGACTGAAAGCGCCTTCTGGCCCACTTTATGTGGGTAATTCTGGCACCGCGATGCGTCTGTTTGCTGGCTTGCTGGCCGGGCAGGCATTCGACAGCGAATTGACCGGCGACGAGTCGCTGAACAAGCGTCCCATGGCCCGCGTTGCCGACCCGTTGCGCTTGATGGGTGCGACCATCGATACCGCGGAAGGTGGGCGGCCCCCATTGAATATCAAGGGCGGCGCCGCTTTAAAAGGCATTGATTACGACATGCCCATGGCCAGTGCCCAGGTGAAATCCTGCTTGCTGCTGGCAGGCCTTTATGCCGAGGGTGAAACCCGCGTGCGTGAGCCAGCGCCTACCCGCGACCACACTGAACGCATGCTCAACGGCTTTGGCTATCCGGTGTCCCGTGATGGTGATACCTGCTGGCTGCAGGGGGGTGGAAAGCTGACAGCAGGGCCGATCGATGTGCCGTCGGATATTTCATCAGCGACGTTTTTCCTGGTGGCCGCGGCCATTACCCCAGGTTCGGACATAACGCTCGAACACGTGGGCATCAACCCGACGCGTATCGGTGTGATTAATATTCTTAACCTGATGGGCGCCAATCTGGCCCTGGAAAATCAGCGTGAAGTGGGTGGCGAACCCGTTGCGGATATTCGTATTCGCTATGCACCGCTCAGCGGTATCGAGATTCCCGTCGACCAGGTGCCATTGGCGATAGACGAATTTCCAGCCTTATTCATTGCCGCCGCCAACGCCAAGGGCACCACGCGATTACGCGGCGCCGAAGAGCTGCGCGTCAAGGAGTCTGATCGCATTCAGGCGATGGCTGATGGCCTGGCCATTCTGGGCGTCGAGCATACGGTCGTTGCTGACGGTATTGATATTACTGGTAATGGTGACGACCAAGTGGCCAGTTATGGTGGCGGGCGGATCGATAGCCTGGGTGACCACCGAATTGCGATGGCCTTTGCCATTGCCGGGCTGCGGGCAAGCGACGATATCGTGATCGATGATTGCGCCAATGTGGCGACCTCGTTCCCGGGGTTCGTGGACCTGGTGACACGCGTGGGGATGGCGCTATCGGTGGAGGGAGTGCATGGCTGAACATCCCCCCGTATTGACCATTGATGGCCCCGGCGGCGCAGGTAAAGGTACGATCAGTGGGCTCATCGCTGATCGCCTGAACTGGCATCTGTTAGATAGTGGGGCCTTGTACCGATTGACGGCGCAGGCCGCCGTCAAGCATCAGGTGGCGCTTGATGACGAGGCGGCCTTGGCACAATTGGCCCAAGCATTGGACGTTGCCTTTCCCGTCGAAAATGGTCAGCCACGAACCCTGTTGGAAGGCGAAGACGTTAGCCGGGCGATCCGCACCGAGCAGGCTGGCGAGCGCGCGTCTCAGGTGGCGGCGCTTCCGGCTGTTCGGCAGGCGTTGCTAGAGCGCCAGCGCGATTTTTGTCAGGCGCCTGGCCTGGTGGCTGATGGTCGAGACATGGGCACGGTCGTTTTTCCTGACGCTTCCCTGAAGATATTTCTGACCGCATCAGCGGCGGAGAGAGCCCGCCGTCGCCATCAGCAGTTGCAGGAAGCGGGCGTGGATGCTAGTCTTTCGAGTCTTCTAAAGGAGATTCAGGCGCGCGATGCCCGCGATATGCATCGCAACGTGGCGCCACTCAAGCCGGCAGATGATGCCATTACGCTTGATACCACGTGCCTGAGCATACCGGAAGTGGTTGATCAGTTGACCGAGTTGCTGGCCCAACAGGGGCTGGTGTCCGGCAATTGACTCTCCCTTGCGGCGTTTTTGGACAGGTGTCACGACATGGCAGGGCGTAAAACTCACATTGGGAGCCCGGTCAGGTCTAACCAGCGCTAACACCTCCAAAAGCAGAGTGACATTAGGCCCGTGCTCGCTGGTGGTACGGAGAAGGCATTTATGCCTCAACAACGTTGATCACGTAGGAACACCATGAGCGAAAGCTTTGCTGAACTGTTTGAACAGTCTCTTAACGACATCAACATGGAGCCAGGCGCTATCGTCGCGGCCCAGGTTGTCGATATTGACGGTGACTGGGTTACCGTCAACGCCGGTCTGAAATCTGAAGGTCAGATCCCCGCGGCGCAATTCCGCGACGAGAACGGCGAACTGAACATTGCGATCGGTGACGACGTTCACGTTGCACTGGAAGCCGTTGAAGATGGCTTCGGTGAAACGCGTCTGTCCCGTGAAAAAGCCAAGCGCGCAGAAGCTTGGAAGATTCTGGAAGCCGCCTTCGAGAAAGATGAAGTCGTCAAAGGCGTGATCAACGGTAAGGTCAAAGGCGGCTTCACCGTCGATGTCGATTCTATCCGTGCCTTCCTGCCGGGCTCTCTGGTTGACGTCCGCCCGGTTCGCGATACAGCGCACCTGGAGCATAAAGAGCTGGACTTCAAGGTCATCAAGCTCGACCCGAAACGCAACAACGTCGTGGTTTCACGTCGCGCGGTTCTGGAAGCTGAAAACAGTGCGGAACGTGAAGCACTGCTGGCAACACTGCAGGAAGGCCAGCAAATCAAGGGTATCGTCAAGAACCTGACTGATTACGGTGCCTTCGTTGATCTGGGTGGCGTTGATGGCCTGCTGCATATCACCGATATGGCGTGGAAGCGCATCAAGCATCCGTCTGAAATCGTGGCCGTCGGCGACGAAGTCAACGTTAAAGTGCTGAAGTTTGACCGTGAACGCAATCGCGTTTCTCTGGGTCTCAAGCAGCTTGGCGAAGATCCGTGGGTCCGTATTAAAGAGCGCTATCCGGAAGGTACCAAGGTTCATGCCGTGGTCACCAACCTGACGGATTACGGCTGCTTTGCTGAACTGGAAGAAGGCGTCGAAGGCCTGGTTCACGTTTCCGAAATGGACTGGACCAACAAGAACATCCATCCGTCCAAAGTGGTTCAAGTGGGCGATGATGTTGATGTCATGGTATTGGATATCGACGAAGAGCGTCGTCGTATCTCCCTGGGTATCAAGCAGTGTACTGCTAATCCGTGGGAAACCTTCAATGCCGAGTACAACAAGGGCGATCGCGTCTCGGGTACTATCAAGTCAATCACTGACTTTGGTATCTTCATCGGCCTGGAAGGCGGTATCGACGGCTTGGTTCACCTGTCCGACATCTCCTGGACAGATACTGGCGAAGAAGCGGTTCGTAACTTCAAGAAAGGCGACGAAGCCGAAGCGGTTATCCTGTCTATCGACCCTGAGCGTGAGCGGATTTCCCTGGGCATCAAGCAAATGGATTCCGATCCCGTTGCTGAATACCTGTCGGTCAATGACAAGGGCAGCATCGTTACTGGTCGTGTCGTTGAAGTGGACGCCAAAGAAGCTCACGTTGAGCTGGCTACCGATGTAGTGGCAGTTCTCAAGGCGTCTGAAATCGCGGCTGATCGCGTTGAAGATGCACGTAACGTTCTCAGTGAAGGCGACAGCGTTGAAGCGCGCATCGTGAGCGTTGATCGCAAGAGCCGTCAGATTAACCTGTCGGTGAAAGCGAAAGAGCAGGATGACACGCGTCAGAACCTCAAGAAGCTGCGTGAACAAGAGCCGGAAGCAGCAGGTGGTGCAACCACTATCGGTGACTTGATTAAGCAGCAGATGGGCCAAGACTAATATCGCCATTAGTACTGGTTTCATAAAACGCCGCCTTTAGGGCGGCGTTTTTTTGTCAGTGAATTCCTGCCTGTATAACTTGGTGATTAAGCCACTAAAAAGTTATTCATCGCTAAGCCAATCTTTAAAATATCTTTCGTAATTGACTAAAAATCAACTAGACTGTTGTCAGTTGGCTTTTTTACAGCAATAATGAATGCGCATTCTGAACTAATGGATACTGACAATGTCCGTTCGGTATCTTATCTGGTTTGACCTGATGTTAAAGGATTCCCCATGTCACTACTTAACGAATACATCCAAAAAGAACAGCAGCTGAAGCAGCTTCAAGAAGATCTTCAGCGACTAGAGGGTGATCAGCGCCTCAAGAGTGAACTAGAGTTTAAATCAAAGCTTGAAGCGCTCATGAATGAATTTGGCAAGCGCCCAGCTGATGTAGTGGCGTTGCTAGACCCTGCTGCCGATCAGCGTGGTTCAAAGCCCGCCAGTAGCAATGCGGGCCGCCGTAAGCGTCGCTTAAAGATTTATAAAAATCCTCATACAGGTGAGGTTATCGAAACGCGTGGAGGCAACCACAAGGGGCTGCGTAGCTGGAAAGACGAATACGGCGATGAGACCGTTGAGTCCTGGCTTGTGCGGATGGAAGACTAAGTATCGCCAAGTCGGCATTCCCAGTGGCAATGCCGACTTTATTATTTCCCCAGCCAAGCATTTCCTCATTGATTCAGCGGTACCCTCAATTCCAAATAATCGGGTTTCCACAGTACCATTGGCGCCTCGCCGCTGATGTAATAGCCTTTTTGTATATGCAAGAGTTCCAGCAACATGCTGGTCAGCGCGCGTGAAAGTTGTGAAAATTCCTCGAAGCAGGTGCTCGCATAGTGGCGTGCTGCAATATTAATACGGCGGTAGGGCGCAGGCAGTGGAATGCTCTTCATGTTGTGAAGCGTTTCAAGGTAGAGCCCGATATCGGTACGTACCGGGTGCGCAGCTTGATCGCTTAGAGCATCGATTTTTTCGCTGAGTAAATCAGGCAGCGAAACCGCGGGTGTTGAGTCTGCCAGCCTTGCTTGCAGACTTTCCAACTGGTGGCCATGGTAATTGCTATCCCCAAGCCCTTGAAGGTGCTCTGGCGATTTATAGAGTCGCATGAGAACAGCCTGTCGTGCAGGTGCTTGCTTGATTTGAGTTGTGTAACCGTAAGACGGTATTTGCTGATGCATCACATGGCCCATGGCCTGACGGTAGTGTCGTGGGGATAGTTGGAAATGTCGCAGAAACGCTCGTGAAAAAGACGAGTGGTTTTGGTAACCGCAATCCCGCGCGATTTGCGCTATATTACGGGGAGTGAAGACGAGTAAAACCGCCGCACGCTCTAGCCGACGTTTTTCTCGATAAGCACTCGGCGATGTGTGAAAGTAGTGACGGAATTGGCGTCGTACTTGAGAAGCTGAATACCCTAGATGTTGAGCAAGATCGTCAATACTCAATGGCTTTTCAAGTGTGTCTTGCAGCCAGATCTCAGCTCGTGTCATAGCATTGAACATTATCTGGCCTCCCATGCATGAGTGTTACCGCCAGATGGTGTTTCCGGCGGTAATGTGCACCCTCCCGGTGCCTTGGTTTCTCGAATTTGCCTCAACGTCAGTACAACGCGGCGGCTTTTTTCTGCCTCAATGTTGACACTAGAGCCTAGTGATTACATTGCAGCGTTGTATTGCAGTGGTCGCAAAATATGCAGCGATACGTAAGTATTATTTACTATATGCACCGGTACATAGTGATGCTCTCTTTATGCTAGTAACAGCTCTTGAAGGCAAGTTGGCTTTGGCTTTTTACGCGTTTGGGCACAGTTTTTGGGGAAAATAGCCTTATAGACAGGCGTATCCCTCAATCAAAAGGGTGTGAATGACATATCAATGAAATATCAAAAAGTTCAGAAACCGATGGATGAGCGCGACAAGCTTCGTAAATTTCGCGAACTGGATGATGCGTTTGCGCAAGCACTACGTCAGCTGGAGGACCCTGGCAAGGCGATGGAGATTCCCACCGGGCCGCCAGTGCGTTCCTTGGAGGCGCTTGAAGAGGAAGACGCCGAAAAGCAGGCTCAATTACGCGAGGAGGCGTTTCAGCAGCAATTTGAAGCATTGCTGACGGAATACCACATTGCCTCGCATGAGCTGCGCGAGTTGATCGAGACGCTGCTGGCGTCCGGGCGTTGGACAGAGGAGCAGGCGCCTGCCTGATTGATTAAACCTGGTTGTTAACCCGATGTTTAAATAAGCTTAGCGGTAGCGATACACGCGCAGGCTGGGTAGGAAAACATCGGATTCCAGCTTTTCATCGCGCCGAGTCGCCCGCGTTCGTTGTGGCTGGGGGTGAGTTGGCGGTGCCTTGATATCTGGCATTCCCAAGCGCTCATTGGGAACGAAAAGGGGCATGGAGACGTTCAGCGCCCGTCGCGTGTGGCCATCCGCTAACGGGTGGTTAAAAAAGAGATTGGCACGCATTAGCGGTGCCTGGGCCTGGACCTGGGCAAGCGGTTCTTCGCTGGGCAAGCCTGCTAGGCGACGCAATTGCACTTTTATATGAGGCGCATCAGTATCCAGCCGAAGTAGCTTTTGTTCGGCGTCTCTTACGGTGATGCGTTTAATCGAACGTCCGCTTTGATACCAGGCAAAGCGCACTTTTGCGACTTCGGCATCGGCGATAGGCAGATGACGCCAGCATTGTTTTAAATGTAACCGCGCTAACCCTTCTTTACGTAAGACATGATTAACATCCGGGTGGCGAGTGGTTAGCTTCGCTTTAGCGTCACTCAGTGCTTTGGGGGTAGTGCTTTTAATCTTCTGCAAGCCCGCATGGAATGCGTCTTTGGCTATATTTACATGGCGAGCAGCGTCGATAAGCTCATCGTTGGCGACAACGATACCCAGGTAATTGCGTGTTTCCCGACCATCCTGCCCCGTCTGATGCCAGACATCGAAAAGTGCCGCTCTGAACCCGTCCGGTGAGGAGTCGGCTGTGGGCGACAGCATCCAGGTAGGCGGACACTGCGCTGCGTATTGCGTGGCGAGTACGTCCAGCGCTGCCATCAGATCATCAAAGCACCGTTCAAGGTGCTGCACAAGATGGTAGGCAGGGTAGTCAGGTGCGGCCATTCAGGAAAGTGGTGCGTCGCGGTCAGCCCGCGCCAGCAGGGCGTCGATATCGGCTTCGTCCATGGCATTTTCACCGGCTATTCGGCGGGATTCTTCCGCCCAGGCCCCCAGATCGAGCTGCTGGCAGCGTTTGCTGCAAAACGGACGGAAAGGGCTCTCGCCACTCCATGCAACGGTTCGTGAGCATTGAGGGCAGGCGACTTCAAATGGGCTGTCATTAGCAGGTTGAGACATAAAATATCCGCAAATGTAAAACGTGATCAGTGAAAGAGGAAGCCTCAAAGGCCGTCAACGGGTCACGACGATAGTCGCTCTCGATAGTGTTGATCAAGTTGGGCGACCTGGTGCTGCATATGCGCAATATCGCGACTGTTGTCGATGATGTCATCGGCACGGGCACAGCGTTCCTCGCGCGACATCTGTGCGTCCAGAATAGCACGCACATTTGCTTCACTGACACCATCGCGCTCAAGTGTTCGGGATAGCTGCATGTCGGTGGGAATATCGATCACCAGGGTGCGATCCACCAACGCCGCTTGGCCCGATTCGAACAGTAAAGGCGATACCAGCAGCGCATACGGAGAGGGCCCCGACTGAATATTCTCTAGCCGGGCGATAATTCGCTCGCGAATCAGAGGGTGGGTGAGTTGCTCAAGCCATTGGCGTTGTTCGGGAGCTTCAAAAATGATCTTGCGCAGAGCGGCGCGGTCGAGTGACCCGTCCTGATCAATCACCTCGGGTCCAAAATGCTCACCGATAGCATCAAGCGCGGGCTCGCCGGGTGCGACAACCTCGCGGGCCACGTCATCGGCGTCGACCCATCCGATACCGCGTTCGCCAAAGGCGCGGGCGACGGTTGACTTGCCTGAGCCGATGCCGCCTGTAAGGCCAATAATCATGGTGCATCTACCTGTGATATGTCATTTGGACCGTCAGGCTTAACAGACGATATTAAGGTATACCGCTAATATATCGTTGCCAGCGAGCAGCATCATCCAACCGGCGAGGGCTAAAAAAGGTCCGAACGGCATGGGGGTGCCGCGCGCCTGGGGTGATGACGCTTGATAGGCCAGGCCCAGTATGGCGCCCAAACCCGCCGAAAACAGCACGACCAGCGGAAGTGATAGCCATCCCAGCCAGGCGCCCAATGCAGCGAGCAGCTTGAAGTCACCAAAGCCCATGCCTTCCTTGCCGGTAGTCAGCTTGAACAACCAGTAAAAACTCCAGAGGCTCATATAGCCGACCACAGCACCGATAACGGCATCGGCCAGGAAAGCGGGTTGAAAAAGCCATTGATAGATCAGACCGGCCCACAGTAGCGGCAGTGTCAAAATATCGGGCAGTAGCTGTACACGCCAATCAATGACGGCCAGGCCGAGCAGTGTCAAGCAGGCGCCATAAAGCCATAGCGCCTGCCAACTGATGCCATAAAGCAGAGCGATGCTGATGGCCAGGATGCCTCCCGCAAGCTCGATGAGCGGATATTGCAAGCTGATCCGGGCATTGCAGTGCGCGCAGCGCCCACGTCGTTTGAGCCAGCCGATCAACGGCAGATTATCGTGCCAGGCGATAGAAGATTCGCAGCGGGGGCACATTGAGCGCGGCTGGGCCAGGTTGAAGCGCTGCGATGATTCTTCAGCCAGCGCGAGCTGGGCGCGAGCTTCCTGACGCCACTGCCGCATCAGCATAACGGGCAAGCGGGTAATCACCACATTGAGAAAGCTGCCCAGGCATAGCCCCAATAAAAAAATCAGTGGCCAGAAAGTGGTCGAAAAATACTGCATGACATGCCTTTGCACGACGCCTTACAGGGCCGAGCCTAAGTTGAAAATGGGTAAATACATCGACACCACGACACCGCCGACCAGAAGACCCAAGACCACGATAATGAGCGGTTCCATCAGCGAGGTTAAGGCATCCACCTTGTTGTCGACTTCTTCTTCGTAGTAGTCCGCGACGCGGTTTAACATGGCATCCAGCGAGCCTGCTTCTTCTCCGATGCTGACCATTTGCACCGCCAGGGGCGGGAACTGATTGGTCATGCGCATGGCGAAGTATAACTGCTGACCGGTGGCCACGTCATGGCGTGTCCGGGTGACGGCGCGTTCGTAGACTCTATTGCCGGTTGCCCCGGATGCCGTATCCAGCCCCTCGACCAGCGGCACGCCCGACGCAAAGGTGGTCGCAAGGGTTCGGGCAAACCGCGCCACTGCCGATTTATGCAGGATGTCCCCGATGATGGGCAGGCGCAATAGAATGCTGTGTGCGCGGTAAGCAACGCGGGGAGAACGGTTAATCGCCTGCTTGAGCAGCAATACCCCCGCGATGGTGCCCCCCAGTGCGTACAGCCAATAGCGCTGAGCAAGGCCTGACAGGTTGACTGTCATCTGCGTCAAGGCGGGCAGTTCCGCGCCAAAGCTGTCAAACATGCTGTCGAATTCGGGCACCACCTTGATCAGTAGAAGAAGGGTGACCCCGACACCGATCAGGAGCACCGCGGAGGGGTACCACATGGCCTTCTTGACGCGGCTCTTGAGTGACTCGACTTTTTCCTTGTAAGTGGCGATGCGTTCAAGCATCTGGTCAAGTGCGCCGGATTGCTCGCCTGCTTCAACAAGGTTTACAAATAGACGGTCAAAGTGCTTGGGGTGACGGCGTAGTGCATCGGAGAAGCTGGCCCCGGCGGACACATCGCTCATCATTTGCTGCACCAGCGCTACCATCGCCGGTTTTTTGAGGCTCTCGGCAACCACCTGAAACGCCTGGAGTAGCGGAATGCCGGCCCGAATCATGGTCGCCATCTGGCGGGCAAACACCATGATGTCGTGTGGGCTGATTCGCCCGCGACCACTGAGGCCGCCTTTCTTGCGTAACCGCTTGACGTTGATCTGCTGATTGGCGAGCTCGCTGGCAACGTCTGCCTTGCTGCGGCCTATGATTTCACCGCTGAGCGTGCGATTCTGAGGCCCAGTGCCTTCCCACTTCCAGCGGTAAAGCTGGATGCTTGGCTGACGACGAGCCCGAGGCGACTTGGCCATGGTTTACTCCTTGCTGACACGGTTGACTTCCTCGAGGCTCGTGATCCCTTGCATCACCTTTAAAAGACCGCTCTGATGCAGGCTCGGATACCCCTCACGGCGGGCCAACTGGTCAATATCCAGAGAGTTGGCATCGCGCATGATCAACTGGCGCATCGCATCGGTAATCGGCACGACTTCGTAGACACCCACGCGCCCCTTGTAGCCGTGGGTACACTGCTTGCAACCGACCGGGCGAAATAGGGTGGACTGCTGAATCGCCTGTTGGCTGAACCCTTCGCGTCTCAGTGCTTCGTGGGGAATGTCAACCGGTTCCTTGCAGTGAGGGCAAAGCTTGCGTGCCAGGCGCTGAGCAATGATCAGGCTGACCGCACTTGCAATATTGAAGGAAGACACCCCCATATTGGACAGGCGAGTAAGGGTTTCGGCCGCCGAGTTGGTATGTACCGTCGACAGCACCAGGTGGCCGGTCTGGGCCGCTTTGATGGAGATCTCGGCGGTTTCCAGGTCGCGTATTTCACCGACCATGACCACGTCAGGGTCCTGGCGCAGGAACGCCCTTAACGCGCTGGCGAAATCCAGACCGATTTTCGGCAGTACGTTGACCTGGTTGACGCCGGGGACCTTGATTTCCACTGGGTCTTCAGCGGTGCAGATATTGCGCTCTATCTGGTTAAGAATATTGATGCCGGTATACAGCGATACGGTTTTACCGCTGCCCGTCGGGCCGGTCACCAGAATCATGCCTTGCGGCTGCGCCAGCGCCCGTTCGTAATGACCGCGCTGGTCATCGGTGAAGCCTAACTGCTCGATGCCCAGTTGGGTGGCGGTGGGGTCAAGAATCCTCAGCACGAGCTTTTCACCATACACCGTCGGCAGTGAATTGACCCTGAAGTCGAGAGAGCGGGTGCGTGACAGCTTGAGTTTGATCGCCCCGTCCTGTGGCAGGCGGCGCTCGGAGATATCCAGCCGGGCCATGATCTTCAAACGCGCCGCGATACGGTTACGCATGGCAAAAGGCGGCCGTGCCACCTCGATCAGCATGCCATCAATCCGGAAGCGAACCCGGTACTGGGTTTCATAGGGCTCGAAATGGATATCCGAGGCGCCCCGGCGAATCGCATCCAGCAACAGTTTATTGACGAATTTGACGATCGGGGCGTCGTCGCTGTTCTGGGGCGCTTCCTCGAGGGGAGCGTCTTCACCGGCTGCTCCCTGGACGACATTCAAGGAACTGACGGCATCGTCGATGTCATCAAGTTCCTCCAGCATGCTGCGTTCATTCTGGGTGAGATACTGGTTCAACGCCGTGCTCAGTTGGTCAACAGGCGCAAGCACACCTTCAACGCTCAGTCCGGTGGCAAATTGCAGTTCATCCAGTTGGGTAAGCGTCGCCGGATAAGGGACGGCAACGGTAAGTCGGTGGCCGTGGCGCGCTAACGGTAATACCGTCAAGTGCTGAAGGACTTTAACCGGGTAGTCAGCCGCTGGTGGCAGTGACGATAAACGCACGGCGTTGAGATCGATCACCGGCAAGCCATACTCCCAGCCAGCAGCTATCGCTGATTGCCTGGGATCGACCAGGCCGCTGTCAACAACGTGCTGGAGTAGTGAAATATCCAGGTCGAACGCCGTCGCCTCGGCGGTGGCCGCCTGAGCCTCGGTCAGCAACCCGTGCTTGACCAGACGCTGGGCGATGCCGCGCAGCCCGCCCCGGGCGGCGGCATGGCTTAAGGTTGACTCGAAATTGGTTTCGCTCATGCGTGACTCGTTGATGAAGTGCGCTGCGGGTTACTTTTACCATACTTGGCAACACAAGACAGTAGCGGCTCTTTAAGCCGAAAGGTTCAAGCCAGGCATCCTGCGGCCGATATAACTCATGCTCAAGCGTTGATGCGTAATATTGATAAACCACATACTGTCAGTTAATGTCACTGCATCTTTGCCCAAAGCAATACTCGGCGGTAACGCTGGGTAGCATTCCCCAAGGAGACGTCTCCATGCAGCAATCTGCAGAACCGGCAAACCGCAACAAGAAGCAGGGCGGTTTCACCCTGATCGAGCTAATGATCGTGGTGGCGATTATCGGCGTACTGGCTTCCATCGCCGTACCGCAGTATCAGAACTATGTCGGTCGAGCTCAGGTCAGCGAGGCCATTAGCTTGATGTCTCCAGCGAAAACCGCCATTTCTGAGTATTTCATCTCACGAGGTGAGTTCCCTACTAATAACGCAGAGGCTGGGCTTTCTGAGCCAGCCGAAATGGCAGGAAAATACGTTGCAAGTGTCGATGTTTCTCAGGGTGATGCGGGCGTCACTGTCGTAACGATGAAAAATGACTCAGTTGTCAGTGAGCTGCAAGGTAAAACCCTGGTCTTTGAACCAGATGACGAAGACAGTGGCGTCGTTAACTGGCAGTGTCGAACTGGAGGTAGTGATCAGATACCAGCTAAGTTCTTGCCTTCTGAATGTCGTTGAGAGATAGTGACGACTAATTAACGAATAGATATAAAGGGCCTTCGGGCCCTTTTTATTTCCTTAATACCTGCGCATTCACCGGCTATGTTGTAAGTACCAAACCAAGATATGGAGCTTACAGTGAACCTTTTCAAAACCGTGGTTCCAGTCGCGCTCATAGCATTTATGCCATGCAGTGCCGCCATAGCTCAGCCCGACCATGCCCCGGCGCATGGCGCTCGCGATAAGTCACATCACCAGGGGCAGGCGCAAAAGCGTGAGCATCGGTCTTACGATGATCGCGCCGAACGAAATTATCGCGATAACCCGCCGCGTATTGAAGAACGGCTGATCCAGCGTCTGCTACGCGAATACGGCGCGCCTAGGGCTGAGTCGCTTCCACCGGGTATAGAGCGCAATCTGGCCCGTGGGAAGCCACTGCCGCCAGGCATCGCCAAGCGGTTTGATGGGCCGATCGCCAACGAACTGCCTCGTTATCCTGGTTATGAGTGGCAGCGTGTGGGGTCTGATGTGGTGTTGATCGATGCGGCCACCCGCGTGGTTGTCGATATTCTGGTGGATGCGCTACGCTAGGGCCTTGCCATTGACGGAGCTGCTAATGCCTGCCTACACCCTAAAAGAGCGCCTGGACATCGCCCGAACGATTGCCGAACAGGCGGGGCAAATGATTCGTCAGGCACGCCAGGAGCAATCCTTTTGTCGGCATTACAAGGCGGGCGATGAGTTGGTGACGGATGCCGACGTAGCGGTTGATCGCTTTATCAGTGATCAGCTGGCATCGCATTTTCCTGGCGAGACTCGTTTAAGCGAGGAACTCTCTCCTGATCAGGCATTCAGCGAAAGTGCCCCCCAGCTATGGGTCGTCGACCCGATTGATGGCACGGTCAACTTTGCCCAGGGGCTTCGCCATGTGGCGGTCTCGATTGGCTGGATGGAAGACGGTGTGGCAAAGATGGGGGTTGTCCACGCGCCGTTCCTGGAAGAAACCTTCACTGCTGCTGAGGGCGCTGGGGCCTTTTGCAATGACCAGCCCATCCAGCCAAGCGGTGCCAACGAACTGGCGCGCAGTCTTGTGGCAACCGGGTTTCCCTACCAGCGGGAGGCCCGGGAAGCTCTCTTGCCTCGCCTGGCTGCCGTATTGGCCAACTGCCGCGATATACGTCGTAACGGCGCGGCTGCTCTGGATATTTGCGATGTTGCCTGTGGGCGGCTGGATGCTTATTACGAGAGCGTCTCGCCTTGGGATTTCGTCGCCGGTTGGGTCGTTGCCCGCGAGGCAGGTGCCAGTGTGGGGCATCTTTACGATGTGCCAGCTGACGTGCCCGAAGATTTATATTCCCAGCATTTGCTTGTGAGTACGCCCGCCGTTCACTCTGCGATGGCTAGGTTACTACGCGATGCCGATAGCGCCGCATAGGCTGAAACGATGAATCCGTATGATAGACAAGCACTTGAAAAGAAAGCGCAAAAAGAGCTTTTCATTTGCCCGCTAAACCGCTAGTATACGCACCGTCTTGAGGCAAGAAATTAACGCCTCAATCGGAGCGTGGCGCAGCTTGGTAGCGCGTTGCAATGGGGTTGCAAAGGTCGCAGGTTCGAATCCTGTCGCTCCGACCAAATAAATTATCAAAAAAGGCCACTTAGCTAACTCAGCAAGTGGTCTTTTTTTGGCCTAGGTTCTAGGTGGCGAATCGGTAGCAGGCGCCGAAAAGAAAAAAGTAACTGGCAACAGTACGACGCCTTTTCGCATCTCAGTTTCAGATTAGAACCTCTTTGTTTGGTACTAAGAGATCATCAATAGGTCGTGATTTTTAAGCCTTCTTTCGGCGTTGAAATACCGTACCTACGCCTGACCTCACACATAGTGATACTGTCTAATGGACCTTTCACAATAATAAATCTGAGCGTCCTATGTCATCACTTCGCCATCTTCTTAATGTCAATGAGCTTGGGCATGGTTCGACACCGCTATTAATGATCCATGGCTTTGGATGTGATCAGACGGTATGGCGTCGCTTGATTCCTGCGCTTGAGCAAGACTATCGCCTAATCCTTGTCGATCTGGCGGGTTTCGGCTGTGCCGCCCCGGAAGCCTACGATGTAGTGCGGCATAGCTCGCCATTCGGACATGCCGAAGATATTGTGGCGTTGTGTGATGAACTGGCGCTGGAAGGCGCCATGATGCTTGGCCACTCCATTGGCGGCACCATTGGTATGCTTGCATCCATTGAACGCCCTAACGCCTTCCGCCGCTTGGTCATGATGTGCAGTTCGGCTCGATACCTGGACGATCCGCCTGACTATCGGGGTGGTTATACTCGTGACCAGCTCAATGGCTTGATGCAGCTTATGGAGCAAAACTACCTAGATTGGGCCGGTACCGTTTCACAAATCGCTATAGGTGACACAGCCACCGATACCCAGCAAAAAAATTTGCAACAACGCTTTCTTGCGGTACCGCCCGAGGTGCTTCGCCCATTTGCCAGGAGTATCTTTCTGGGGGATATCCGCCACCATCTGCAGAATGTCACGGTACCCAGCTTGATTGTTCAAACCGTTCGGGATGCCATAGTGCCTATTGAAGCAGCTCAATACCTTCAACAGCACCTCCCTAATAGCCAGCTCCATGTGTTAGATGCAAGTGGCCATTACCCCCAACTGACAGCGCCAGACATTCTGGCCTCAGCACTTCAGGAGCAACTTGGGTTGCAAGGGGGGAAACGCCAATGAATCCAAGACCTGCCGATATCGCACGCTGGTGGCAATTTTCGCCATCAGGCCAAGTTGTCGTTGATGGTAAAGGTTATACGGTGCTGGTGAATCACACACTTAGTGACTGGCTGGGCTTCCCTTCAGGGCAACTTGTCAATCGACTTGCAAGTGAACTGTTCACCTGTGAATCGCGTATGGTTTACCAAGGGGTTTTGGCTTACCGAGTGGCGGATGTGGGGTCGGTCAGTGAAGTTCATCTTAGTCTAAGTCTTTCGAACGGTGACACCCTTCCTGTTCTATGTAGTGCGCGCCGGTTGGGCGATCAGAAAGACCCACAGATACTGATCTCCATGCAGCCGATCGTCCGTAAGGACCAGTTAGAGCGAGAGCTTCTGGAGGCTCGCCAAGCAGCTCAGACCGCCCTGGAGGAAAAAGAAGCCGTCATCACCGAATTGGAGTCAATGCGCACGACCCTGAAATCCCATAACGAAGAGTTACAACGTCTGACCATGAGGCTGGGGCATGAAGCAAAAAGTGATCCGCTAACTGGCTTGCCTAACCGTCGTCACCTCGATGTTGCGCTTAAGGAGTTACTATCCCGGGCCGAAGGTTTCCTTTCTGAAGGCTTTAGCATGGCTTTGCTGGACATTGATCATTTTAAACCCGTCAATGATGAATATGGTCATGCGGTTGGTGATCAGGTATTGCAACAGCTTGCAAAACTACTCTCATCGAAGCTAAGGGGCCGAGATTTTGCTGCGCGCATTGGCGGCGAAGAGTTCGCCTTGCTGATGCCGAAAACCGCCATTGACGAGGCCAGCAACGCTCTGGAGCGGTTGCGACAGGCCATTGAGGCTTATCATTGGCAGCCCGTGCCGATTACGGTCAGCTTGGGGGTAACAAGCTATTTGCCTGAAGACACATCTGAGACCCTCCTGGCGCGAGCGGATAGGGCGCTTTATACCGCTAAGCGGGAGGGGCGAAATCGCCTTGTCAACGGATGAAAAAGGTCAAGTCGATATGCCTGATTTAAACTCTCGGGAGGTTGCTGACTTGCCCTATCGGATACGCGATGTCGCGATGGATGTCGGTTTGCTCATGGCTGCATCTGTCTTCATTCTGCTGGGTGGGACAGGGCTCATTGGGCATCTCACGGGTATTGTTTATCCCTTGAGCGGGTTAATGGTGGCCGATGCGGCGCTGACTGGCTTTTTAGCAGGTCTGTGCTTGTTGGGTTGGCTCGTGCATTGGCGTTGGCTAGTTTTTCTGGCGGCTGCGCCATTGGCGCTGATTACTTGTTATACGCTGATCCACAATGGTGTTTCAGGCAGCCCCTGGGAGGAGGCATCCTGGGTATCAGGTGGTCCGAGAATTCTTTCGGCGGCAGCGTTTCTGCTTTTACTTGTTGCTGTTTGTACGACGTTGGGGATGAAAAAAGCCTGGTATCGACTGCTATGGGCCGTTAGCGGTTTGCTTGCACTGGGCGCGGGTGGCTTTTCTATTCTGCTGTTGTTGCTTCCCGCCAGCCGCATTGGCTGGGCAGACGGATTTGTATCCGCCCCCCTCCTGGCCACGCTTTATGCTTTGCTGGGTGGGCTCGCTTTTGTCGGCGCTGCCTGGCGGGGGAGCCGCCAGTTACTGCCGCTGGGCAGGCTTACGCAGTTCGCCGCCGTAGCCGGTGTGTTGATGAGCTGCGTTGCTTGGTACACCTTAAGTTGGAGCGCTCAGGCAAATATGCAGCGCCAGGCGAGTACCTTGTTGGATAACGCCACGCACAATGCTCGTCATGCCATGCAGGAAGAACGGGATTTCATTCAACGTCTTGCTTGGCGAAAAGGGCTAAATAGCACTTTGAATTCTTCAGTTCGCTGGGAGCACGATGTTCATACCTACTTTCAGCACGCGCCATACTTAAAGACGGTTGCTTTGATTGGTTACGACGGTGAACTTGAAGAGCTGCGGGTTTCTCCTCAGCCCTATGAGCGTCGCCTTCTTACCGAGAAGAATTATCCAAATCTTCGTGATGAGCTATTAACGGGGCGGTCAGATACATGGGCACTCAGGGTGGCACGTCAACCCAGTGCAGTGTTGCTGGTTTCCTCACTAGGTGACAATGCTGACAGGAAGCTGGTTGCAGAGCTCGACTTACGAGACTTGCTCAAGCGCGAACTTAGCGTGCCCCTTGGTCTGTTTATGCTCACCGTCGGTGAAGGCACACCCTACTTAACCTTAAGGCAGTCGGGGAGGGCCATCGACGATACCCCCATCCGCCCGTTACCGCATCTGGAAGAGCGCCGTGTTGGTCTACCTGGCGGTACTCGGCTAACGTTTAACGTCCACATGGATTCTGTTTCAGGCATGTTGCGTGCCAGTATCATGCCTGCAGGTTTTGCAATTGCAGGTCTGACGCTCAGCTACCTTTTGGCCCTGAGTTTGGGCTTGGTAAGGCTGATACTACTGCGTTCACGTGAGTTGGTAGTGGCTCGACAACGTCTAGAAGCACAGTACGACCTTGAGCAACGTTATCGCTCGCTCTACCTCTACCACCCCGATGGTGTTTTATCGATTGATCGTGAAGGCCGTGTGGTGACTGCTAACCAAGCTTGTAATGAAATTACAGGTCTTACCAGTGACGAGGTAGAAGGCAGACATTTTTCGATGCTGCTCCAATCCCACGATGTAGAGCGCATTCAGGCAATTTATGACGCGACCCTGGACGGCAAGCCAAATCGTGTGGAGCTCCAGATCAGACACCAAGATGGGCATTTAAAGTCTCTGGACTTGACCACCATGCCGATCATTGTCGGCGGTGCAACACAAGGTGTATTTGGCATCGCAAAAGATATAACCCATCAGCAAGAGCAAGAAGCCCAGTTGGCCTATCAGGCTACCCATGACTTGTTGACGGGGCTACCCAACCAAGCTGCTTTTGATGACCGACTGAATGTGGCTTTTATAGAAGCGAAAAAGCAGGGTGGGTTGCTGGTGGTGATGCATCTAGATCTGGATGGGTTTAAAACGATCAATGATGGATTAGGTCACCATGTGGGTGACCAACTGCTGGTGGCGGTAGCAGATAGGCTTCAACGAGTGACAGGACAATACGATACGTTGATGCGACTCACCGGTGATGAATTTGCGCTGCTGTTTACGGAGCTCGATGATGTAGAGCCAGCGGTCAGTATGGCTGAAAAATTGCTTGATTATTTATTGGAGCCTTTTCAAGTAGAAGGCGAGTTGATTCATATTAGCGCGAGCATTGGCATCGCCTGTAATAGTGAAGTGGTAGAACATGCCCATGAGCTCATGCAGCGAGCGGATATTGCAATGGGCGAGGCAAAACAACAGGGCCGTAATACCTGGCAGTGGTATCAAGGAGATGTGCAGCGGATAACCAGAGAGTCAGTACTTTTACGGCGTGATTTACATACGGCACTGCGTGACGACCAGTTTGAGCTCTTCTACCAGCCTATCGTAGAAGCAGTTAGCGGTCGCCTTCGAGGTCTAGAAGCGTTGATTCGTTGGCATCATCCTGAGAGAGGTTTGGTGTCGCCGGGGCTGTTTATTCCATTGGCTGAGCAGACAGGCCAAATCATTCCATTAGGCCGTTGGATCTTGGAGCGTGTTTGCCAGGACGTTGCTCATATGCACATCCGCGGTCTCAGAATGCCGGTTGCTGTCAACATCTCTTCGTTGCAGTTCCGACGGGAAGGATTCATGGATGATGTGAAGCAAGCTTTGGAGACATCCGGGATACCCAGTGACTGTCTGGAAATCGAAGTAACAGAGAGCGTCTTGTTGGACGGTGCCGAAAAGGCAATCGATCTGATCAATCAACTCAAGGCGGTAGGTATCAAGGTCGCGCTCGATGACTTTGGTACCGGTTTTTCCAGTTTGAGTTATTTGCGTGACCTACCGATACATAAGGTCAAGTTAGATCGAGCTTTCATCAAGGACATTACAACCGACACACGTAACGCCGCAATCGTGCAAGGTATTATTACCATGGCACATCATCTGGATTTGATCGTTGTCGCTGAAGGTATTGAAGATCGCGATCAACAGCATGACTTGATACGCCGCGACTGCGATCTGCTGCAAGGCTTCCTTTTCGCGAGGCCCATGCCACTAGACGCCGTTGTGTCACTACCAGAGGTGCTGCCTGTATCAAAAGCATGAGGTCAGTCGACAAAACGCGATTGTGTCCTTTGGTCTTGGCTTGATAGTGGGCCCAGTTAGCACGGGGGTATTGGTCCGGTCGACGTTCAATAGTGCTATATAGTCTGAAAACCGTAAGAATCCCATCGGGTGTCTTAACACTGTCAGAAATTTTCAATGGGTATGAGACACTAAGCGCCTAGAAACTGAGGTAAGGGGTGGATTTCTGATGTTGGAAAAAGCTGATGAACGCTGAAAGCAGAAACATAGTGTTGCTGGACGGCGGAATGGGGCAAGAGCTCAGGAAACGCAGCAGCCAGCCGGTGTCCCCGCTATGGTCTGCTCAGGTCATGCTCGACGAGCCCCATTTGGTCGTGGATGCACATCGCGATTTCATCGCGGCTGGAGCGCAAGTCATTAAGCTTAATAATTACAGTGCCACCCCGCATCGTCTGGCGCGGGATGGCAGCGCCGCCATGTTCGAGCCTTTGCATATTGCGGCTCTCAATGCCGCCCGGCAGGCGCGAGAAGAGAGCGGGCGCGAGGTGCGTATCGCGGGTTGCCTGCCGCCGTTGGTGGCCAGTTATCACGCTGATAGCGTGCCGGACGAGACCGTTTGCCAGCTTGATTACCGGCGTCTTGTGAAGCAGCAAACAGAAGGTGTAGACCTTTTCCTCTGTGAAACCATGTCGCTGATACGTGAGGCACGAGCGGCGACGATCGCGGCGGTGGAAACCGAACGCCCAGTATGGGTGGCGTTCACTGTAGATGATAGCGATGGTACCCGTTTGCGCTCTGGGGAACGGCTGTCCGAAGCAGTGAATGAGGTCGCGTCTATTGGCGCAGAGAAGATAGTGGTCAATTGTTCAGTACCTGAAGCCGTTACAACCGCCATGCACGAACTTGCAAAGCTCAATGTGCCCTTTGGTGGGTATGCCAATGGCTTTACATCCGTGGCGCCGCTACAACCTGGCGGAACCGTGGACGCGCTCACATCGCGTGCTGATCTTGACCCCGTCGGCTATGCCGCACATGCGCTGGAATGGGTCGAACTGGGCGCCAGGGTGATCGGTGGCTGCTGTGAGGTGGGTCCTGCGCATATTGCTGAGTTAGCCAGACAATTGACCGACAGCGGTTACCGTCTGGTGGCATATTGATCGTGGGGTGCGTGCTATCAGCAAGCACTATGAACATCATCTCGACTTCAAGCCGCAAGCGTGAATACCCCAGGCTCTTGAAACCCGGGATTGTGCACTGCAACAGCGATCACTGAAAGCGTCACTTCATCGTTTCTTCTGCTTCTTCTTCCTCCCCGACTGGCTCAAGAGGGTTGCCATCCTCGTCCAGGAATTGGTGATCGTACGCCGCTTGAAGGCCTGTCTCCTCAGCTTCAACTTCCTGGGGCTGCTCGTCATCGTCGGTCAGGTAGTCGATATGGCCTGGATAGAGGGGGGAGAGTACCGAGACAAGAATACCGATCACGCAGAATATGGAAAAAGCGTCAGCATAGCCGAATTCGCCGACCAGCATACCGACCACCGGAGAGCCCGCGGCCTGCCCCAGCGCGCAGGCCATGAAGGGGAGTACTGGGCCCATGGATGGGCGTCCTGGTAATAGGCGGATGCCGGTCATCAGGTATAAACCTGTCAGGCTCATGTAGGCGAGACCGAATACCAATGCGGAAAACATCGTCAGGGCTAACTGGTCGGGGCTGGCAGCGAGAAGCACCAGGCTTGCCGCCAGCATCATCAGCATTAACGCCTGGGTAATGGGCGGGTTGTTGCGATCGGCGACATCGCTCACCACCGCACCTCCCAGGCCGGCAATGCCAGCGGCGAACCAAAGCCAGCCGGTGAAGGCGGGGGGGAGTTCACCCAGCCTGACCACCAGGTCCGGTGCGAAGATCCAGTACGGTGCAGAGACAAACCCCATCGCGAACGCAAACAGAGAAAGCCGGACAAGGCGCGACCACTGCTGTCGCGTCACCGGGGGAGGTGGCGCGGCGTTGGCGGGAATGACCCGTGAGACCGAGGGGATAAAAAACCAGGCGGCCACGACTCCGATGCCTGCCAGTATGGCAAATGACGTATAAGTAAAACGCCAGGCATCTGCCAGAAATACGACGGTCGGTACCGCCACGATGATGCCGATACTGGTTCCGGCGTTCATGATGGAACTGACGCGACCGTGCATCGAACGGCTGACCAATACCTGCATGGCGGAGGTCAGTGCCGGCATCATCAACCCCGTGCAGACACCGCAGGTAAACACACCAATACCCAACGATAGAGCGTCAGAAGACCGGCTGATCAGGGCCAGACCGCCAACACCAAAACACCCTGAGAGGACTGCCAGGTTGCGTGCCCCGAGACGGTTGGCGGCAAGTGGCGCTACCATGGTGGCAAGCACGAAACTGACAAAGGGCAATGCGCCGATAATGCCGACGATATAGGCTGACAGATCCAGTTCATTGCTGATGGAGGGTACAAACAAGCCAAATGCGAAGCGTGCGAGCCCGTAACTGATGGCCACCAGGGCAGCGCCAAAGAAGGCAAACCCCATGTTGGATAAGGTCTTCATATGGCCACCCCACTGTTGCGTTTGGCTTGAATGTCGTACGGGTGTGGCCATTCTCTCAATGACATCTACCAGGAGCAATGTAATACGATCTATTTCATCGCAAGTGATGAGATTGTTAATCCAGTATCATCATGAATATGCCTACAAAAACGCCGCCGGATGTTATTCTCCGGCGGCGTTTTATATGGATTGGAAGTCAGATTGCTGACGGGTTAGCTAGGTGCCTGGTGGTCGGCGAGGGCGGCGGTTACGGCTTCTTCCCACTGTCCTGCGCTAATCCCCCAATGCTTCATTTCTGTCTGGTCAGGCCTGCCTTTGGCGGCATCCTCCAGCTCATCCCGGGAATGTCTTTCAAAGCAATGTTTGGCAAACGCCTTGGTTTTTCCGTCACTCAACTGATTGATCATGTCCATGGTAATTTGCTCTCCTTGATAAAGCGTTAAATGCGTCCTGTGTGGTCGTTCAGTGCTTTTTTGCCCGTATGATCATGTCAGCACATAACACGGGGTGTAGGCCTGTCCATCAAGTTTCATGCGGCCCTGTGCCACGAATGAACTCAGCAGCTCATCCAGGCGACGCATCAGCTCAGGTTCGGCATTGAGCACATAGGGGCCATGGGCCTCAATGGCGCGGATGCCCTGCTCCTTGACGTTGCCCGCGACAATGCCCGAGAACGCCCGGCGCAGGTTGGCGGCCAGCTCATGGGTTGGCTGCTGGCGGTGAAGGGCCAAGGCTCGCATGGCATCGTGAGTGGGGTCAAAAGGTGCTTGGAAGTCGCGGGCAACCGTCAGGCGCCAGTTATAGTAGAAGGCATCCTGATGAGTGCGCCTGAACTCGGTAACCTCATCGACACTCTGGCGCATCAGCCGGGCAACCGCGACGGGGTCACCGGTAATGATGGTATAAAAACGCCGGATATCCTCGCCCAGCGTATAGACCAGAAACTCATCGATCTTTTCAAAGTAGGCCGTAGAGTCGGCCGGGCCGGTCAATATGAGCGGAAATGGCATATCCTGATTCGAGGGGTGTAGCAGAATGCCCAGCAAGTAGAGGATTTCTTCCGCGGTGCCCACGCCGCCAGGAAAGACGATGATGCCGTGCCCCAGGCGTACGAACGCTTCAAGGCGTTTTTCGATATCGGGCATGACAACGAGTTCATTGACGATCGGGTTAGGCGCCTCGGCGGCGATGATGCCCGGCTCTGAAATCCCCAGATAGCGGCCGTCGCGGCGACGCTGCTTGGCGTGGGCGACGTTGGCACCTTTCATCGGGCCTTTCATGGCGCCAGGGCCGCAGCCTGTGCAAATGTCCAGATCACGCAGGCCAAGGTGGTAGCCCACGTCCTTGGTGTACTCGTACTCTTCCCGGGAAATGGAGTGACCACCCCAGCACACTACCAGGCTAGGGTCGCGGCCGGGTATGAGCGTGCCCGCCTTACGCAGAATATGGAACACCGCGTTGGTGGTGCCCTCGGCAGTGGTCAGGTCGAAACGGTCATGACGCTGGATTTCATTGTAGATATACACAATGTCGCGGATGACCGATGAAAGGTGTTCCCGAATACCGCGAATCATGCGCCCATCCACAAAGGCTTCGGCAGGCGCATTGGTCAGTTTTAAACGGATGCCCCGATCCTGCTGAAGCACTTCGATTTCAAAGTCTTTATAGGCTTCCAGAATTGCCAGGCTATCGTCGGTCGGGCTGCCGCAGTTAAGCACGGCCAGGGCACAGCGCCTCAGCAAATCATGCAAGCCACTCTTGGACGTGCGATGCAGTCGGTTGACTTCGTGTTGGGAGAGGACTTCAAGGCTTCCTTCCGGCGATATAATGCTGGAAATGGTGTCGCGCGATTGAGCGTTTGGGGTCATTAGTGTTGCTGTTCCTGACGGTGTGGAGTCTTAACGCATACTATCATGCTCCCTGTATGGGTACACCGACATCGCCCGACGAGCAGTATGCTATGATAGGCGCCATTGCTAACCCGATGATGCTCAACATGTTTAATGCGCAATACTTTCGAACCTACATCACTTTAGTGGAAACTGGCAGTTTTACACGTACCGCGCAGCGACTGGATATGACGCAGCCCGGAGTGAGCCAGCATATTCGCAAGTTGGAGCGTTATTTAAATAAAACCTTGTTGGAGCGGCGCGGTCGAGGTTTTACGTTAACCGAGTCGGGGCGTCGGGCTTACGACTATGCGTTGAAGCTGTTTGCTGAGCATGAGCAGTTTCGTCATGCGCTGGACGACGATTTGCTGGATAGCGGCGAATGCCGGATAGCGTCACCGGGAAGCGTGGGGCTGATGTTCTATCCGTACATTCTGGGTCAGCAGCAACGACACCCCAGCTTGACCGTCAGCTACAGCTTTGCCTTCAATCACGAGATCGTCAATGACCTGCTGGAGGGGCGCTATGACATCGGGATCGTGACCGATACGGTCAATCATCCTGATCTGGAGTGCCACCTATGGCATCAGGAGCCGCTGTGTCTGGTGGTACCGGCTGACTTTGTCGAGGGGACGCTTGCGGACCTGATGGGAATTGGTTTTCTCAACTATTACGACGGCATCAACCACGCCAATGCGTTGTTGCGCGCCAACTTTCCGGATGAGTTTCGCTCGATGACGCATTTTCGTCACCAGGGCTTCACCAATGAAGTCAGCATGGTGCTCGATGCTGTCGCCCGGGGGCTGGGTTTTACGGTGGTGTCGCGTCTGGTGCTCGAGACCTCGCCGTGGCAACGCCAGGTGAAGGCACTCAACCTGCCCAATACGGTGAATGAAGTGTTGTATTTACTGCGTCGCAGGGATTCCGTGCTGCCCAAGCGCTATGAAAAGCTGCTTGACGGCTTTCATCAGGAGCGGATGCAGGAAATAACGCCTTGAGGCTCGCTTTACGGGCGTCGGCCTCAAGGCGCTTGGCTGCTGATTGAGCTGGCCGTTATGCGTCGCGGTACTCGTCGATGGTCGGGCAAGAACAAATCAACTGACGGTCACCAAAGACGTTATCCACGCGATTGACGGCTGGCCAGTATTTCGATGCCTTGACGGCGGCGGTAGGGAAGGCCCCCAGTTCACGGTCGTAAGGACGTTGCCATTCGGTGTCGATGATATCCGCCTGAGTATGCGGCGCGTTGACCAGCGGGTTGTTGTCCAGCGGCCACTCCCCCTGCTCGACACGCGTAATCTCCTCCCGAATGGCAATCATCGCATCACAGAAACGGTCAATTTCATACAATGATTCCGACTCGGTTGGCTCGATCATCAGCGTGCCAGGCACGGGGAACGACATGGTGGGCGCATGGAAACCGTAATCCATCAGGCGTTTGGCGATATCTTCTTCGCTGATGCCTGAGGCCGCCTTGAGCGGGCGAATGTCGATGATGCACTCGTGGGCCACTGTACCGTTCTGGCCGCGATAGAGAATCGGGTAGGCCGTTTCAAGCCGTTTGGCAATATAGTTGGCATTGAGAATGGCCAGCTCAGTGGCTTCACGCAGCCCCCGCGCGCCCATCATTTTAATGTAGGCCCAGGAAATCGGCAGGATGGAAGCACTGCCAAACGCCGCGGCGGATACCGCGCCGCACTCTGGATTGACACCGTTAATGGGCGTGACCACGTGGTTGGACACGTAGGGCGCCAGGTGGGCTTTGACGCCGATAGGCCCCATGCCTGGGCCGCCGCCGCCGTGGGGGATGCAGAACGTTTTATGCAGATTCAGGTGTGACACGTCGCCGCCAAAATCCCCGGGGCGGGTTAACCCCACCTGGGCATTCATGTTGGCGCCGTCGATATATACCTGGCCACCGTTGTCGTGAACGATCTGGCAGGCTTCGCGCACGCTGGTTTCAAAAACGCCGTGGGTCGACGGATAAGTGAGCATGATGGCGGAGAGCTGATCCTGGTGCTTTTCTGCCTTGGTACGCAGGTCATCCAGGTCAATGTTGCCGTTGGCGTCGCACTCGACCACCACCACTTGCATTTGCACCATGGCCGCAGATGCCGGATTGGTGCCGTGGGCTGAGCTTGGGATCAGACAGACATTGCGGTGGCCTTCGCCCTGGGCATTCTGGTAACGCCTGATGGCTGCCAGCCCGGCGTATTCACCCTGGGCGCCCGAGTTAGGCTGCATGGAAATATGCTCATAGCCGGTTACCTCAACCAGGAAATCGGCCAGTTCGTCGATCATTTGGTGATAGCCAGCCACCTGCTCGCGGGGTGCGAAGGGGTGGATATGGGCAAACGTCGGCCAGGAAACCGGAATCATCTCGCTGGTGGCGTTGAGTTTCATGGTGCAGGAGCCGAGGGGAATCATCGCATGGGCAAGCGATAAGTCCTTATTTTCCAGCCGCTTCAGATAGCGCAGCATCTCGGTTTCGCTGCGATAGCGCTTAAAGGTAGGGTGGGTCAGAAAGTCGCTTTCCCGCTGGTAGGCGCGGGGAATGCCGGAAACACGGTCAGTCACAATCTGCTCGTCAAGAGCGGCGACAGAGAGTCCGTGCTCATCACCGAGCAGCACGTCGAACAGCAGGGCCACGTCGTGGGCCGTGGTGGTTTCATCCAGGCTGATGCCCACATCGCCGTTGGCAAAATAATGCAGGTTGATGTCGTGGGTCATCGCACGACCATGGATCTTGCCTGCATCTACCTGGTTCAAGCGCAGCGTATCAAACCAGGTGTCATGTGCCAGCCGGATACCTGCCTGCTGAAGGCCGTGGGCGAGCACTGTCGTCAAGCGATGCACACGGCCGGCAATTTTGCGCAGCCCATCGGCACCGTGGTAGGTGGCGTAAAAACCGGCAATGTTGGCCAGTAGCGCCTGGGCAGTACAGATGTTGGACGTGGCTTTTTCGCGGCGAATATGCTGCTCACGGGTCTGCATCGCCATGCGCAGTGCCGTTTGGCCACGGCTGTCCTTGGAGACGCCAATAATCCGCCCGGGAATGGATCGCTTGAGTTTGTCTGATGTGGCAAAAAAGGCGGCGTGAGGACCACCGAAGCCCATGGGTACCCCAAAGCGCTGAGAGTTACCCACCACGATGTCGGCACCCAGAGCACCCGGCTCTTTGAGCAGAACCAGGCTCAGCAGGTCAGTGGCGACACAGGTCATGATTGAATGTTGTTCGGCGGAGCTGATCAACGACGCCAGGTCACTAATGTCGCCGTTGGCCGTGGGGTACTGGAACAAGGCCCCAAAAACGTCATGCTCGGCGACAGATGACGCCGGTCCGACGATGAGTTCAAACCCAAAAAAATCGGCGCGGGTTCTGACCACGTCCAGGGTTTGAGCAAACACATCGTCAGCGACAAAAAAGGCATTGGACTTGTTTTTCTTGTTGGCGCGCTTGCACAACGCCATGGCTTCAGCCGCCGCGGTCGCTTCATCCAGCAGGGAGGCGTTGGCAAGCTCCATGCCGGTTAAATCCATGACCACCTGCTGGAAGTTCAGCAGACCCTCCAGGCGCCCCTGGGATATTTCCGGCTGGTAAGGCGTATAGGCCGTATACCAGCCCGGGTTTTCCAGTACGTTGCGCTGAATCACCGCGGGCATGTGGGTCCCATAGTAACCCTGGCCTATATAACTTTTGGCGACCCGGTTCTGGCGTGCCAGCTGGCTCAGGTAATCCAGGGCTTCGGCTTCGCTTCTGGGATCGTCGAGCGACAGCTCGCGGCCGAGGCGAATATCGCCGGGGACAGTTTGCTCGATCAGGTCTTCCATGCGCTGCATGTCGAGCGCTTTTAGCATGGTGGAGACGTCGTCGGCGTCAGGGCCATTATGACGTTTGATAAAAGCATCGTGGTCAGCCAGTTCGGCTAATCGGCGAGTTTCAAAAGGCATGGAGAGAATTCCGAACGTGATGAGTAAACCGGGCAGGGGGGCTGCGCCTGCCAATGGGCAGGCGTTATTGATCAGTCGTCGCTCAAGGTCGCTTGATAAGCGTCTGCATCCATGAGCTCGTCAAGGTTTTCATCGCTTAAACGCACCTTCATGATCCAGCCGCCTTCATAAGGGGCATCATTGACCGTTTCTGGGGCATCTTCCAGCGCTTCATTGACCTCGATGACTTCGCCATCGACGGGCGAATAAAGGTCAGAAGCGGCTTTGACCGACTCAATGACACCAAACTCATCACCCTTGGTCAGCGTGGTGCCAACATCGGGCAGTTCGACGAACACGACATCACCGAGCGCGGCTTGAGCATGGTCGGTAATGCCGATGGTGACCGTACCGTCTTGATGATCAAGCACCCACTCGTGGCTCTCAGCGTAACGAAGGTTGGCAGGAAGGTTGCTCATGGTGATTCCCTATACGAAACGGATGTGGAGCCGCCATCTTAGCGCTTGTTGTTCACCTTGGCGATGGGCGCTGTGCACGGCGAGCGTTTAGCGACGCATGGTAACGTGTTTCCAATAGGAAACAAGTTCCCCGATGCCGCTTTATGGCGAGACCCCCTACCTAAAGCGTCAATGGCGATTACGTGGTGATGAATTGCCAATTTAGCGATATTTGCTATGTAAACTCGACAATGCCATGGCAAGTGACCAAAGTAATGGTGTAAAACATGGCGATCTTACGTCGGGTGCCGCCAGCGATCGGCTCGTGACACCAGAGCGTTTGATGGCCAGAATTAAGCGACGCGTCGCCAAGCGTTACATCTGGTCTACATCGAATAAATCAAACCATGAAAAGGGTAAGGAGGTAGCAGGTGGAAACATTAAACAGTCTCTTCGGAGCCATTAACGGGGTGGTATGGGGCCCGTTGATGCTCATCTTGCTGCTAGGTGTGGGGATCTACCTCCAGCTTGGCCTGAAACTGATGCCCATCAGGAAGCTCGGTATCGGCTTCAAGCTCATGTGGCAGGGGCGGGAAGCCAAGGGTGAAAGTGCTGAAAAAGATGGTGAAATCTCCCCCTTTAACGCGCTGATGACATCGTTATCGGCGACTATCGGGACCGGTAATATCGCCGGGGTGGCTACCGCGATTGCGCTAGGCGGGCCGGGCGCGGTGTTCTGGATGTGGATCACGGCGCTGGTGGGGATGGCCACAAAATTTGCCGAGGCCCTGTTGGCGGTCCGTTTTCGTGAAACCGACAGTACTGGCTACCATGTTGGCGGACCGATGTTCTATATCAAGAACGGTCTCGGCAAGAAGTGGATGTGGCTTGGCGTACTGTTCGCGTTCTTCGGGGCTGTTGCGGCCTTCGGTATCGGTAACACGGTTCAGTCCAATTCGGTCGCGGATGCCATGGATGCCACCTTTGGCGTGCCGACATGGCTGACCGGTGTGGTGATCATGGTGCTGGCTGGTGCGGTCATTCTCGGCGGCATCAAGCGGATTGCCAAAGTCGCCGGCAAGCTGGTGCCGGTCATGGGCATTGCCTACATCGTTGCGGGTATTCTCGTGCTGATTATTAATGCCGGCCAGATCGGTGAAGCCTTCAGCCTGATTTTCTACTACGCCTTCAACCCTGTTGCGGCTGCGGGTGGTTTTGCTGGCGCGGCGGTCATGGCAGCGATTCGCTTTGGTGTGGCTCGGGGGATTTTCTCCAACGAGGCAGGCTTGGGTAGCGCGCCTATTGCCCATGCGGCGGCACAGACCAAGAACCCGGTCCGCCAGGGTCTGATTGCTATGCTGGGTACCTTCATCGATACCATTGTGGTATGTACCATCACAGCGCTGGTGATCTTGACTTCAACCGTGTGGATCGATGGCGAGGAAGGGGCGTCGCTGACGGCACTTTCCTTCGATGCGGCGCTACCCGGGTTCGGCAATCAGATTGTTGCCGTTGCACTGGCGGTATTTGCCTTTACCACCATCCTTGGCTGGTCGTTCTACGGTGAAAAATGCTTCCAGTTCCTGTTCGGCACGCGCTCTATCATGTTGTATCGGGTACTCTTCGTTCTGGCGATTCCGCTTGGCGCCATGGCACAGCTTGGTTTCATCTGGCTGATGGCAGATACCTTCAACGCCATGATGGCGATTCCCAACCTGATTGCACTGGCACTGCTGTCGCCTGTCGTGTTTAAACTGACCAAAGACTATTTCGATGGCAAAGACGTCTTGCCAGGGGAAGCGTTAGACCACGATAACTAATCGTTGCCAGGCGCTCGTGCGCCTTTGCAATGCTTATGAAGAGTCGGGAAGGCACTCATGTGGCTTCCCGCTCTTGTTTGTAGAGGAGTGATTGATGACTGAGCTTAAACAGACCCCGTTGCATGCGCTGCATGGCCGACTGGGGGCGAAGATGGTGCCTTTTGCCGGTTACGAGATGCCTGTCCAGTTTCCGTTGGGCGTTAAAAAGGAGCACGAGCACACACGCCAGCAGTGCGGCTTGTTTGATGTCTCGCATATGGGGCAGGTAGTGGTGTCCGGTGATAACGTCGCCGAGGAACTGGAAACCCTGATTCCTGCCGATCTGGTTGGGTTGGCCGAAGGTGCCCAGCGCTATGGGCTGCTGACCAGCAACGAAGGCGGGATTCTTGACGACCTGATGGTCGTCAATGCGGGCGAGCATTTCTATCTGGTGGTCAATGCTGCCTGCAAGGAACAGGATATCGCCCATCTGCAGGCTCGTTTAGGTGACCGTCTGAACATAGCGCCCCTGGACCGTGGGTTGCTCGCCCTGCAGGGTCCCAGTGCGCACCAGGTCATGCAGCGGGTGTGCCCGGCAGCCTGCGAGCTGGTGTTCATGCAGCACGGTCGCTTTCAGGTGGATGACCAGGAAATATGGATCAGCCGCAGTGGCTACACCGGCGAAGATGGCTTCGAGATATCGGTGGCGGCTGACGCTACGGAGGCTTTCGCCGAGCGTCTGCTGTCAGAACCAGAAGTAGAGGCCATTGGTCTTGGGGCGCGGGACTCCTTACGTCTGGAAGCGGGTCTGTGTCTCTACGGGCACGACATGGATACCACGACCACGCCGGTAGAAGCCGGTTTGATCTGGGCGATCAGCAAGCCGCGTCGTCACGGCGGCGATCGCCCTGGCGGCTTCCCCGGTGCGGATTTGATCCTTCATCAGGTCGATGCCAAAGACCATGCCCGTAAACGCGTGGGGCTGGTGGCCGAGGGGCGCGCGCCGGTGCGTGAGGGCGCCTCGCTGGTAGATGAAAATGGCAGTGAGGTGGGGACGGTGACCTCCGGTGGATTCGGGCCCAGTGTGGGCAAACCAGTGGCAATGGGCTATGTTTCCCGGGACCTTGAAGCACCAGGCACAACCGTCTATGCCGAAGTGCGCGGCAAACGGTTGCCCATGACGGTCACCAAAACACCCTTTGTCACCGCCCACTATTATCGTGGTTAGGGGCTGTTAAACCGCCCCCCGCTCTGGTTTCAGCCGCGGGGCCGGTTTTATTTCAGCACTCGCCGGGGATCGATCGGTTTGCCGCCCTGACGTAAGTCAAACAACAAATCATGACGCCCTGTGGCCCGACTTTTGCCTACATGGCAAAGCGGGTCACCTGCGGCCACCTGCTGACCTTCTTCGACGGTTAACTGCTCACACAGGGCATAGACGCTTTGCAGGTTATCCGCATGGTGAACAATCACCACCTTCTCGAGCTGTCGCATACTGCCCGCAAAACGAACCTCGCCCCTGGCGACTGCCTTCGCACTTGCATTGGCCTGGGTGGCCAGCAGCATGGGCTGAAGCGTGCCACGGCTATCGGGGCCGTAACGGCGAACCACGCGATAATCGTCCAGCGGCCAGGGCCAGCGTTTGGCCGATGCCGGGAGCGATGAGCTGCTCGGGCTGGACGTTTGCGCGGCCGATTGGCTGCGGCTTGACGTTGTCGAGCTTGCGGTCGAGGTACCATTGCTCGAACCGACGGGAATATTGATCATTTGACCAACGCGCAACTCGGTCGCCGAGCTTCCCGCGTTGGCACTTTGCAGCCGCGATGGGGTGGTGCCGAAATGGCGAGCAAGGCTGGAAAAAGTATCGCCCGGGCGGATCTGGTAGCGGTATGGCCCGCTGGCTGGCGCGCGTTCCTGCTGCGTGGGAATCAGCAAGCGTTGACCAACGGCCAGGTGGCGTGCTCTGACGCCCGGGTTGAAGCGCTGCAGCCTTTCCAGCGGCACGTTGGCGCGTTTGGCTAACTGGCCCAGCGTATCGCCACGTTTGACTGCCACCCAGCTACCGCTGATCTGGGCCGCCGCCGGGGCGGCGACTCGCTGAGGGTCAGAGGGCGTGCTGGCGCAGCCGACCAGTGTGCTGGCGACCATGATAGCCCCGAGCAGCTTGCTCACGCGTGATCGATCTGACCATCCAGCTGACAGTCTTTTTCCTGCCAGAGTGCATTGATCCATGTGTGGAAATGTTCCTTGTGCTGCGATTCGGCGTGATAGTCAGCGGTCAACATCCATGCAGGCACTTCAAGGATGCGTGCCTTCAGGGTGATCGGTGTTTCCTGGCCACAAAGAAAGCCCCAAAAAGTGGGATTCGGATTGGTGTAGCTCAGCGTCACGTCAAGGATGCCGTCGAGCTTGTCGCCAAGCAAGTTTAGGACTTGAGCAACCCCGCCCGCCTTGGGCCGAAGCAGATGGCGGTAGGGGCTCTGTTGCAAGGCGTGTTTATGCGGCGTGAAGCGGGTGCCTTCAACAAAATTGTAGATAGCAATGGGCGACTGGCGGGCGCGAGCGCACATGCGTTTTGTCGCCTCCCGGTCCAGCTTTGCCAGGCCCGGATTGCGGGCAATTTGCTCTCGGGTAATGCGTCGCATGATGGGGAAATCGAGCGCCCAAAAGGCTAGCCCTACGATCGGTATCCACAATAACTGCCGCTTTACAAAGAAACGCGGCATGGGAATGCGCCGGTGAAGAACCATCAGCAGCATAAAGATATCGGTCCAGCTACGATGGTTGGATATCACCAGCCACCACTGATCCGGGCGCAGGTTGTCGGGAACGGACGCCTCTAGCCGAGGTTGTATCCAGTGGCGCATCCACCACAGGTTAACGCCTATCCAGTTCATGGTGACGTGACCAATACCTGCTTGTACTGCCTTTTGAATGCGCCCTCTGGGGGCTATCAGTTTGAGCAACGATAGCGCTGTCAGGGGGATTCCCCAAAAAAGCGTATTGAGGACTAGCAAGACGACGCTAATCACCCCTTTAAACATCGGCATTCCGCGCTTCCTTACTGGTGCGTAATGTTGAATGCTAAAGGATATTACCCAGCCTGCCCAGTCTCATGCTCGGGTAAGTAGGGCGCTTGAACGGTCTCCAGCAAGACCGTGCGTAATGCATGCGCGGCCACTGATAGCTCCTGTTGCGTCAGGATCCCCACGCGACAGGCGACGCTTGGCGAGGTCAGTGGCAGGTAGTGCGCGCCTAGCGCCCGCATCTGGGGAATGCACATTGATGGCACGGCGCTGACGCCCAGACCTTCCGCCACCATTCGGCCGACAGTCGATAACTGATGGCTCTCGAAGGCGACCGGCAAATCCATTTGCTGTCGGGAAAGGGCCTGTTCCAGCAGTCTGCGAACCATCGAGGGACGCTGCAAGGTAATAAAGTCTTCGCCAAGCAAGTCTTCCCATGACAACGATGCTCGCTGATTCAACCGTGAGCCTTTGGCAACGACCGCGACAAAATGGTCCTCGAACAAGGGCGTGAATGACAGGCTGCCGGTACCTTCCGGTGCGAACGCAATGCCCATTTCCACCTGACGCGAACGCACCATGTCGTTAACGTCTTCGTTGATGACATCGTGCACGGTCACATTGATTTTGGGGTACTGTTGACGGAATCTAACCAATGCCCTGGGGAGCAGGTTGCAGGCAAAGGCTGGCATGGCCGCGACGCTGAGGCGTCCCAGCTGCAGGGTAAAGCGTTGACGCAGGCGTTCTTCCGTATTGTCCCACTGGGCGAGCAAGTGCTTGGCCAGCGGCAGCAGCGACTCGCCCTCGGGCGTCAAGCGGACACTGCGAGTGCTGCGTAGCAATAATTTGCCGCCCAGCGCATCTTCGAGCCCTTTTATGGCTAGACTAAGGGCGGGCTGGGACAAATGTAGCCGTTCGCAGGCCTGGGTAAAGCTCAGGGTCTGGGCAACGGCCAGGAAGGCGCGCAACTGTTTGACGGTCATGGCTGGCTCTTTATAAGTTATAAAAATAAATCGATAAGAAAAACAAACTTAACAAATATATTGTCTGGCACAACACTGCAACCCTAAGCCTGCGTCGCGATAGCCGTCACACCTTGCATCTCGTGGGCTCAGCGACATTGGGGTATCACTGACAACCGTCATCGACAACCGTCATCGACAACAAGGCGAGGTATAACAATGGCAGGATTCGATAAGCGTGTTGCTTCCTACGAAGAAGCAATGGAAGGCATTGAAAGCGGCATGACCGTATTGGCCGGTGGCTTTGGCCTGTGCGGCATTCCTGAAAATTTGATTGCTGAAATAAAGCGGCGTGGGGTCAAGGACCTGACCGTTGTATCGAACAACTGTGGCGTCGATGGTTTTGGCCTCGGCCTGTTGCTCGAAGATCGTCAGATACGCAAGATTCTGGCGTCTTATGTAGGCGAAAACGCGCTCTTTGAGCAGCAAATGCTCAATGACGAGATCGAGGTGGTGCTGACCCCCCAAGGGACACTCGCGGAAAAGATGCGCGCGGGCGGGGCCGGTATCCCAGCGTTTTACACCGCCACCGGCTACGGCACCCCCATTGGCGAAGGCAAGGAAGTCCGTGAATTCAATGGTCGTCCGCATATTCTGGAAGAGGCCATTACCGGTGAATTTGCCATTGTGAAGGGCTGGAAAGCCGACCGCTACGGTAATGTGATGTACCGCCATACGGCGCAGAACTTTAATCCCATGGTCGCAACGGCGGGCAGGATTACCGTCGTTGAAGTCGAAGAGATCGTTGAGCCTGGCGAACTGGAGCCCAGTCAGATCCATACACCGGGCATCTATGTAGACCGAATCATTCAGGGCACGTTTGAGAAGCGCATCGAAAAACGCACGGTGCACAGCTAAGAGAGCGGCGTTATCGAACAACCCGGTTTTTTGGCTTTTAATCGATTCACTATGAGGAACTGACCATGGCATTGACACGTGAACAAATGGCTCAGCGCGTGGCGCGTGAACTGGAAGACGGCTTTTACGTTAATTTGGGAATCGGCATTCCGACCCTGGTGGCCAACTATATCCCCGAGGATATGGACGTAATGCTTCAGTCGGAAAATGGTTTGCTCGGCATGGGCCGTTATCCCACGGAAGAAGAAGTTGATCCCGACATGATCAACGCCGGCAAGCAAACCGTAACGGCGAGGCCCGGCGCGGCGATTTTCTCATCGGCAGAGTCCTTCGCAATGATTCGCGGCGGCCACGTGGACCTGACGGTTCTGGGGGCGTTTGAGGTCGACCAGAACGGCAATATTGCCTCCTGGATGATTCCCGGCAAGCTGATCAAGGGGATGGGGGGCGCCATGGACCTGGTGGCCGGTGCGGAAAATATCATTTGCACCATGACCCATGCGTCGAAACACGGGGAATCCAAGCTGCTCGAAAAATGCAATCTGCCACTGACCGGCGCAGGCTGTATCAACCGTGTATTGACTGACCTGGCTTACCTGGAAATCAAGGACGGCACTTTCATCCTGAAAGAGCGTGCGCCGGGCGTGAGTGTTGAGGAAATCGTCGAAAAGACCGCTGGCAAACTGGTGGTACCCGAACACGTCCCCGAAATGACCTTTGTTGAAGGCTAGCCGACCCGCGAGTGCCTGTTGCAACTCAGGGCGTAAGCGTCGCCGCGCTTACGCCATCTCGCAGCGTGCATGAAGAGGCAGCAACAACTCGGCTACCCGCTCGTGATTGCTGTCCAGGTGTTTCTGGACAATGGCCAGGCCGCCCAGGCAGAGGCGATGTTCATCACCCTGGTCGAATATCATTTTTTGCGGCGTGGTCGGATAGAAACGGTGGATGAGCAGATTGGAAACGCTGAACACCCCATTCTGCTGGCCTTCCATGTGGGGCAGGCCGCTTTCTGTCAGTTGCCGGTCAATGGTTTCCATTGACCGGCCAAGCTGTTCGCAGTCAAAGCCGACATGGTGCAGCCTGGGCCCCATTACGGCTAACCAGGCGGCGAGTGGGTGTTCGGTGTAAAGCTGCTGATAGAGTGCCCAGGTAGGCATTGGCCAGGGGCGACCCCTGCAAAGCAGGTTTTGGCCCTTGCTGTCTTGCGGATGTGTCTGCTGGACGAGGCCGAGTAGCGCTTCGCGTGAGGGTCTTGACAGGGTGCCCGTCTGTAATTCGGCGAGAACCAACCAGCTTCCGCTGTCCGCTGGCGCCAACAGGTGGATGAGCAGCCCTTTATCGGCCATCGCATAATGCCCGATATGGCGATACCCCATATGGGCAAGCGCTGGTGACAGTGCCTGTGAGGAAAAACCACCATGATTGAGTGTTACCAGCGTGAGGTAATCCGCTGGCGTTGAAAGGGGCCAGAGGCGAAGTGCCCCGATATCAGGATGGGTATGAATATAATCCAGCCATAACTGCTGGATGAACTCCTCGCGATGCATGCTGCCTTCCTTGCCAGGGTGTCGGCCCACTAACTTATGGGTTGCTATCGACCCCAGTATAGGCAAGTGACAAACGATAAGTTCAACGCAGCTAAACGGCAGGCTAACGATGGGTCAGGCAGTCGAGGAGGTGCTCAGTAGCTGGCGGTCGCGAACGAACTGGTCGAACTCACTGAAGCCGCCGACATGCTGCTGATCGACAAAGACCTGGGGCACCGTATGAATCGGCTTGCCTGCGGTTTTGGCAATATCGTCTTTACTGACGCCCTCAGACGGCATGTCGACGTAGCGGTAGCCTTCGATGCTGCCCGCCTGTTCCAACTGCTCAGCAAGCTGCTTGGCGCGAACACAGAACGGGCAGGAAAGGCGCCCAAAAATGACCACAAACATACATGACTCCTTTGTCAGTATTAAAACGAAGACGCATTGTGAATCAACCGGCCAACGTTATCCAATAGGGGGACGCTAAAAAGGTTATTGAGTCACGTTATCATCTGCGTCTGCTACCGAAGGGGAGCAGTGAAGCGGTAATCAATCAGCTAGACTGACCCAGTAAGTACATTCACTTGATCAACAGGATTTGCCATGACGACGACAGCAGTGACCCCTCGTGTTGCCTTGGTTACCGGCACCAGCAGCGGTATTGGCGAGGCAGTGGTCAAACACTTTTGTGAATTGGGCCATCAGGTATTGGCGGTAGATTTCAATCCCGAGGGTAAAACGATTGCCGAGGCAGCAGGGGCTGCGTTCTACCAGGCGGATTTAACCGACCCGGAAGCCTGTCGCGGCGCCGTTGCGGAGGCGGTCAAACGCTTTGGCGGCGTGGATATCCTGGTCAACAATGCCGGGATTCAGCATGTGGCGGCCATTGAAGACTTTCCTGAAGCCAAATGGCGTCACATTATCGACTTGATGCTGACGGCCCCTTTCCTGCTGACCCAGGCCGCCTGGCCGCACATGCGTGAAAAGGGCTGGGGGCGGATCGTCAATATTGCGTCGATTCATGCCCAGGTGGCCTCGCCGGGCAAGGCGGCTTATATCAGTGCCAAGCACGGCATGATCGGGCTCACCAAAACGGCCGCGTTGGAAGGCGGTGAACAGGGGATTACGGCGAACGCGATATGCCCGGCTTACGTGAAGACGCCGCTGGTCGATAACCAGATTGCGGATCAGGCCAAGCTGCATGGCATGGGTGAGCAGGAAGTGATTGAAAATATCATGCTCAAGAACGCCGCTGTAAAACGCCTGATCGAGCCGAGTGAAGTGGCGCAACTGGTCGCCTACATGGCCTCGGATGCAGCAGGGGCGGTGACCGGGGCGAGCTGGAATATCGACCTGGGCTGGACCGCCCATTAATTCGCGCTGCATTAGCCCACAGGCGTAGACAGACAGCGGGCTAGTGGCGCACAGGGCGCTTTTGCAGTTTGCGCTGCAGTGTTCGGCGGTGCATGCCGAGCGCCCTGGCAGTGGCCGAGATATTGCCATCGTGCTCCTGCAAGACCTTCTGGATGTGTTCCCAGGTAATGCGATTGATGGAAGGTGGGTTATCAGCCACTTCAATATTGGGGTCGCCCTGGGACCGTTCGAACGCGGTCAGTACATCGTCAGCGTCGACCGGTTTGCATAGATAATTGACGGCCCCCAGCTTGATGGCTTCCACGGCGGTCGCAATGCTCGAGTAGCCGGTCAATACGACCACATGACAGTGCGGAACGACTGCCAGCAGGTCGGGCAATAACTTGAGCCCCGATGAATTTTCCAGCTTCAAGTCGAGGGTGGCCATGGTGGGCATATGTTGAGCTGCAAGTGCCAGGGCCTGGTCCGCATCATTGGCCACGATGACCTCAAAGCCGCGCCGGGTGAGCGAGCGACTTAGCACATGGCAAAACATCTCGTCGTCGTCGACGATCAATAACCGCTGGTTGGGTGTTTGCATGATGACCTCAATGAATCACTAACGAGAGGCGGCACAGCGCCTAGTCAGCACCAGCACGGGGTAGCGTGACTTCGGTTAACGTGCCGCCTTCAGGATGGTTATAAAGACTGACGCCCCCACCAAAACGATTGATAGTGGCGTGAGTTAAAAACAAGCCAATGCCCATTCCCTTGCTTTTTGTGGAAATGAACGTATCGCCCAACTGGTCGGCAATCGACATGGCAACGCCGGGGCCGTGATCACGAATATCGATCACGACGCGGTCTGAATGCCAATCCAGCCCGATGGCGACGCCTTCGGGGTTGGCGTCCGCGGCGTTATTGAGCAGATTGGTGAGTGCCTGATCGAGGGTGGCGTCTACGGCCAGCCAGGGCCGTCCACGGCGGCCAGCAATGTCCAGTCGGTGACTGACATCGGGCCGTAATACCAGCCAGCGTTGGACAACACCGCTTAGCCAGGTTTCGGCGTCGAGCACTTCCGGTTCTGCCATGCGCCGCCGGTCTGCCTGACTGACGAGGTGCTGCAGGCGGGATTTGCAAATATCCACCTGCTGACGCAGCAATTCGATATCTTCCTGACGCTCCGGGTCATCCTTGGCTTCTTGCTGCATGTCCTTGAGCAGTACCGCCATGGTGGACAGCGGCGTGCCCAATTCATGCGCGGTGCCTGCCGCCTGGGTGGCAACGGCCAGCACTTGCTCGTTGCGCAACGCCGCTTCGCGGGTGCGGGAAAGCGCCTGGTCGCGACGTCTCAAGGCATGGGCCATTTTATAGATGAAAAAAGTGACCAGCCCTGCGGACATGCCGAAATTCACCCACATGCCCAAGACATGGAGGCTCAGCGGGCTGCCACTGTTGATATGCCCCAATTGGGGGATGGGATGGTAGTCAATCATCAAGAAGCTATAGGCGGCCATGGCGCAGCCGGCAATGATCCAGGCATGACGCCAGGGCAGGGTAGCGGCCGCAATGGTAATCGGTACCAGGTAGTAGGTGATGAAGGGATTGGTGGATCCCCCGGAAAAATAGAACAGCAGCGTCAGGCCCACCACATCGGCGAGCAGGTGTAGCAAGTACTCAAGGTGCTGGACGGCACGTGGCCGTCCCAGCCGCCACCAGGTGGCAATGTTGAGCAGTCCCATCGCCAGAACGACGCTGACCACCTCAGGGACGGGCAGCTCAAACGAGAGGAACTTGACGCCCACGATGATGGCAATTAAAAAACCCGTCCAGGTAATGCCCCTGACAATGGTCAATCGGACCAGGTTGCGGTTCGGGGTCGATAACGGTAGCGGGAGCTCGGTTGGCATGTGGCTCACCTGGCGGTGGATTTAAAGCGATGAATCAGGAATTTAATAAACAGCGTCATGACGTAAGTTAACCATCCCGCCGTGGCCACAATATTGAATACCAGCATCTTGGGGGGCAGCCAGGCGCTGCCCAGCAGGCCCTCAATCATGATGTGGAAAAACATCGCGATAAGCACCGGCAGCGCCAGCAGGTGAATCCACATATCGGTCCGTCGTTTGCGCACATGATAACGCCGCAGCAGGTAGCGAAGCGGCCGGTGCGCCCAGCTGAAAAATGCCAGTGTGGCGATGATCAGCAGCATGGTGACAGTCGCTTCGGTGCTGCCGTAATACGCAGAAAACGACACCGACCACGCCAGTGCGAGCCACAGCAAGCCTTCGAGGCTGGCAATAATGTCGGCGTTTCGCCGGACCTTCTGCATAACGTGTATCCTTTGACCAACCAGTGATAATTATCATACGCCACATCGAGTCAGCTGTGGATGAATGGCACTCGATTTAACCTGATGGCGTATCCGGTATACTGCTGTTCGAGGCGCTGGGCGCCCATTTCATTGACTGCGATAACTGACGACGTACAGGATCTTCCGTGGACGCTATTACTTTGACCCGGCCAGACGACTGGCACCTCCACCTGCGCGATGGCGAAGCACTGAAAGCGGTCGTGGGCCATTCCGCTGCCCAGATGGGGCGCGCAATCATTATGCCGAACTTGACGCCGCCGATCACCACGACCGAGCAAGCTGTCGCTTACCGTGAGCGGATTCTGGATGCGCTGCCTGCCGGTAGTTGCTTTGAACCGCTCATGACATTGTATCTGACAGATACCACACCGCCGGAAGAGATCGCGCGGGCGGCCAGTAGCGGCATCGTCCACGCCGTCAAGCTTTACCCGGCAGGCGCGACCACCAACTCTGCCTCTGGGGTGACGGATCTGACGCGCTGCGATGCGACCATTGCCGCGCTTGCCGAAGCAGGCATGCCGTTGTTGATGCATGGTGAAGTCACCGACGCGGCCATTGATATCTTTGATCGCGAGGCGGCGTTTATCGAGCGCGTACTGACACCGCTTTTAGCGCGCCACCCAGGGTTGAAAGTGGTGTTCGAACATATCACGACACAGCAAGCCGCCGAGTTCGTTGCCCAGGCACCCGATACGGTGGCCGCGACGATTACCGCGCACCACCTGTTATTCAATCGCAATAAAATGCTGGTCGGGGGTATTCGGCCGCACTATTACTGCCTGCCCATTCTCAAGCGCGAAAGGCACCGTCAGGCCCTATTGAAAGCGGCGACCAGCGGCAGCGGGAAGTTCTTTCTGGGCACCGACAGCGCTCCCCATGCGCAAACTGCCAAAGAGTCAAGCTGTGGTTGTGCGGGCGCTTACACAGCCTCCACGGCGATAGAGCTTTATGCGAGGGCGTTTGACGAAGTCGGGGCGCTGTCGGCGCTGGAGGGGTTTGCCAGCCTCAACGGACCGCGCTTTTACGGGCTGCCGCCCAATGGCGATACGATTACCTTGTCGCGGAGCCCGCAAAGCGTCCCCGCCAGCTACCCCTATGCCGATGGCGAGGCGATCATTCCGCTGCTGGCGGGGGAGACGCTCGACTGGTCAATCAGCTAGCGCCTAAAGTGAGGAGCATCTGGTCGACCATGCGCGAGGAATGGTCGGCAGCCACATCCAGGAATTGCTCGAAGGACAGGTGGTTATCGCCGCTGCCGGGAATATCGGATAGCGCGCGGATAACCACGAACGGGCATTGGTAAAGGTGGCATGTCTGGGCAATAGCGGCGGCTTCCATTTCCACCGCCAGCATGCCGGGGAACAAGGCGCGTGTGGCATCGACCCTGGCCGGGTCGGCCATGAAGGCATCGCCAGTGGCGATCAAGCCTTCACGCACCTTGACCTCGCCCAGTGTCTTGATGGCTCCCTGAGCCACTTTGCGGAGCGCTTTATCGGCCAGATAAGCCGCGGGCATGCCGGGGACCTGGCCCATTTCGTAGCCGAAGACCATGGCGTCGACGTCATGGTGGCGAACTTCGTCGGAAATGATGATATCGCCGATATGCAGGTCGCTGGCGAACCCGCCGGCTGAGCCGGTGTTGATCACCGCGTCAGGTTGATGGCGCTCTAAAAGTAGCGCAGTGCCCACCGCGGCGTTCACTTTGCCAATACCCGATTGCAGGATTGTCACATCGAGGCCATGGCGTGTGCCGCGATGAAAGATAAACCCAGCGTGTTCATAACGCTCCGGGTTTTCGAGCTGGGACGCCAGGATCCTGACTTCCTGCGCCATGGCGCCGATGATGCCGATACGCTTCACTATGTTGTTTTCCTATCCATCAGAAGAAGATAAACAGCGCGGTTAGCTGTCAGATTGGTCGTGCTGTTCAGCGGCCGCCAGGGTGTTTTCCAGCAGGGTAGCGACGGTCATCGGTCCTACGCCGCCAGGGACGGGGGTGATCAGGCTGGCGCGTTCGGCGGCCGCGGTGAAGCCGACATCCCCCTTCAGCTTGCCGTCTTCCTGGCGATTGATACCCACGTCAATCACCACGGCACCGGGTTTGATCCAGTCACCTTGCACGATGCCGGGCTTGCCGACGGCAACCACGACAAGATCGGCACGTCGGACATGTGCTTCCAGATCCCTGGTAAACCGGTGGCATACCGTGGTGGTGGCGCCGGCAAGCATCAGCTCCAGTGCCATGGGCCGCCCGACGATGTTAGAGGCGCCGACGACGGTGGCATCGAGACCGCGGACCTTGACGTCACTGTGTTCGAGCAGCGTCATGATGCCTTTTGGCGTACAGGGGCGAAGGGCAGGCATGCGCTGGGCGAGCCGACCAATATTGAAGGGGTGAAAACCATCGACGTCCTTGTCGGGTCGAATTCGTTCGAGTATCGGTTCGGCGTCGAGCGCGTCGGGCAAGGGGAGCTGGACAAGAATGCCGTCGACGGTAGGGTCGTCATTTAACTGGTCAACCAGCGCTTCCAGTGTCTGCTGGGAAGTATCGCTGGGCAGGGCGTGCTGAAAGGAAAGAATGCCTGCCTGTTCACAGGCGCGGTGCTTATTGTTCACATAGACTTGTGAGGCGGGGTCGTCTCCTACCACCACAACCGCAAGTCCGGGTGCTCGTTTACCTGCCTGCTGGCGGGCAGCTACCTGTTGAGCAACATGCTGACGGACATTGGCGGCGATAGCTTTGCCATCGATGAGTTGGGCGGTCATGTAAAGAAATCCCCGTAGAGGTTGAAGGGCGAACTAAAGACACGAGTGTTAACCAAAGGTCTGCCGTTGCCAATTTTCGCATGATGGGGCAGTCAGGCAAAGTGCCAGGGTAAGTTGTCAGCTTGATGGTTGACTTTAAAATTAAAAACAGTAATATATGCCTCGCTTGAGACGGGCCAGGCGGCAGCGTTTAGGCAATGAAATCGGGGTGTAGCGCAGTCTGGTAGCGCGCCTGCTTTGGGAGCAGGATGTCGGGGGTTCGAATCCCTCCACCCCGACCACGTCTAACGCGAAAGGTAGTTTTGCTTTTCCAGGCGATGGTTGTGGTCAAGTGCTCATCAATGTCTCTGTTCACAGATATTATATGTGCGCTCATAGCTCAACCGGATAGAGCAACGGCCTTCTAAGCCGTAGGTTGCAGGTTCGAATCCTGCTGGGCGCGCCATTTGTACCAGTAGCGATCAGCCTCGAAATCTCGTCAGTTGCAGTTGTCAATGGTGGATGTAGCTCAGTGGTAGAGCCCCGGATTGTGGCTCCGGTGGTCGTGGGTTCGATCCCCATCATCCACCCCAGTGACAGCACAGCAATCAGCAGTTCCCTTCTACAGGTTATGGTGGATGTAGCTCAGTGGTAGAGCCCCGGATTGTGGCTCCGGTGGTCGTGGGTTCGATCCCCATCATCCACCCCATTAACCTCTTTTCTGTTTTACCCGCTTACCCTCATTCATCTTTATCTTCTCTCCCGTTTTGAACTTCCCAATGGTTTCTCCCATCCGGGAATTTTCAAGGCGTCACTTGTTGGTCAACGTGGCATCACCTTGATGGGCTGTCCGCCTACCTGGGTAAGTGAGCCGGGGTGTCCGAGTAAATAGCCTTGCGCATAGTCAATGCCAAGGGTCTTCAGCGTATCCAGGGTTTGCTGCGTTTCGACGAATTCAGCAATGGTTTCTATATTGAGCGCTTTGCCCACGGCGTGAATGGCTTCAACCATCGCTCGATCTATCGGGTCTTCATGGACATGGCGAATGAAATGCCCGTCGATTTTTAAATAATCAACGGGCAGCTGTTTCAAGTAGCTAAAGGAAGACAGCCCCGTGCCAAAATCATCCAGCGCAAACCGGCAGCCCAGTTGTTTAAGCGTGTGGATGAGCTCGATCACGCTGGAAAGTTGTGCAATGGCCGCGCTTTCGGTGATTTCAAAGCAAAGGCTGCCCTTGGGCAACCGGGCATTTTGCACCTGGGTGATCAGGTCCCGGCAGAATTCGCCATCGGACAGCGACGCGCCCGAGAGGTTGACCCCCCAGCAGCCCCAGGCAGTGTCGGGGGCTGAGCGGGTAATATCGGACAGCCATGCCAGGGTGTTGCGGACCACCCAGCGGTCAATGCGCGGCATAAAGTGGTAGCGCTCGGCAGCCGGTAGAAAACTGCCTGGTGTGATCAGGCTGCCGTCTTCCTCCAGGCGTAAAAGTATTTCCTGGTAGGCGGGGCGTCTGGCGCAGACAGCTTCGATAGGTTGCGAGAAGAGTCGGAAATGATCATTGTCGAGCGCGTTCTGCAAGCGCTGTACCCAGCGAAGCTCACCGTCGCGTTCGAGTACCGAATGGTCATTGGCCTGGTAACAGTGAAGTCGGTTGCGTCCTGCCTCCTTGGCGGTGTAGCAGGCGGCATCGGCAGCGTGCAGGGCATCGGTTAACTGCATGTGGGCATCACTCAGAACGACCAGCCCGATGCTGACGCCAATACCAAAGGTGTGCTCCTGCCAAGCAAAGCGATAGTTTTCGATATCGCAGCGGATGGCATCGGCGATTTGTCTGGCCTGATCCATAGGGCAGTTGGGCAGTAACAGGGCAAACTCGTCGCCACCAAGGCGGGCGACGGTATCGCTGCTGCGGACATAAGCCTGCAGTTTTGTGGCCACCTGGCGGAGAAGCTCATCACCGGCGATGTGGCCGCAGGTATCGTTGACGATCTTGAACTGGTCAAGATCCAGATAGCATAAAACGTGACTGCCTTCCTGGCCATCGAGCAACTGGCTCAGCGTTGTTTCAAATGCTCGACGGTTGATTAGCCCTGTCAGGTTGTCGTGGCTGGCCTGGTAGTTAAGCTGGTCGGCAAGTTGGCGAGTGATGCTGACGTCCTGGAAGACGGCCACTGCGCCCAACGTAATGCCGCTGCGCGAGCGAATCGGGGCGGCACTGTGTTGAATGGGCGTTCGCTGTCCGTCGCAGTGCTCAAGCCAGCCGTCGTCCGTGGAATGAATGGCGCGATGCTGGGTGAGCACCTGGCGCGCCGGGTTGCTCAGTAGACTGCCGGTTTTGTCGTCAATGAGGCGATAAATCGACTGGATCGGTTTTTCACGAGCCTCGCGAAGGTGCCAGCCGGTCAGCCGCTGGGCTTCGCTATTCATGAACGTGATCAGGCCGCTGGCATCGCAGGTGATGACGCCATCGCCAATCGAGGCCAGGGTCGTTCTGGCCAGGTCCCGCTCGCGGTTTAGCTGTTCCTGCAGACGCTTGCGTTCGGTAATGTCGCGCACCATGCCGGAACGTTCCGAGTCCGAGCCGCTGGCCCCTTCGCTGATCTGGACTTCCAGATAGCGGACTTCCTGAGTGGCGGAGCGCAGCTTGATTTCGTGGCGTTCACCCGGCGCAAGGTTGGTGCGCTCCAGCAAGCGGCTGACAGGGGTGCCTACCATCTGCTCGGCTTGAACGCCAAACAGTTGCTCCGCCCCGGGGTTGAGGCTGGTGAGTATCCCGTTGGCCTGCCAAGTAAGCACGCCGTCACGCAGGTTGTGAAGCATCACCCGGGTATGGCCGATAGCGCTTTCCAGGGCCGCTGCGACCCGGTTGTAGCCTGCGGCAATCTCGCCCACTTCAGAAAAAGGGTCTGCCTCGATGCGCTGGCGCATGTCGCCCTGTTGTTCATGGCGGCGCATGTGTTCGAGCAATTGGGTCAGTTCGTTATGGGTGCCGTGTTCGGCGAGGTTTAAGCCCATTTTTTCATCTTCAGGGCTAACCCGAAACGGAAAATAGCGCCCGGAGATACGAAACAGCAGCCACGCAATGCCAAAGCTCCAGAGTCCACAGATAACGACGCCCAGCAACTGCACACCGGCCTGTTCCGCCGTGCCCAGCCCAGTTCCCAGCGCCTCGGGGTCGGCTATCCAGGGCAGAGCGAGTGTGCCCCAAATGCCGGGAATCAAATGCGCCGGAATAGCGCCTACAGCATCATCGATGCGGTGGTTGAGCAGCCATTCGCTGGTGATCACCATCAGAACACCGCTGACAGCCCCGAGCCCCAGTGCTGCCGACATCGACACTGCATGGGCACCTGCGGTAACAGCGACCAATCCGGCAATGGCGCCGTTGATGGCATACATGACGTCTGCATAGCGGCGGGCTCGCCAGCCCATCAGCATGGCGGATAGAATGCCCCCGGCGGCGCCCAGGACCGTATTGGCGAGAATGCCGGGTACCTGGCCGTTGATGGCCAGCGTGCTGCCGCCGTTGAAGCCAAACCAGCCGAGTATCATGAACAGCGCCCCTAGCATGGCAAGGGGCAGGTTGCCCGCCGGGAAGGCGGTGGGGGGGTGGTTTTGGTTGAAGCGTCCCTGGCGAGGGCCGATGGCGAGAACGGCCGCAAGCGCGACCCAGCCCCCCACGCTGTGAACGACGGTGGAACCTGCAAAATCCACAAACCCCAGCGAAGCGAGCCAGCCGCTTTCGCCTCCCAGTAGGCCGCCCCATGCCCAGTGCCCGAATACGGGGTAGATGAGCAGCGCTATCCAGAGGGCGGTCCAGAGGTAGGCAAAAAACGGCATTCTCTCGGCGACGGCGCCTGCCACAATGGTCGCCGCGGTAGCGCAGAACATGGCTTGAAAGATGAATAGCGTGATTACCCAGCTGGATGCTGAGTTGAGCTGCCACCCGAACAGGCTTGTGCCCAGCCAGCCGCTTTCCGAGACGCCGAACATCAACCCGAAGCCCACCAGCCAGAAGACGCTCAGTGCAATGGCAAAATCCGCAATATTTTTCATTGCGACATTGATGGCGTTTTTGCTGCGGGTTGTGCCCGCTTCCAGGCATAAAAAACCCGCCTGCATGACAAAGACCAGTGCGGCTGCCCATAATACCCATAGTGTATCGAGCAGTTCTGTATCGATGATGGGGGTAAGTGGCATGGTGGCATCCTTGTTCTTTTTTGGTGCGCTGTTAGCTCTATTTGGGTGCATGGCGCACGGCGAAGCGTGGTTAAGGCGGCGCTGAATTAGCGCCTTTTGCCCTAATGATGGTCCTCGCGGTAATAAGGCAAAGCAATTGCTGTGCCGTAATACCGGACGCTTTCGGTTTTTTTGTCTTTGGCGATATTAATTTCTGATATTTTGATTAAAAACAGTTTTTTAGACTGTATTAATGCTTCTTTATCAGTGCTATTTTTTAGGTAACTAGGCGTGCGGTGTGACTGACCTGCGTGTCGTGCAATTTGTCGATGGGAGGGTGTTTCAATGTCGCGTCATGCGGTGGTGTTAGGGGCAGGTATGGTAGGTGTCAGCATTGCATGGCATCTGCAGCAGCGGGGGATTCAGGTCACTCTGATGGACCGACGCCAGCCAGGCCGGGAAACCTCCTTTGGCAATGCCGGTATTATCCAGCGTGAAGCGGTAAAGCCCTACCCCTTTCCTCGCGATTTGAAAACCATCCTGAGCGTGCTGCCCAATCGACGCGTGGATATTCGCTATCGTACTGGCGGTATGCTGGAGGCGGCGTCGCCGTTATTGAGTTATTGGCATCATTCCTCGCCGCGTCGCTACCGCCAGATCGTGCCGGAATATGCCTCCTTGATTCAGTTGTGTCTTAAAACCCATGGACCGATGATCGAGGCCGCGGGTGCCGAGGACCTGGTGCGTCGCCAAGGCTGGCTGGAGATATATCGAACGCCTGAGAAGCTGGCCAAGCGCGCGAAAGAGGCCGAAGAAATGCGGGACCTCTACGATGTGCAATTTCAGGTGTTGGATCGAAAGGCGTTGCTAGACAGGCAGCCTGGCCTTGGCGATGACATCATGGGGGCCATTCACTGGCTTGATCCCTGGACAGTCGCTGATCCTGGCGCGTTGGTGGCCGCGTATGCGGCATCATTCGTCGCCAATGGCGGTCAGATTGTGCAAAGTGACATTCAGTCGGTTACCCAGCGTGAAGCACAATGGTGTGTGACCACCAGTGATGGAGAGGTGGCCGCAGACGATGTCGTAATGGCGCTGGGACCCTGGTCAGGCGAGTGGCTCAAGGGCTTGGGATACCGCTTCCCGACCTTCGTCAAGCGGGGCTATCACATGCATTATGCCACTCAAGCACCGGCTCGGTTGCAGTACTGGTTGATGGATGCCGAGGTAGGCTACTTGCTGGCGCCCATGAATGCCGGTATTCGGCTGACCACCGGTGCCGAGCTGGACCGCCTTGAGTCACCGGCTGATGAAGGCCAGCTAAGCGCGGCGGAAAGCGCTGCACGGCGTATTTTTCCGCTGGCTGAGCGTCTTGATGAAGCCGCCTGGAAGGGCGCACGCCCGTGTCTTCCGGATATGAAGCCGGTGATTGGCCCTGCGCCTCGGCATAAAGGCCTCTGGTTGGCCTTCGGACACGGTCATCAAGGGTTTACCCTGGGGCCGGCAACGGGCTACCTGCTTGCTGACATGATGGAAGGCAAGACGCCCGCCATCGATATGGCGCCCTTCAGGGCCGAGCGTTTTTAGATGGCATGTTTTGCGTGTTGCCGCACCATTTGCTAGTCTTCTGGTATATTCGTACTACATTGAGGTGATCATATGGATGTAGCCGTCAGCAATGCGGTCAGCACAGCGCTCTACATGAACCAGGCCCAGAGTGCTGAGCAGGCTCAAATGCAGGTGTTCAAGGAAGCATTGGATACGCAGGCCCAGCAGGTGACTGACATCATGGCGTCCGCCGATACCGGTGCACAGCCTGATCTGGCAAAAGAGGGCACCGTGGGAACTCAGGTCAACACCTTCGCCTAACATTCATTTGGTTAGCGACAGCTTTGAAAAAAACGCCGGTCTCCCGGCGTTTTTTTATGGCCGTTTATCCGCGTCTGGCTCCTTTCCATGGTGCGCGCTGTTCAGGACAGGAAGCTGCGCTTCTAACCCGTCCCAAAACCGTCCTCTTGTGGCCCAAGATTGTCTGCGAGGGTACAATTGCCAGCAATGCCATATAGCTCGGCCGCTGACACTTGGCATCTATGTGTCTGGCTGAGTACACGCTAATGATGAGGCCCGATGAAAGATACCCAATTAGCCCAGGAAGCCGGGCTTAGAAGAACCTTTGCTATCATTTCCCACCCTGATGCCGGTAAAACGACCATTACTGAAAAGATGCTGCTGTTCGGCAATGCCATCCAGCTGGCCGGTTCGGTGAAAAGCAAGCGTAATGACCGTCATGCCACCTCGGACTGGATGAAAATGGAGCAGGAACGGGGCATCTCGGTGACAACCTCCGTGATGCAGTTTCCCTACGGAGGACGCATCGTTAACCTGCTTGATACGCCAGGTCACGAGGATTTCTCTGAAGATACCTACCGTACCCTGACAGCGGTGGACTCTGCCCTGATGGTGATTGACGGCGCTAAAGGCGTCGAGGACCGGACCATCAAGCTGATGGACGTCTGTCGTCTGCGCACCACGCCGATTCTGACCTTCATCAATAAAATGGACCGCGATATCCGTGACCCTATCGAGGTGATGGACGAAGTCGAGACGGTGCTCAATATCCAGTGTGCGCCCATGACATGGCCCATCGGCATGGGACGGCATTTCCGTGGGGTGTATCACCTGTACAACGATGTGGTTCATCTCTACACCCAGGGCCAGGGCAGTCGCATCCCCGAGGACAAGCGTATCGAGGGGCTGGATAGCCCCGAGGTAGATGAAGTGCTGGGTGAAGAGCAGGCCGAGGAACTGCGCATGGAAGTCGAGCTGGTGCGCGGCGCATCCCATGAGTTCGACCTTGACGCCTATCGCCGTGGGGAATTGACGCCCGTCTACTTCGGAACCGCGATGGGTAACTTTGGCGTTCGCGAAATGCTGGATGGCTTTGTTGAATATGCCCCAGCCCCCCAGCCCCGGGAAACCGATGTGCGGGATGTCCCGGCTGACGACCCTCGTTTTACGGGCTTCGTGTTCAAGATCCAGGCCAATATGGATCCCAACCACCGCGATCGTATCGCTTTCCTGCGGGTGTGCTCGGGCAAGTACGACAAGAACATGAAGATGCGCCATGTGCGTATCAACAAGGATGTCAAGATTGCCGACGCGCTGACGTTCATGGCCTCCGACCGCTCCCAGGTGGAAGAAGCCTGGCCTGGCGATATCATTGGCCTGCACAACCATGGCACCATCCAGATTGGCGATACGTTTACCGTGGGCGAGAATATGCGCTTTACCGGTATTCCACACTTTGCGCCGGAGCTTTTCAAACGCGTGCGCTTGAAAGATCCGCTTAAAATGAAAGCCTTGCAGAAAGGCCTGCAGCAGCTCTCGGAAGAAGGCGCTACCCAGGTCTTCATGCCGATCGACAACAATGACCTGATCCTGGGGGCCGTGGGGACGCTGCAGTTTGACGTGGTGGCGCACCGCTTGAAGGAAGAATACAAGGTGGATTGCCTGTATGAAGCCGTCAATGTGCAGACGGCCCGCTGGGTGTATTGTGAAGATGCCAAGATGCTGGAGGAGTTCAAGCGCAAGGCAAGCGCCAACCTGGCGATCGATGGCGGGGGCTACCTGACCTACATCGCGCCGACCCGCGTCAACCTGCAGATGACCCAGGAGCGCTGGCCGGACATTCGCTTCCAGCCGACACGCGAGCACTAGCCTGGCAATACGAGGCGACCATGCTGATTGATGCCCACTGCCATCTTGATTTTGCGGAGTTCGATCCTGATCGTGATGCGGTCATGGCAGCCGCGAGAGGCGTGGGGGTCAAGCACTTCATCGTGCCGGGGACGACCTGCGCCCGTTGGCAAGCCGTGCTGGCGCTTGGGCAGCAACATCAGGATGTCAGCGTATGCGCGGGCCTTCATCCTTACTTTATGGATGAACACCGTGACCAGGATCTTGCCCGATTGGAGTGCTTGCTGAATGAGCGTTCCGAGCTGGTTGCCGTCGGCGAGTGCGGGATTGATGCACGCTTCGACGCTACGCTCGATGCCCAGTGGGCGTACTTTGATGCCCAATTGACCTTGGCCAAGCAGCATGCGTTGCCGGTGGTCGTGCACTGTGTCAAAGCCAACGACACCGTCGCCAAACGGCTTCGCCAGCGCACGCTTTCCAGAACCGGGTTGATCCATGCCTTTGCCGGGTCTTACGAACAGGCCAGGAAATTTGTGGATCTCGGTTATGTCCTGGGGTTGGGCGGCGCGGCGACCTATCAGCGGGCAAAGCGCTTGCACCGCGTTATCAGGGCATTACCCGATGACAGCTTTGTGCTGGAAACGGACAGCCCCGATATGCCGCTCAGTGGCTACCAGGGCCAGCGCAATGAACCCTGCCGGGTGAGCGACGTCTGCGATGTCGTGGCAACATTACGCGGACAAACACGCGAGCATGTTGCCGCCATCAGCAGCGCCAATGCTGCCCGTCTGTTTCGACTACCCTTTGCCGTCGATTAACCAGCCTTCAATTGGCCAGGCCCATGGCGAGTTGCTCGGGGTCGAGCCGTTCGATAGGGTAGGGAAGGTCAAGCAGTGTCAAGCGGGTCTCCCCGATATAAACGGGCATGGCCTCTTCCATCACCTTGGTATTCATGACAGCCAGAAGCTCGATGCTGCCTGTTTCGCTCACGGCGTTGTTAACGACTTCGCCGACGGCCTTGCTGGCTTCATTGATGACCGTGTCCCCGGTTGTCGGCGCCTCGCTATTCGCAAGTTCAGCGCGCACCAGACGTTTTTTTACCTGACCGCGGAAATGGGCCCGGGCAACGACTTCCTGACCGGTATAACAGCCTTTTTTAAAGCTGATCCCACCAAGCGCTTCCCAGTTGAGCATCTGCGGCAGGAAATGGTCCTGCTGTGCCTCGGTCAACCATGCCAGGCCGCTGCGAATGTCGGCCAGTTGCCAGGCCGCCCGGCCGCCTTCATCGTCAAGGGCCTCGATCAGGGTGTCGTCTTCCAGACAGAACAGCCAGCGTGGTGTATCGCCCGGATAACACAGCACGCTGGCGTGCGGGTTTGCGGATTGAGTGCCTGGCGCCTTGGGCAAGGGGAGATCCAGCGTTTCCGCGATTGAGCGGGCATTTTCTCCAGCGCCGACCAGCGAGAGCTCGGGAAGCGGGGTCAACTCCGCTTTATAGAAAGCAGCAAATTTTTTCAAATGGCTGGTCAGCGTTTCCAGCAGCGACTCGCTGAGAAGTAGCCGATAATGACTGTCGCCTATCTTCATCAGTTGAGCATTCGCCAGCATGCGCCCCTTTGGCGTGCAGAAACAGGTGAGCGGCGCAAAGCGCCCGTCGGCCAGGCTAACCTGAGCGCTGGTTTGCCCTTGCAAGAATTTCTCGGCATCGGGGCCCTGGATATCCAAGGCCGCCAGGTGGTGAAGGCGAATACCGCTGTTAAGGGCATCGAGAGAGGGAACGGTCGCCATGACAACTCCTGTTGAAGGGGTGGCTGAATCGTGATGCGAATCAATATTACCTTAAGTGTGGGCGATGGGCCGCGATTGCAAGGTCCCCGCCGCATGCTAGACTCGTTGTCTGTATCAGTTTTGCATAGGACAATATCAATCCGCTCGGAGAGCCAATAATCGTTGGCATTGACCCGTGACAGTACAATGTATTTGAAACAAGGCTAGCCAATGGCACAGCAATCATTAACCTTTCACGGGGTCAAATCCGCTGAACAGGTCAATCAGATTACCACCGCGCTGATGATGCTCGACGGCGTGGACAGCGCTGAAGTGGGCCGCTATGGCGCTGAGGTGGACGGCCGGGTAAAGCGTGAAGCGCTCATCAAGGCCGTTGAAAAGCTCAACCTGGGCATAAAGGTAACATGATGCACAAGCCGATTACGGTGATCAGTGAGCGCAACAGCGTCTTTCGTCAGCGCGTTGAAGTCGACGGCCTTGAGGATCTGGCGGCGGATGTGCCGCCCGTAGTGGGGGGAGACGGCAGCGCGCCAGACCCCCACGACTACTTCGATATCGCCTTGGGTACCTGCAAGGCCATTACGGTACAGATGTACGCCAAGCGGAAGCAATGGCCCCTGGAAGGCATTACCGTCACTGTTCAGCGCGATGATAGCCAGGAAACGAAAGGCGTTTACAAGCTGGCAGTGACGATGACATTTCACGGCATTGACGATGCCGAGCAGCGTGCCCGGCTGGAAGATATCAGCCATCGCTGCCCCATCCAGCGGTTGATGACCACATCGACCGTGGAGATTACGACGAGCGCCACGTAGCTCGCCTTACCCTGATCAGGAGCGAAGATGAGCAAGGATTTCCGGTTGCAGTCGAAGTTTGAGCCCGCAGGCGACCAGCCCAACGCTATCAAGGGCTTGGTGAGTGGTCTTGAGTCGGGACTTGCCCATCAAACGCTGCTCGGTGTCACCGGCTCGGGGAAAACCTTCACCATGGCCAATATCGTCGCGCAACAGCAGCGGCCGACGATTGTCATGGCGCCCAACAAGACGTTGGCGGCGCAGCTTTATGGTGAGTTCAAAGCGTTTTTCCCGGACAACGCCGTTGAGTACTTCGTTTCCTACTACGATTACTACCAGCCGGAAGCCTATGTGCCGTCGTCGGACACCTTTATTGAAAAAGATGCCTCCATCAACGACCACATCGAGCAGATGCGCCTGTCGGCGACCAAGGCACTCCTGGAGCGCCGGGATGCGTTGATCGTCGTATCGGTGTCGGCCATCTACGGCCTGGGCGACCCTGACCAGTATCTCAAGATGCGCTTGCATTTTACCCGCGGCGAGTTGATCGACCAGCGTGCCTTCTTGCGCCGCCTGGCGGAACTTCAATACACCCGCAACGATATGGATTTTCGCCGTGGTACTTACCGGGTGCGAGGCGACGTGATCGATATTTTCCCGGCAGATGCCGAAGAAGAAGCCGTACGGGTGGAGTTGTTTGACGATGAAATCGACTCGATCCGGCTCTTTGATCCTCTGACGGGCGACGTGCGCGGGCAAGTCCCGCGCATGACCATCTACCCGAAATCCCACTATGTTACGCCCCGGGAAACGATCCTGGCTGCGATTGACGATATCAAGGCGGAGCTTAAAGAGCGTCTGGAGTGGCTGCGCAAGCACGAACGTCTGGTGGAGGCGCAGCGGCTCGAGCAGCGTACGCTTTACGATATCGAGATGATGCTTGAGTTGGGTTACTGCAACGGTATCGAAAACTACTCACGCTATTTATCGGGCCGCGCCCCCGGCGAGCCACCACCGACGTTTTTCGACTACCTGCCTGACGATGCGCTGCTGTTTATCGATGAATCCCACGTCAGCGTGCCCCAGGTAGGCGGTATGTACAAAGGCGACCGGTCGCGCAAGGAAACGCTGGTGGAATACGGTTTCCGCCTGCCATCTGCACTCGATAACCGGCCGATGAAGTTTGAAGAGTGGGAAGCCATTTCGCCGCAAACGATTTTCGTCTCGGCGACACCGGGCCCCTATGAAGCCGAGCATGCAGGCCAGGTGGTCGAGCAGGTCGTGCGGCCGACGGGGCTGCTGGATCCTGAAATTGAAGTGCGTCCTGCAAGCACTCAGGTCGATGATTTGCTCTCCGAGATCGGACTTCGCACGGAAGTGGGCGAACGGGTATTGGTGACCACGCTCACCAAGCGCATGGCAGAAGATCTGACCGAATACCTGGACGAGCATGGTATCCGCGTTCGTTATCTGCACTCGGATATCGATACCGTCGAGCGGGTGGAAATCATTCGCGACCTGCGGCTGGGTAAATTCGACGTGCTGGTGGGGATCAACCTGCTGCGAGAGGGGCTGGATATCCCGGAAGTCTCATTGGTTGCCATTCTCGATGCCGATAAAGAAGGCTTCCTGCGTAACGAACGCTCATTGATCCAGACCATTGGCCGCGCCGCGCGTAACGCCCAGGGTAAAGCCATCCTTTACGGCGACCGGGTTACCGATTCCATGCGCAGGGCGATGGATGAAACCGAGCGTCGGCGTGACAAGCAGAAGGCCCACAACGAGGCCCATGGTATCACCCCCACCACGATTACACGTTCGGTGACCGATATCATGGAAGCTGCGCAGGCCCCAGGCAAGAAAAGCAACCGTAAGCGTGGCAGTGATCGCAAGGTGGCCGAGAGTGCTGCCGAGTACGATACCGCCAGCATGGACAAGCACGATTTCCTCGCCGCGATCAGCAAAATCGAGGATGCCATGTTTGAAGCGGCGCAAAATCTCGAGTTCGAGGAAGCGGCACGCCTGCGTGACCAGTTGCACAAGATGAAAGAAAAACAGCTGGCGCTAGGGTAGGGCATGCCTGAAGGTCCAGAAATCCGCCGTGCGGCAGATCGTATTGAGCAGCAGATAGGCGGCCGGGTGGTTGACGATGCCTGGTTCGCCTTCCCCGAACTTGCCGAGCAGGCAGCGTCGCTGATTGGGGTGCGGGTTTTGCGGGTAGACACCCGGGGCAAGGCAATGCTGATTGGGTTCGCCGATCAGCGCGTGCTTTACTCCCATAATCAGCTTTATGGGGTTTGGAAACTGCACAAAGAAGATAAGCCTCCCAGTACCCGGCGCTCGCTGCGCGTTCGATTAACCACAGAAGGGCGCTGCGCCAGTCTCTATAGCGCGTCGGATATTTCACTCTGGCATGAAGATAATCTCGCCGAGCATCCTTTTTTGTCCCGGCTCGGGCCTGACCTGCTGAGCCAGGCGGTGACGCCACTGCAAGTTCAGCAACGTTTGAGCCTCAAGCAATTTCATCGGCGCAGCCTGGGGGCATTACTACTCGACCAGGGTTTTGTCGCGGGGTTAGGCAATTATCTGCGCTCGGAAATTCTCTTCTACGCCCAGTGCCACCCCAAACAACGCCCCGTTGATTTAACCGAGCAACAGCGCCAACAACTCGCCGTTTGCATTATCGAAACGACCCGTCAGGCCTACGAGCAGGCGGGTGTTACCAATAAACAGTCCTGGATTGAGCAGGCCATTGCCGTGGGTGAACCGCGCCGCCAATGGCGATTCAGCGTTTTTGAACGGGCGGGACTTGGCTGCCATCGCTGCGGCCAGGTTATCGAACGCATGATGGTCGGCTCCCGGCGGCTGTATTGGTGCCCGGGCTGTCAAAGCAATACACCATAATTTATACCGTTATCTTATTATTGAAAGAACTAAAACCTGCTATTCCCTGATTCTATAACGTTGGTGTTACTGCCGGGGTAATGCCAATACGGTATAATGTTTTCAGCCAAAAGGCCGCTATTCCAATAACCGCTTAGGCCACCGATAAGACGATAACCGAGGAGCAGTTTGTCCATGACCGTGATTCGCCAGGACGACGTGATTCAAAGCGTTGCCGATGCACTGCAGTACATCTCTTACTACCATCCCAAAGACTTTATCGATGCCATGGCGGCAGCTTACGAGCGTGAAGAAAACCCCGCCGCCAAGGATGCCATCGCCCAGATCCTGATCAATTCACGGATGTGTGCCACCGGCCATCGCCCGATTTGTCAGGATACCGGTATCGTCACCGTGTTCGTTCATGTGGGCATGAAGGTGACCTGGGACGCGGAAATGAGTCTGGATGACATGGTCAATGAAGGGGTGCGTCGCGCTTATCAGCTCCCTGATAATATCCTGCGGGCGTCTGTCCTGGCGGACCCTGATGGCAAGCGCCAGAATACCAAGGACAACACCCCGGCGATTATCCACCACAAACTCGTGCCGGGCGATAAAGTCGATATTCATGTGGCGGCCAAGGGCGGCGGCAGCGAGGCAAAATCCAAGTTTGCCATGCTCAACCCCTCTGACAGCGTGGTGGACTGGGTGATGGAGCAACTGCCTAAAATGGGTGCAGGCTGGTGTCCGCCGGGCATGCTGGGCATTGGCATTGGTGGTACGGCGGAAAAGGCCATGGAAATTGCCAAAGAGGCACTGCTGGACCCGATCGATATCCAGGACCTGCAGGCACGTGGGGCCAGCAATCGTGCCGAGGAGCTGCGCCTGGAGCTGTTCGACAAGGTCAATAAAAGTGGCATTGGCGCCCAGGGGTTGGGCGGTTTGACCACCGTGCTGGATATCAAGGTCAAGGATTACCCGACCCACGCAGCGAATAAGCCGGTTGCCATCATTCCCAACTGCGCCGCCACTCGCCATGCCCACTTCACGCTGGATGGCTCGGGTCCCGTGGCATTGCCTGCTCCCAAGTTGGAGGACTGGCCGGAAATTACCCGTGAGGCAGGCGACAACGTCAAACGTGTCAATCTGGATACGGTGACACCCGAAGACGTCAAGACCTGGCAGCCCGGCGATACACTCTTGTTGAACGGCAAGCTGTTGACCGGGCGTGATGCGGCCCACAAGCGTATGGTGGATATGATTGCCAAGGGCGAACCCTTACCAGTCGATATGAAAGGGCGGTTTATCTACTATGTGGGCCCGGTAGACCCGATCGGGGACGAAGTCGTAGGCCCCGCAGGCCCCACTACCGCCACCCGTATGGACAAGTTCACCCGTACCATGCTCGAAGAAACAGGCCTGCTGGGCATGGTCGGCAAGGCCGAGCGTGGGCAGGAAGCCATTGACGCCATTCGCGATAATCAGGCGGTTTACCTGATGGCGGTGGGCGGTTCGGCGTATCTCGTTGCCCAGGCAATCAAGAAGTCTCGCGTGGTTGGCTTCGAGGATCTCGGCATGGAAGCTATTTATGAGTTCGAAGTAGAAGACATGCCGGTTACCGTTGCCGTGGATAGTGCAGGGACCTCGGTTCACCAGACCGGGCCTGCCAAGTGGAAGGACATTATCGCCCAGACGGCTTGAATGTCGTAACGGATAACGGGTTCCAGGCGATAAAGGCTCTGCCAGTGGCGGGGCCTTTATCCATGTTCAACCGGCGCATCGCAATGGAATTGACACCCATAATGAGGACACCACTATGACCTCGTGGTTGCTAGGGACCAGCATCTTGTTGATCTATGCGCTGGGGATTGTTTCAGCGATTATGGCGTTGATGTCCAGTCGGACCTCTCAGGGGGCGGTCGCCTGGATTATTTCACTGCTCACCTTTCCTTATGTGGCCGTACCCGCCTATTGGCTATTTGGCAGGCCGCGGTTTTATGGTTATGTCACGGCCCGCGGGGTGCGTGACAATATATTGCGCCGCATGCTGGTGCGTTATCGTGCCAACATTGATCCTTACAGCGTTTCAGCCAAAAGCGCTGACATTAAAGCCGTTGAGCAGTTAGCCATGATGCCGATGACGCAGGGGAATCAGGCAACCTTGCTGATTGACGGCAAGGAAACGTTCGAAAGCCTGTTTGCCGGTATCGAGCGTGCACAGCGCTATATCCTTCTGCAATTCTTCATCGTCCGGGATGATCGCCTCGGGCGTCGATTGATGGGATACCTTCAGCAGGCTGTCCGGCGTGGCATCAATATTTACTTCCTCTACGACGAGATGGGCAGCCGAAAGCTCAACGATCGCTATTTAAATGATCTGGCGCAGTCAGGTATTGAAGTCAGTGCGTTTCGTTCTTCCAGGGGGCTGAAGCATCCTTTTCAGCTAAATTTCCGTAATCACCGCAAGGTGATGGTGGTCGACGGCCAGGAAGGTTGGCTTGGCGGGTTTAACGTCGGCGTGGAATATCTGGGCGAGGACCCGGATCGTGGCCCCTGGCGTGATACCCATCTCAAGCTTGAAGGCCCGAGTGTCCTGGGTCTTCAGGAAGCCTTCTGGGAAGATTGGCATTGGGCCACAGGGGAGGTCATTACCCTGGATTGGCAGCCCCTGAAGACCTTTGCCAGTAACCACCATGTGGTCGTGGTTCCCTCGGGGCCCGCAGATCGCCAGGATACGGCCAGCCTGCTGATACAGCAGGTGATTCAGAGCGCGGAAGAGCGGCTGTGGGTCACCAGCCCTTATTTCGTGCCGGATCAGGGCGTTCAGGATGCACTTCGGCTGGCCGCCATGCGGGGGGTTGATGTCCGGGTCATGATGCCTGAACGCCCCGATCATTTACTGGTTTTCCTGTCAGCCTTTTCATTCCTGCCCGACATGCTGCGTGCAGGCGTAAAAATATACCGTTATCTCCCAGGTTTTTTACACCAAAAAGTCATGCTCGTTGACAACAAGGCAGCAACCGTCGGTACGGTGAATATGGACAACCGTTCTTTCCGGTTGAATTTTGAAATTACCGCTTTTATGCCCAGCGCGTCGGTGGCCACTCAGGTTAGCTTGATGCTCGAGAATGATTTCGCAAGATGTCGTCGTATCAGTCTGGATGAAATTGCCCAGCGTCCCTGGTGGAAAAAAGTGGTCTCTCGGGCGGCCTATTTAACGGCGCCCATTCAGTAGCCTGACGGCTCGGTGACAGATCAATTCAAATAACTAGGGTGACAAGGAGTCGTTGGTGAACCTTGAAACAAAATGGCTGGAAGATTTTGTCGCATTGGCCAATACACGTAGCTTTTCGGCATCGGCAAGGCAGCGGCACGTGACACAGCCAGCGTTCAGTCGGCGTATCCGGGCGTTAGAGCAGGCGGTGGGGGTAACCTTGGTCGACCGTTCGACAACGCCGGTGGGCTTGACCTCAGAAGGCCAGCTGTTTCTGGTCACCGCGCGAAACCTTGTTGAACAGCTTACCGAATCGTTAGGCCATTTACGTGGGCTCTCGATTGCCAATGAGGCGCTGGATATCGTTGCCGCGCATTCGTTAGCGCTGAGCTTTTATCCCCCCTGGATATCAAGGTTGCAAAAAGGGCTCGGGGAGCTGCCTACCCGCCTGGTCGCCATGAATGTCGGAGAGGCGATTCACGTGCTGCGTGAAGGCAACTGTGACCTCATGTTGGCCTATTATGATCCCTTCGCCACCATGCAGTTGGATGCCGAAGTGTTCCCGTCTTTTTCGATCGGCAACGTCAATATGCTGCCCGTGTCATTACCCGATGCCCAGGGCAAGCCATTGTTTTCGCTTCAGCAGGACAGTTCAGTGCCCTATCTGGCTTATACGCAGGGGGCCTTTTTAGGCCGCAGTGTGCGCATGCTGCTGAAAAACGACCCGCTGCGCATGAAGCTGCGCACGGTTTATGAGACCGCCATGGCCGAGGGCTTGAAAGGCATGGTATTGCAGGGGGTGGGGGTTGCCTGGATACCTGATTTCTGCATCCGCGAGGAGCTCAAAAGCGGTCGTTTGGTGCGTGCCGCCGATGCCAATTGGGATATCCCGCTTGAAATACGGCTATATCGCTGTTCACTGGTCCACAAGCCTGGTGTCGAACGCCTGTGGCGACAAATGATGAAGCTGCCCCGGGACTTCCTGCAGGGATAAGCCCAGGTTTTTTGGACTAGTGCGATGGAGCGCTGCTGAAGTCGGCAGGCAGGCCGAGAAAATTTTGAATAATAAAAAAATGATCTTCAAACAGGCTGTCGGGTTGGAGGTCGGCAAGGGCGACCCAGCGGGCATGGTCGCCGCCCTTGACGGGTTTCAAGCGAGGCAGCTGCTGATCAGGGCGCAGGGCAAAGTAAAATGCTTCCGCCAGTGTTCGACCTCGCCAGCTGCGGTGGGGTTCGTCAAACAGGCGCTGCCCCCTCAATGAGCCTTTCAATACCGGCTCTGGCACCTTCAAGCGAATACGCTCACGCAATTCCCGCAGGCAGGCGTCAAGCAAGCGCTCATGGGGATTGATAAAGCCGCCCGGCAGCGCGAACAGCCCCTTACCCGGTGCTGCCGTCCGGCGCACCAGCAGCACATGCCCTGACTGGACCACCACGGCATTGACAGTGACAAAAATGGGCGGGTAGGGGGCCTGCTGCCAGGCTTGACGGTACTGGTCCAGCAGTTGCTGTTCTTCCAGCAGCTGTTCATAGTCGCTGCCCCGGCAAAAAGCTTGCACATGATCGACCACGCCGGGCGGTAGGTCGTGGTAGGCCCCTGTACTGAGGTAATCGTCGGTGGAGCCAGGCGAGCGGAATAAACGCTCACGGATCTGGCTCGCCGAAATGCCTTCGACCAAGGGGACACTCACCGACTCCCATTGCGGAAATAGTGACAGGTAGTAGCTGGATTGCCCCCGGCTAGCCCCTATAAGGCCGATCCGTGGCAGCCTGGCATTTGTCGGCGCGGTCAAATCCCGTACTTTACGCTGAACATCGCGAACCCAGACGTCGTTGTTGTAAAGCGCGTCCAGTAGCGGTGTGATTTCCAGTCGCTGGTTATCCTCCTCGTCAAAACCTGAACGCAACAGCATCTGCCGTTCATCAAAACGCCAGGGGTTACGCAGCGAGCGTGCCTGCCAGGATGAGCCGACCAACACGATGACCTGACGGGCTTGTTTCAGCGCCTCACGAATAACCGCCACATGGCCCAGGTGAGGGGGCTGAAAACGGCCAATAAAGACGAGGCAGTCAAACTCATACGCCTGGCTCGGGTGTGAGGCATCAGTTGGCATGCGAGGCCGTCCTTTGTCTGTAAGTCATGGCCCCGCATTATGGTGGGCTTGTCCAGGCGGCGCAATCTACCTCTGCAGCCAACGGTGTGATTGGGTATGCTGATTAAATTAGGCCATGGATAGTTGGACCTTTATCAATGGATTAGGGAGTTTTCATGCTTAAACGCAGTGCTTGTTTTTGGGGCAACGTGATCAGGGATTCAGCGTCATTATGGTTGAAGCGCAACGCCTTCAGCTATGCCGGTTCCCTGGCGTTTTACACCCTCTTCTCACTGGCGCCCACCATCATTATTGCGGTCACCGTCATCGGCCTTGTGCTGGGTGAAGAGGCGGCCCAGGGACAGATCGTGGCGCAACTGCAAGGCACTATCGGCCCTGATGCCGCAGCGGTGGTGGAGGAAGCCGTCGCTCAATCGCGCATTCAGGAGGCGGGAATAATGCCGACGCTACTCGGCGTGGGCGCACTTGTCGTGGGTGCCACGACGGTGTTTGCACAAATGCAGTTCTCGCTCAATACGATCTGGGGCGTCACCGCCAAGCCGACTGCTAACGGGGCGCTGGTGTTCATCAAAAATCGCATCCTCTCGTTGACGGTTGTACTGTCGATCGGATTTATATTGCTGGTTTCGTTAGTGTTGGGTGTGGCCATCCGAAGCGCCCTCGGCGCTGCAGATCAACTGCTGCCTTACATAGGCCTGCTGAGCCAAGTGGCCGAATCGCTGGTTTCCCTGTTGGTCGTTGCGCTGCTTTTCGCAACGATTTTCAAGGTCTTGCCCGATGTGGTGTTGAGTTGGCAGGATGTCCTGATAGGGGCGTTGGTGACAGCCGTATTATTTACCATTGGCCGGAGCGTCATCGCTGTCTATCTTGCTTATACGGCAACGGCTTCCACTTACGGTGCGGCGGGTTCTGTAGTGATGGTGCTGCTGTGGGTTTATTATTCATCTCTCATTTTGCTGTTTGGCGCCGCCTTTACGCGTTCGCTTCTGTTACGCAGAGGTCGGCCGTTGGTGCCACGCAATAGCGCTGTTGTTATCAAATATCAGGAACATGACGACGGTTAAAACAGGAGGCGACAATGGCAGATTGTTGTGTACGTGCGTGGGTGACGGGGAAAGTGCAAGGCGTCTGGTTTCGGCGCTCTACCCAACAACAGGCACTGCAGCACCGTTTAACCGGCTATGCAAAAAATTTGCCTGACGGCCGTGTTGAAGTGTTGCTTTGCGGCCGTCCAGAGGATGTGAAAACCGTCAGCGAATGGTTATGGAAAGGTCCCGAAGGAGCGCAGGTGACCCATGTCGAATTTAACGTCCTGGATCAGTGCCACGCTCCGGATCATTTCGCGACTTATTAGCGGCTTGCTTGCCACTGCTGGATGTTCTCAGCGGTCAAGCCGACAATGTTTTGCCTGGCTTCTGGCGTAATCCAGGCGTTATGGGGCGTGACAATCAGGTTGAGTGCTTCATCCAACGCGTCCAGCAGAGGATGTCCTTCGCGGGGCGGCTCATTGGGTAGCACGTCGACGGCAAGCCCGCCGATCTGCCCATCCCTGAGTGCCGAGAGCGCGGCATGTTCGTCGATAACGCCTCCTCGGGCACAGTTAACCAGCAATAACGAAGACTTGGCCCTGGCCAGGCGTGAGGCATTGATCAGGTGACGGGTGGCGTCATTCAGCGGGCAGTGAAGGCTGATAACGTCGGCTTCCGGTAGCAGGTCGTCGAGCGACGCGCGGTTATCGTTCGCTTCATTACCCGGCCGGGCTGCAAAGGTGACGCGCATGCCCAGCGCTTCAGCCAGTCGTGCCACTTCCGAACCCAGTTCGCCCTGGCCTACCATCACCAGGTGCTTGCCCGACAGCTGCATCGTTGGATAATGCTGCAGGCAGAAGAAGTCGCTTTTCTGCCAGGCACCTGCGGCGACATCCCGTTGATAAAGCGGCAGTCGGTTTGCCAATGTCAGCATCAGCATCAAGGTGTGCTGCGACACACTGGCGGTACCATAAGCGGCAACGTTTTTAACCGCTATCCCTCTAGCATGGGCAGTCTCCAGGTCGATATTGTTAAGCCCGGTAGCCAGCACGCAGATCAATTTGAGCGAGGGCAATTGATTGAGTGTCTCCGCATCCAGCACAACTTTATTGACAATGGCGATATCGGCCTTGGCCAGACGCTCACGGGCCTGTTGAGTCGTGCTTTGACCAAACACCTCAAGATGCGATACCGCCTGGCGGATGGCGGTTAAATCGATTTGCGGGCCGAGGCTTTCGGCATCCAGTATCACTGCATTAGGCATTTTCTGACCTCCACTGTCTGCCGGTGGCGTCTAGCCTTGCTCGGCAGGGGGCACAAAAGGGTATAATAAACTGGCGTGAATAATCATCGCCTTGGAATTTATCCCGACGGGCCGCATATTGCAGCTTGGCAGCATTCATGTTGCTGTTTTGTCGGAGTTGAGCTTTATCTGGAGTCATCAACATGCCCATCTATGAATATGAGTGCAAGGCCTGCGGCCATCGCATGGATAAATTGCAAAAAATCAGCGCCGATCCGTTGACGGACTGCCCCGTTTGCGAAAGCGCCAGCCTTTCGCGGCTGGTATCCGCGGCCGGTTTTCGTCTGGCGGGCGGCGGCTGGTACGAGACTGATTTTAAAACCGGCAGCAAAAAGAATTTAGCTGCTGATGCTAAAAGCGCAACGCCGGAGACCGGCGGTCAGAATGGCACCGGTCCGGCGGCCAAGAAAAAAGACACGGCGGCCTAGCCCACGTACCTGGGCCTATCAAGGCCCACCATTATCTTTTGCCACGAAACACAACAGGATGAGACATGCGCAGTCATTATTGCGGCCAGCTAAATGAAACATTGGTAGACCAGACGGTCACCGTATGCGGGTGGGTGCATCGCCGCCGTGACCACGGTGGGGTTATCTTCCTCGATATGCGCGATCGCGACGGCGTCGCTCAGTTCGTCGTGGATCCAGATACCGCCGACGCGTTTGCCAATGCCGACCGTGCTCGCAATGAGTTCGTTCTGCGCATTACCGGGCGGGTTCGTCTGCGCCCCGAGGGCACGCAAAATCCCAACATGCCCACCGGGATGATTGAAGTACTGGCAAAAGATGTCGAAGTGCTTAATACCGCGGTGACGCCGCCTTTCCAGCTCGACGAGCATGGCAAAGTCGGTGAAGAGGTGCGCCTCAAACACCGCTACATCGATTTACGCCGCCCCGATATGATCGACAAGCTGCGGCTGCGTTCGCGTATTTCACACACCGTCCGCGCGTTCCTCGAAAATCAGGGATTTCTGGATATCGAAACCCCGGTTTTGACCCGTGCGACACCCGAAGGCGCGCGCGATTACCTGGTGCCGAGCCGTACCCATGCGGGCAACTTCTTTGCACTGCCGCAGTCGCCGCAGCTCTTCAAGCAGCTGTTGATGGTGGCGGGGTTTGACCGCTACTACCAGATTGCCAAGTGTTTCCGCGACGAAGATCTGCGTGCCGATCGCCAGCCCGAGTTCACGCAAATCGACATCGAGGCCTCGTTCGTTGAAGAAAACGACATCATGGACATTACCGAGTCCATGATTCGCCAGCTCTTCCAGGAAGTGCTGGACGTCGAGCTGGCCGCGTTTCCGCGCATGACGTGGCAGGAAGCCATGGACCGCTTTGGTTCAGACAAACCCGACTTGCGTATCCCCCTTGAGTTGACCAATGTCGATGATCTGATGCAACAGGTTGACTTCAAGGTGTTTTCTGGACCGGCGAATGCGGCAGACGGCCGCGTTGCCGCGTTGAAAGTCCCCGGTGGTGCATCACTGTCGCGCAAGGAAATCGACGAATACACCAAGTTTGTGGGTATCTATGGTGCCAAGGGGCTGGCGTGGATCAAGGTCAACGAACGCGCCAAGGGGCTTGATGGCCTGCAGTCACCGATCGTCAAGTTCATGGAAAACGTGGTTGAGGAACTGCTCGACCGTGTTGACGCCCAAGACGGCGACATTATTTTCTTCGGTGCTGACAAGACGCGTATCGTCAACGAAGCGATCGGCGCATTGCGCGTTAAGCTGGGGGCAGATCTCGACCTCTACACCCAGGCCTGGGCCCCTCTCTGGGTCGTCGACTTCCCGATGTTCGAAGAGGACGATAACGGCCGTCTCAGCCCGCTGCATCATCCCTTTACTGCCCCGTCATGCTCACCTGAAGCACTCAAGGATGACCCGGCGAGCGCACTGTCGCGCGCCTATGACATGGTGCTGAATGGTACCGAGCTTGGCGGCGGCTCGATCCGTATTCATGATCAAACCATGCAGCGCACGGTGTTTGATATCCTGGGAATTGGCCAGGAAGAGGCCCAGGAGAAGTTTGGCTTCCTGCTGGACGCCCTCCAGTACGGTGCGCCGCCTCACGGTGGTTTGGCCTTCGGTCTGGACCGCCTGGTGATGCTGATGGCCGGTGCCAAGACCATCCGCGAAGTGATCGCGTTCCCGAAAACCCAAAGCGCTGCCTGTTTGATGACCGACGCCCCGGGGGAAGTCAGCTCAGAGCAGCTTAAAGACCTAAATATCCGTTTGCGTCAGAAAGCCAAAGCGGATACCACGGCCGAATAAGCGCTCTTTATATATCTCCTTACACCGGCGCCTGGGCGTCGGTGTTTTTGTTTGGACGACCTGAGTGCTGTCATATGCAGACACCTGCCTTATCCAATCCGCTGCGTATCCTGGGCATTGACCCTGGTTCGCGCATTACCGGCTATGGCGTCATTGAGCTGGCAGGACTTGTTCCCCGGTATGTCGCTAGCGGCTGCATTCGCACGGCGGAAGGGCCTTTAGAGCAGCGTTTGGCACAAATCTACGCAGGGCTAGGGGAGGTGGTCGGATTACACCGCCCGGACGCCGTGGCGATAGAGCGCGTCTTCATGGCCAAAAACCCTGATTCAGCGCTCAAGCTCGGTCAGGCAAGAGGCGTGGCGCTGGTCTGTATGGCCAACCATGGTCTGGTGGTCGACGAGTATGCCGCGCGGCAGATCAAACAGGCGGTCACCGGTCAAGGCGGCGCCGACAAGGTGCAGGTGCAGCATATGGTAACGGCTATTCTGCATCTGGTGGCTTCACCACAGGCGGATGCCGCCGATGCCCTGGCCATTGCACTGACCCACGCCTACGCCAGCCAAGGGCCCAAGGCGTTGACCACGCAGGGGAGAGGGCGCCGCCGTTCGACCGGGCGGTGGCGACTCTGATAATCAGCCCCAACCACTGGTCACTTGTACAGAGTGGCTTTATAGTGGCGACTGGTTTGGCTTAGCGCGAGCATAAATATGATTGGACGGCTTCAAGGCCAGTTGATAGAGAAACAGCCGCCATGGATTGTGGTGGATGTACACGGCGTGGGTTACGAGCTGGAAACGTCGATGACAACCCTGGTAGCGCTGCCGCCGGTTGGCGAAAGCGTTTTTATATATACGCACCTCACTATCCGGGACGACGCCCATCTGCTTTATGGATTTGGGCGCGCGCATGAACGTGCCCTGTTTCGCGCCCTGATCAAAGTGAATGGCGTGGGGCCCAAACTGGCCTTGGCCATCTTATCCGGTATGGATGAAGACGCTTTTATGCGCTGCGTACGCGATGATGACAGCAAGGCGCTCACCAAACTCCCAGGCGTGGGTAAAAAAACCGCCGAGCGATTGATCATAGAAATGCGGGATCGCTTCCCTGAGTGGGAAAATGGCCGTGATACCACGCTTCCCCTGGAAGCCGCCAATGGACAGGCTGCCCAATCCCGCAACAGCTTGGCGGACGCCGAGTCGGCACTGGTTAGTCTTGGCTACAAACCGACCGAGGCCACGAAAATGCTGGCCGACCTTGACTGCTCTCTGTCGACCGAGGCCCTCATCAAGGCGGCACTTACCCAGCGCATGAAGGGCTGAACGCGTACAACCACGGACGTAAATGAACGCTTATGCTAGAGCACGATCGACTGATTGCCGCTGAGCCAGAGCAAGGTGAAGGTCGCATCGACCATGCGATTCGCCCCAAACGGCTCCAGGATTATATTGGCCAACCCCGCGTTCGCGAGCAGTTGGAGATTTTTATTGGCGCCGCCCGGCTGCGTGAAGATAGCCTTGACCATACGTTGGTGTTTGGTCCGCCAGGCTTGGGCAAAACCACCCTGGCCAACATTATTGCCACGGAAATGGGCGTAGGACTCAAATCGACGTCGGGCCCGGTGCTCGAGCGTGCCGGTGACCTGGCGGCAATGCTCACCAACCTGGAGCCTGGGGACGTTCTGTTCATCGATGAAATCCACCGCTTGTCGCCCGTCGTCGAGGAAGTCCTGTATCCGGCGATGGAGGATTTTCAGCTCGATATCATGATTGGTGAGGGGCCTGCCGCACGCTCGATCAAGCTGGATTTGCCCCGCTTTACGCTGGTGGGCGCCACGACTCGAGCGGGGTTGCTCACCTCGCCGTTACGCGATCGTTTTGGCATCGTCCAACGGCTCGAGTTTTATAACCTGACCGAGCTGACAGAGATCGTGACCCGTTCAGCCAAGTTGCTTGGCGTTGAAACCCATCATGACGGTGCCGTTGAAATTGCCCGTCGCTCAAGAGGCACCCCGCGAATTGCCAACCGCTTGCTCCGCCGCGTGCGCGACTACGCCGAAATGAAGGGCGATGGCACCGTGGATGCAAGCCTGGCAGACGCAGCGCTGAACATGCTTAATGTGGACCACCATGGACTGGATCATATGGACCGCAGGCTGTTACTGGCCATGATCGATAAATTCGACGGTGGGCCGGTAGGGGTTGATTCGCTGTCAGCCGCCATCGGTGAGGAGCGCGACACCATTGAAGATGTCATCGAGCCGTATTTGATCCAGCAGGGGCTGATGATGCGGACGCCACGCGGGCGCGTCGTCACGCGGCAGGCCTGGTTGCATTTTGAACGCGTTCCTCACGAAGCTTCCATTGAAGCCCAGGGGGAGCAGCGCCCATGAACCCGCCGCTGCGTTTCCCGGTTCGCGTTTACATGGAAGATACAGACGCGGGTGGTATTGTCTACTACGTTAACTACCTGAAGTTTATGGAGCGAGCCCGCAGTGAATGGCTGAGATCCTTGGGGGTCGACCAGCAAACGTTGCTGGACGCAGGCACTCAGCTAGTGGTATATCGCTTGTCCTGTCATTACACCAAGCCTGCACGGCTGGACGATGCGCTTGACGTAAGTGCCGATATCGTCAGCGTTGGCCGCTGCCGGATGACATTTGAGCAGCAGGTATGGCGGGAAAATGAACGTCTTTGCGCCGCCACGGTCGAGATAGCGTGCTTGAATGCGCAGGATCTGCGCCCGATGGCATGGCCGTCTGCGCTCAAATCGCTTATGTAACGAACAATGCGGGCTCCTAACACCACATTTACTGATGATTGATGAGGGCACTTGTGAACGATAATGCCATGTCTATTCCGCACCTGATTATGAATGCCAGCATCGTGGTTCAACTGGTCATGTTGCTGTTAACCGTAGGGTCCATTCTCTCTTGGGTGGTTATTTTTCAACGCGGCATTGCCCTGCGCCGGGCGCAAAAAGAATATACCCAGTTTGAAGAAACGTTCTGGTCGGGCGTTGATTTGAATGAGCTTTACCGGGACATCCCGGCCGACGATCCGCGCCACGGGGCCGAGCACATCTTTCAGGCAGGGTTTCGTGAATTCAATCGCCTGATGCCCAAAACACGCAGTACCGCAACCGTTCTTGAAGGTGTTCAGCGCAGCATGCGCGTCGCCTGGTCACGCGAGGAAGACCGCCTGACCCAACACCTTGTTTTCCTCGCCACGGTGGCTTCAGCCAGCCCCTATATAGGCCTGTTTGGTACCGTGTGGGGCATCATGGGGTCTTTCCAGTCGTTATCCATGACCCAGCAAGCCACGTTGGCGACGGTCGCTCCCTGGATCGCAGAGGCGTTGATCGCCACGGCGATGGGCCTTTTCGCTGCGATACCAGCCGTGATTTTCTACAACCGGCTTTCCAACAACGCCAGTCGTCTGTTGGGCAAGTACGAAGATTTCGCCGAAGAATTCCACGCTATCTTGCACCGCAATCTGCAAGGGCGTGACAGCGCGTCAAGCTAAGGGAGTTACCCCATGCAAGGACCGTTTAAACGTGGCGGGCAGCGTAAGCCCATGGGCGAGATCAACGTTGTCCCTTTTATCGATGTCATGCTGGTGTTGCTGGTCATTTTCATGATTACCGCGCCGATGTTGAATCAGGGCGTGGACGTTGAACTGCCCCAGGTCAGTTCACAGCCAATCGAAAGCCAGGAAGACAACGATCCGATCATTATCTCCATCGACCGCGAAGGACAGTACTACCTCAGTCTTGGAGATGATTCGACCCAGGTCTCTGCCGATGATATCACTCGCCGGGTCAGCGCTATTATAGAGCAGCGGCCTGATACGCCAGTGATGGTGCGTGGCGACCAGAATGTAGCTTATGGCGAAGTGGTCGTGTTGATGAGTAGCCTGCAGCGCTCGGGCGTAGCCAATGTGGGGCTCATTTCTGAGCCGCCACAGAATGAGTAAGGACGCACAGGGCATGGCTGTAAAAAAACCTCGTGATCCTCAAGACATTGGCTACCTATGGCCGGCGGTTTTTGCGATTGCCGTGCACTTGTTGATCGTGCTGTTCTCGTTGATTGAATGGCCAGATAGTGACGCCGAGCCAGATTCATCTTCGATTGTGCAGGCGACCCTGATCAGTACCGAGGCGTTCACCAACCGGGCTCAGCAGGCCAATGATCAGTCAGCTGCCATGGAAGCGGCTGAGGAAGATGCGACAGTAGAAGAACCCGATACATCGGCGGCCGAAGAAGCCGCCGCGGAAGAGCAAGCCGCTGCCGAGCAGGCTGCACGGGAAGCTGCTGAAGCTGCTGCCGCCGAAGAGCAAGCCTTGGAAGCCGCCAGGGCAGAAGCAGAAGCGCAGGCCCAGCGCCTTCAGGAAGCGGCCGAAGCCGAGGCCGAACGTCAGCGTGAAGCTGAAGAGCAACGCCGCCAGGAAGAAGCCGAAGCCGAGGCCCAGCGTCAGCGTGAGGCTGAAGAGCAACGCCGCCAGGAAGAAGCCGAAGCCGAGGCCCAGCGTCAGCGTGAGGCTGAAGAGCAGCGTCGCCAGGAAGAGGCAGAAGCCGAGGCCCAGCGTCAGCGTGAGGCTGAAGAGCAGCGTCGCCAGGAAGAGGCAGAAGCCGAGGCCCAGCGCCAGCAGGAAGCCGAAGAACAGCGTCGCCAGGAAGAGGCAGAAGCCGAGGCTCAGCGCCAGCGGGAAGCCGAAGAACAGCGCCGCCAGGAAGAAGCTCAGGCCGAGGCCGAACGTCAGCGTGAAGCCGAAGAACAACGCCGTCAGGAAGAAGCCGAGGCCGAGGCCCAGCGCCAGCGTGAGGCTGAAGAGCGGCGCCGCCAGGAGGAGGCGGAAGCCGCCATGCAGCGGCAGTTGGAAGGTGAAGCCCAGGCCGCCGCCGAGGCTCAGCAAGCCGAGCAAGCGGCCAATAGCTTCTTGACGATTGTTAAGCGCGCCGTGGAGCAGGCATGGATTATTCCGTCAGGTGCAAGCGACTCGATGAGTGCTACGCTTCAAGTCAGGTTAGGGCCGTCAGGCGAAGTGCTGACCACGTCGGTGGTGTCGTCAAGCGGCGATGGCAACTTTGATCGGTCGGCGATGCAGGCAATCGAACATGCGGCACCGTTCGTCGAACTGCGTGAGCTGCCGACCGGTCAGCAGCGCAATCTACGTCAATTCAATCTGCGATTTACCCCGGGGGATGTTCGCTGATGCACACCATAAGCAAGGTATGGCTATTCTGTCTGTTACTGGCGATGAGTACGGTCGCCAACGCCAATTTGACCATTGAAATTACTCGCGGCAGTGACCAGGCGCTACCCATAGGCGTGGTGCCGTTCGAGGGCTCGGCGGGTATGCCCGAAGACGTCGCTCAAATCATTCATGACAATCTCGATCGCAGCGGTTTTTTTGATCCACTGGATCGCAGCTCGATGTTTGAGCAGCCGAGCAAGGCTGACGATGTTCAATACAGCACCTGGCGCTCATTGGATGTTCGTTATCTGGTGGTTGGCAGGGCCGAACGGACAGACAGCGGCTATCGAATCCAATACGACCTGATGGACATCAGCGGGCAGCGGCGCATGATGAGCGAAACCGTCACGGCCAGTGAAAATGACCTGCGCGGTGCTGCTCACTATATCAGCGACCAGATTTTTGAAGAGATTACCGATATTCGCGGTGCCTTCTCAACGCGAATTGCGTATGTCACCGCCCAAGGAGTTGGCGATAGCACGGACTATGGTCTTTACGTGGCCGATGCAGACGGGCGCAACAGCCAGCAGATTTTAACTTCCGACCAGCCGATCTTGTCGCCTGCCTGGTCACCGGACGGTGGCAAGCTCGCTTATGTATCTTTCGAGAGTGGACGCCCGGAGATCTATATTCAGGAAGTGAGTAGCGGCAATCGTGCGCGGATTACATCGTTTGAGGGGATTAACGGGGCACCAGCATGGTCGCCAAATGGCCGCCGATTGGCCATGTCCCTGTCGAAAGACGGCCAGCCCGATATCTATATCATGGAAATCGCCGATCGTTCGTTAACTCGCGTCACGGATAGCAACAGTATCGATACTGAACCTGCGTGGTCACCGGATGGTCGTCGTCTGGTGTTTACGTCTGACCGTAGCGGTGGGCCGCAAATCTACCAGCAAACGCTTGGTAGCGGTGAAACGGAGCGTATGACCTTCACGGGTAACTACAATGCCCGGGCGCGTTTCTCGCCGGATGGTGAAAACCTGTTTTTGATCCACCGTTCCGACCGTGGTTTCCAGGTCGCTCGTCAGGATATTGAAAGCGGTCGCCTGGTCACCTTGAGTGATTCAACTCAGGATGAATCGCCTAGTGTTGCGCCGAACGGGACCATGGTAATCTTCGCTACCCAACAGGGTAACAATGGGGTGCTGAGTGCCGTTTCTGCCGATGGCCGTTCGTCATTCAGGTTACCCGCCGCTCAAGGTGATGTGCGTGACCCCGCATGGTCACCGTTTTTAAACGAATGAAATCCATTCATGTTTTCAGGCAAGGAGTCTGATTATGCAACTTAAACCCTTGGTTCGCTCATTGGCCGTCGCGCTTTCTATTGCCGTTATCGCAGGCTGTTCAAGCACCGGCGGCACTCAAGACGGTGATTCCTATGGCAGCCAGGATGGCCGCAATGGAAGCGCCAGTAGCACCTCGGGCACCGGAACGAGCGGTCAGTACGGCAGCGGAACCTCAGGCGCTGACCGTAGTCAACAAGCCGACTCGCGTATTCCCGATGTCAGAACCATTTATTTCGATTACGATCGCGACACGATTAAAAGCGAATACGAATCTGTGGTGATGGCCCACGCGCGCTACCTGCGTTCAAATCCGGATGTCAACGTCGTCTTGCACGGGCATACCGATGAACGCGGTACCCGTGAATACAATATGGCCCTCGGCGAGCGACGCGCCAAGGCCGTTGAGCGCTTTTTGAACATTCAAGGCGTTTCGTCTTCGCAGATGAGCGTGGTGAGCTATGGGGAAGAACGGCCTGCCGAGCGTGGCAGCAGCGAAGCGGCGTATTCACAAAACCGTCGCGTTGTGTTCAATTATTGATGACCCGCGTAGTGATTAACGCGCATTAGTACCTGTTATTTTGGAGTCATCATGAATCACAGTCTCAAGCGTTACGTTGAGAGGCTGTGCGGTGCGGGAGCCCTGGTGCTCCCGCTATCCGTATTGCCCCTTGTCAGTGTTGCCCAACAACCCGTTGTCGAAGATCTGTCAGGTTCGGGCGGCGGGTTTTATGAACAAGCCCAAACCCAGGGCGGAGGTGCCAACGGAAGCCTTGCATTATTCAACACGGTGCAGGAGCATCAGCGGGAAATTCAGCGTCTACGGGGTGAAATTGAAGAGCTGCGCCATCAAATGGAGCAACTTCGTCGTCAGTCGCAGGAAAGGTACCTGGATATTGAAGACCGTCTGATGAGCAGTGGCCAAAATCAGATCGAGGAATCAACACCCGAGGTTGAACCGGAAGCCGCTGAAGAAGTGGCCAATGCACCCTCCGTAAGCGACGTCAGTGATGAAGCCAGGCAGGCCTACCAGGATGCATTTGCTCACGTGCAGGAGCGCCGCTTCGGTGAGGCTATCGACGCCTTTGAAGCCTTTGTGGAAGCCTATCCGGATACCAGCCTGACCGCCAATGGCCATTACTGGCTGGGAGAGTTGTATGCCGCGGAAGGCGAACTGGATGCCGCCGAACAAGCATTCACCCGCGTGATTGATAACTATGACGGTAGTAGCAAGGTACCGGATGCGTTGTACAAGCTTGGCTTGGTCAAGGCCCGGCAGGGCGAAGCGGAAGAAAGTCGTGCGCTGCTTGAAAAAGTGCAGGATGATTACCCACAAAGCAGTGCGGCGGGGCTGGCCGATGACTTTCTTCGCCAGAGCAGTTGATGACAAAAGCCGCCAGGAGGGTCTGCGATGACATGTAAAATTGATTATCAGCCAGCACCCGATTTGCTCCGTGACCGTGTTGTGCTGGTCACTGGGGCAGGTGACGGTATAGGTCGTGCGGCGGCACTCAGCTACGCCCGCCACGGTGCGACGGTAATCCTGCTTGGCCGCACCATTGCCAAGCTAGAGCGTGTGTACGATGAAATAGAGGCGGATGGTGGCCCCCAGCCGGCCATTTTCCCGCTCAATTTTGAGGGCGCGACGCTCAAGGATTTTCACGATATGGCCGACACCCTAGAAAAGGAGTTCGGGTGTCTGGATGGTCTGCTGCACAATGCCGGTCTACTGGGTCGGATTACCCCTTTTGCGCAGTATGATGCCACGCTCTGGGAGCAGGTCATGCAGGTCAATATCAACGGCCCCATCTGGATGACCCAGGCGCTATTGCCGTTGTTGCAGCGCTCCAATGATGCGTCGGTCATCTTTACTTCTTCCAGTGTCGGGCGCAAAGGCCGTGCCTACTGGGGGGCCTACGCCGTGTCTAAATTTGCCACAGAAGGCTTTGTGGAAGTATTGGCCGACGAGCTGGATAACGAGCCCCACCTGCGCATCAACACCCTTAACCCAGGCGCTACCCGGACGCAAATGCGGCGTAATGCTTATCCCGGTGAAGACCCCGCCAACTTGCGCACGCCTGACGACATTATGCCCACCTATCTGTGGTTGATGGGCCCCGACAGTGCGGGCACCCACGGTCAGAAAATCGATGCGCAACCACCCCGGCAGACTTGACGTTTAAGGCTTTTCAAGCGATGTCAGGCAGCGCATCGACCAGCTCGGCACACTGCTGATACCAGCAGTGTGCCGGCCACCGACGATAATCATCGTCTTCCGCGATATACCCGTAGCCCACCGCCACCGCGGTCATACCGGCTGCCCGGGCAGCTTGCATATCCCTCAGATGATCGCCAACGTACCAGCAGTGCTGGGGATTGACACCTAATTGTCGAGCGGCCTCGAGCAGGGGCAAGGGGTCGGGTTTCTTGGCAGTCAGATCATCTGCACAAAGCAGAGCACCGGGGGCCAGCGCCAGGGCTTCAAGCAATGGCGTGGTATAACGCCGGGGCTTGTTAGTGACAATCCCCCAAGGGCGCGCCTGTTGGTGCCAGGCATCTAACCATTGGTCCAGCGGTGAAAATACCTGACTGTGAACCGCAACCGAGGCTTCATAGGCGTCCAGCAAAAACTGACGAGCCTCCGCCTGATGCGTGACGCTAAGGTCATCGCCCAGTGCCAGGCTCACCAAGGCGTTACCGCCGTTTGAAACCTGGGTACGAATGGTGGCGAACGGCAACGGTGCCAAGCCGTGGTGTTGACGCAACGCATTGGTAGCGACGGCTAAGTCCGGTGCGGTATCCACCAGGGTGCCGTCCAGGTCAAACAGTACGGCGCAAGGCGATGAGCAGACAGGCATTACGCATGCACCTTACGGCAGTACATCATGTAATTGACCGAAACATCGTTTTCAACCAACCGATAGCGTCGGGTCAGGGGGTTGTAGGTCAGGCCGATCTGTTCGCGCACTTCCAGGCCGCTCTGTCGATTCCAGCCTGCCATTTCGGAGGGGCGGATGAATTTCGCATAGTCATGCGTTCCCCGAGGCAGCAGCTTCAGCACATACTCGGCACCTAGAATGGCAAAGGCGTACGCCTTCGGCGTGCGGTTAAGGGTAGAGAAAAACACATAGCCACCCTGTCTCACCAAGGCCGCACAAGCACGCACCACCGACGCCGGGTCCGGAACGTGCTCCAACATTTCCATGCAGGTGACGACGTCATACTGGCCTGCCTGTTCATCTGCCAGTGCTTCCACGCTGATGTTGCGGTAGTCAACCGTCACGCCTTGCTCTTCCGCATGCAGGCGGGCGACTCCCAATGGTGCTTCACCCAGGTCAATACCGGTCACCTTTGCACCACGTCGCGCCATGGCTTCGCTTAAAATGCCGCCGCCGCAGCCAACATCCAGCACTTTCTTGCCCGCCAGCCCGGCCCTGGCATCGATAAAGTCGAGTCGTAAGGGATTTATATCGTGCAGGGGTTTAAATTCACTCTGCGGATCCCACCAGCGACTGGCAAGTGCTTCAAATTTCGCCACTTCGGCGTTATCAACATTGCCTTGATATTGGTGAGCAGTGCTATCCTTTGGTGTCGCTGACATGTTTTGACTCCATCAACAGTGAGCAAGCATGGGAAAGACCGTGGCCTGATACTTGCAGTCTAACGGCGAACTGGAAACCCACCGCGCGTTCAGTATGATAGGCATTCTAACCACTCCTGAGCCGGAACGCATGAAAAGGACCTCTTATGATTCGTAAGGCCGTACTGCCTGTTGCGGGGTTTGGTACCCGCTGCTTGCCCGCTTCCAAAGCCATTCCCAAGGAAATGATCACCATTGTGGACCGGCCGGTCATTCAATACGTGGTCGAAGAGGCGATTGCGGCGGGTATTCGCGATATCGTGTTTGTCACCAGCAGTAACAAGGGCGCCATCGAAAACCATTTCGACACCCATGCTGAATTGGAAGCGAGCCTGGAAGCAAAGGGCAAACACGATCTCTTGGCCTCGCTCAGGGCAATGGTGCCTGATGATGTCAATATCATCAGTGTTCGCCAGGGTGAGCCCCTGGGGCTTGGGCATGCCATTCTTTGCGCACGGCCAATTATTGGTGACGACGAGCCCTTTGCAGTGCTTTTGCCGGATGTGTTGGTAGACAACAGCGACACGTCGCGCAGTGATCTGCAAGGGATGCTCGAGGCCTACGGGCAGCACGCCACCGCGCAACTGATGGTCGAGGAAGTCAACTGGGAGCTTGTGGAAAAATACGGCATTGTCGCCCCTGCAGGTGAGGTGCCAGCTCCCTCATGCTCTGCTGACCTGCTCGGCATGGTTGAAAAGCCTGCGCGTGACCAGGCACCCTCGAACCTGGCGGTCATCGGCCGTTATGCCTTGCCCGCCGCGATTTTTCCTATACTTGCCAAGACACCGCCCGGTGCGGGGGGCGAAATTCAGCTCACCGACGCTATTGAAACGCTGCGTGAGCAGCAGGGCGTTCAGGCCTACCGTATGCGGGGGACGACGTACGATTGCGGACAACCTCTGGGCTACCTGGAGGCGACGCTGGCCTATGCTCGCAGGCACCCTGACTTGGGTGATGATTTTAAAGCGCTGCTCGCACGCTATCATCAGGGAGGATAAACGATGCGGGTGCTCCTGTACGGCAGTGAATTAAGCACCGCAACCGCGGCGGCTGCGCTGTCCTCCGTGGGCCATGTGGTGACATGGCTTCCCCATGGGGATACTCCATGGTCGACGCTTTTCAACGAGAACTGGCTACGCCGCGAACCACACCTCGTTGAACAGATACAACAGTCTCTGGAGACTGGCGCTTTAACGGTTATTGCCCAGCCGGAAGCAAAGCTGGCTGTGGATGTGTTGTGGTTAGCGCTTTCACCGTCACAGCGCGAATCGGCAGCCGGTTTGCTCCAGCACCCCGCGTTGACGTGGCAGACAGGGAGCGTGCTGGTCAATAACTCGACCTTTCCGGTCGGTGAAACCGAACGCTTACAGCACCTGACGGGGGAATGCGCTCTGGGTGTTGCCTTGCCAGATACGCTGGAAGAGGGACGCGCCTGGGAGTCGTTTACACGCCCTGGTCGTTGGCTGTTGGGTTGTGATGATTCACTGGCCGAGCAAAAGCTACGCGAGTTACTGAGAGCCTTCAACCGACGCCGTGATGCTTTTCAGGTGATGCCCACGCGTGCCGCTGAGTTAACCAAGCTGGCCATCAACGGCATGCTGGCCACGCGCATCAGTTACATGAATGAAATTGCCGGGTTGGCGGATACCCTGGGCGTTGATGTGGAACATGTCCGGCAGGGAATGGGGGGCGATTCACGTATCGGGTACGAATACCTTTATCCAGGATGCGGCTTTGGCGGGCCAAGCTTCTCGCGGGATTTGATGAGGCTTGCCGACGTGCAGGTTGCCAGCGGGCGGCAATCAGCCTTGCTCGAGCACGTGCTCGATATCAACGAACAGAAGAAAGAGACGCTATTTCGCAAGCTTTGGTCCTACTACAGCGGAGCGCTTGAAGGGAAGACGATTGCCATTTGGGGCGCCGCCTTTAAACCCGGTACCGCCCGGATTGACCATGCGCCGGTGCTGACGTTGCTGGACGCACTTTGGGCGCAGGGGGTTCACGTCCAGCTTCACGACCCCGCGGCTACGCCTGCTTTGAAGGCGGCTGTGGGTCCAAGGAATGATTTGGTTACCTTTGTCGATAACCCGTACGATGCCTGTGAAGGTGCTAATGCGTTAATGTTGGTAACAGAATGGAAAACCTACTGGAATCCCGACTGGCAACGCTTGGCTTCACAGCTTGGCGATAAGCTGATACTGGACGGCAGGAATATTTATGACCCTGAATTTGTGGCCAGCTGTGGCTTAAAGTATCGAGGAATAGGTCGGCGCGCCGATCCAACGTCGTTGTGAGGAAATTGCATGTCCGATAGAGCCCCATCTTCGCGCATTGTACCGGATGCCGATCAGAGTATTGCATCTCAGCATGTCAAACACCGTAAGGGGCCGTCGCTATGGCCGCTCTGGCTGTGCATGTTTGTGTTAATTGGTCTATTGGTGGCAGCCGCGATAGGGCTGTACCTGGAGCGCGAGCGGCTTCAGGAGGAGTTGCAGCGTGTCAGTGGCGAGGTATCAAACATGCACGCCCGTCTGGACTCAGGTGACAGTGATGTACAAGATACGTTAACCTTTGTCCAAGCTCAGATGAGCACCTTGTTTCAAGAACAGGAACAATTGTCGGTCGCGCTAACGGATACTCGGAATGAGCTTTACGATGTACTCACCGAGAACGAAGGCACTATTGCCAGTGACACGATTGATCCGTTGCTTGAGCGTCTGGAGGACCAGCGTGAGCGGGCGGCTCTTCGCGATAGCCAACTTGCCGCCATCCAAGCATCGCTGGATGCGTTGGAAGAAGCCGGAACATCGGGACGTAGGTCGCTAGCCGAGGAAATCGCTCATGTAGAGTCTCAAAGCCAAGAGGCGCTTGAAGCACTGGAAACGTCAGTTGCCGACCTGGCAAATGATATTGACGAACGCCTCAACGCCCGCGACGCCGAGCGACAAGAACAGTGGTCACGCTTTGAGGCCTCACTAAGCGAGCTTGAGGGTGAAAGGAGCGACAACGAAGCACTAGAGAGCCAATTGTCACAGCGACTGGACGAGCTGGAAAATGATGTACGCCAAGTTCGCCAAGCGCAACTGGCATTCAGTGCACAGCTTGAAATGTTGCGTTGATTGACACGACTGGCTGAAAGGCAGCACGCCGATGATCAGGTTAGGAAAAATGTATGGGAAGACAACGGCAATGGCTTTCAGCAACAGTCATCGCAAACCTCGTAACCTTGCCGCTAGGAGTGGCGGCATCCGCCGCATGGGCACTAGACGCCACCCTTGAAGGCGTGGAGGGCGAGGTGGCGGGCAACATCCGCGCCTATCTGCAGAATATCGAAGAAGACGAATACACCGAAACCCGTCTGGAGGGTGAGATCCGTCAACGCACCCAACAGGCAATGCGCGTTTACGGCTATTACGAACCCGATATTTCCATTGATCTTCCTGCCGAAGGGAGACCTCGCCTGACTATCGAGCCAGGGCCTCAGGTCACCATCGAAACACTGGATATCAATATCCTCGGAGACGCCGCTCAGGATAAGCCATTCAAAGAGGCGCTAGAGGGATTCCCCTTGAAAGAGGGCGATACCCTGCGTCATGCGCCCTGGGACCGGCTGCGGGGAGAGTTTTCCGGCTTGGCCATTGAACGTGGCTATTTTGACTGGGGGTTCACGGATCGCCGGATGGAGGTGCGTCCCTACTTGCAAAGTGCCCGGCTGTATATGGATTTTGACAGTGGCCCGCGTTACCGGTTTGGCGAAACGCTGATCACCGGCAGCCACATTCAACCCGAGCGTCTGCAGCAGATGCGCACTTATGAGGAAGATGAGCCCTATTTGGCTGAGTCCCTGGCGCGCTTCAACCAACGGCTCGCCGAGACCGGCTGGTTTAGCTCCGTATCCGTCAAACCGCGCCTGGAAACGGCTCAAGAACTGACACTCGCCCCGCCTGGCGGTGGTGACCCCTGGTGGGTATCGGCGACCGAATCACAACCGAAGCGCCCAAGAATTACCAGTGCGGCACTTGCCAGCGCGCTGAGCACGCAGCAGTCCGACGACGATACAGCCTTGCCCATCGATGTCAGCGTGGAGCCTGCCAACCGACACCAGTTTGAAACAGGCATAGGTTTCGCCACTGACGTGGGGCCACGGTTACGGTTCGGCTGGGACCAGCCGTGGATTAACCGCTATGGACATAGCCTGGATCACGATCTCTACCTGTCAGCGCCCGAGCAGCGCTTTACCGGCGTCTACGACGTTCCCCTTGAGGACCCGCTGCGTGACAGCTATCGCCTGCAATACGGTGTCCGCAACGTCGATGACGGCGATACCGACTCGCTGGAAGGTACCGTGGAAATCGCTCGGCGCTGGGAGTTCGACAATGACTGGGTACAGTCGCTGTATTTTCGAACTACCTATGAGGATTTCAACCAAGGGGGAGAGGCCGATCAAGTGTGGTTATTCTACCCCGGTATTCAATGGTCACGCACGCGCACCCGGCCTCAGCGCTTTCCTCTGTGGGGCGATCGACAGCAGTTTTCGGTGGAGTACTCTGACCCGGCATGGGGATCGGACGCCAAGTTCTTACGCTTCACGGGTGATACCGAATGGATTCGTACCTACGGCGACGATAACCGCTTTTTGGCACGCGTCAGTGTCGGGACCATCGAAACCCAAGATTTCGATAAGGTTCCCCCGTCGCTGCGGTTCTTTGCCGGTGGTGATAGCAGCGTACGCGGTTATTCCTACGAAGGACTCTCGCCTCGTAACGACGAAGGTAAACTGCGCGGTGGCCAGCAAAAACTCACCTCCAGCCTCGAATACCAGCGCCGTGTCACCGGTGCATGGTGGGGAGCCGCCTTTGTCGATGCCGGGGATGCCTTTGACAACTGGGGCCCCGCTGATCTGAAAAAAAGTGCGGGTTTAGGGGTGAGGTGGGTCTCCCCGGTGGGCCCTGTTCGCTTTGATGTGGCGCATCCGTTTGACGACGCCGACGATAGCTGGCGGTTGCACTTTTCGATTGGACCCGAATTCTAGGAGAGCGATGTGCCTCAAGCTACCCAAACGCCCGCGACTGGTCGTCGAGCGCTGACACGTCGCTTCCGCCTGTGGTTGTTGTGTTGGAGTACCCTGCGACTGTTGTTGCTGCTTCCGCTATGGTTGATTGGCGCTGTGGTTTTATTGTTGGGAGTGGCGCTTTCGCCGTGGGGAACCGGCGTATTGCTATCCCAGGGCCAGGACCGAGGCTGGTTCAGCGTTGAAGAACACGTGGGCGGTGTGCTCGATGAGTTCCAGCTTAGCGGTTTTCGGCTCGACGCAGCCGGTGCAGAAGTTCGGATTGACGAGCTTGAACTTGCCTGGGCGGATGACTGCGTCCTGTCCGGCAAGCTGTGTCTGGATACGTTACGCCTGGAAGGTGCCGATATCCGCCTGTCTGGCGGCAGTGGTGAAGAAACGCCTGCAGAGGCGGGAGGCTCAGAGGGGGCATCCCCATTCAGTTTTCCCTTTCCTGTCGAGCTCAGGGAACTGGTGCTGGACGATGTTGCCCTGCAACTACCCGATGGTACCCGGTTCGCCTGGACCTCTTTTCGCACCTCGGTAAAGGCAAGCGCGGGACGTGTCGATATTGCCCCGACGCACTGGGAAAACCCTCGGCTTTATTTGCCGCCGTCAGCGGGGGAGCGCCTGGCACCAGCAGAGGGCGAGGCAGGATTAACCGCCGCGACCATTGATGCCACCATCGCGTTACAAAATCCGCCTGCTGAAACGCCCGGTGCCGCGGCCAGTGATGAGACGGTTTCAGACCCTTCTCCCATCGAACTGCCCGAAGTGAGTCTGCCTGTCGATATCCGGCTTGCCACGCTGACGGTTGACGATATCGAAGTCACGGGGCGCTTTCGCTATCTCGTCGAACGGTTGAGTCTCGGGGTGGAAACCCGAGGAAGTGACGTCGTGATCGAGCATTTCGAGGTGGCGTCTGCCGATGCGACGTTAAACCTGGCGGGTAATGTTGCACTACGTGACGACTATCCGCTGGAATTACGGGCTGAAACCACGCTGTTTCTGGAGGAGCCGTTACCGGCACTGAATGGTCAGTCTCTTACGCTTGATTTGACGGGTAACCTGAGCGAGTTGACGGCACAGCTTGACGCCCAAGGAGCCATTACCGCGGCACTGGAAGGCCAGGTGAATGCCCTGGACCCGGCGCTTCCATTTCAGGCGCGTCTGCAAAGTGACGAACTGACATGGCCGCTGCCTGAAACCAATGCAGCGCTTGACGAAGAAGAAGCACCGTCAAGCGAAGGGTTCATTATCGACGATCTTGACCTGGAGGTCAGCGGCAACCTCGACGCTTATCAACTTCAGCTGGGCCTGAAGGCGCAAGGCCCGGGGCTGCCCGAAACCGACGTCGCAGTGAACGGCCAAGGCGACATGGCACATTTCATTTGGCAGCCGTTGACGCTGGTCGCAGGCGATAGCCAGTTGACAAGCGAAGGCCGTGTCGACTGGACCTCCCCGCTGACGGTGGATGCCCAGGTAGGGCTCGAGCAATTTGATCCGGCCTTGTTTGTCGACCAGTTAGAAGGCGATATCGATGGCGAGCTCGCTTTCACCCTTCGTCAGCAGGGCACACGTTGGCTGGTCGATGTACCGAACTTGAGCTTGAACGGCGACCTGCGTGACTATCCATTGCAGTTGGATGCTGCTTTTGATGCCAACAGTGACTTGCAGGCCAACATTGAGCGCTTGCGCTTTCGTCAGGGAGAAAACCGCTTGTCGGCGAGCGGTTCGGTACAGCCTGACGAACTCGCCGTGGACGCCGATATTGATTTGCGCGAGCTGCAAACGCTTTCCCCTGATCTTGCTGGCACGATCCGCGGCGACATTGAAGCTCGGGGTAGTCTGGAACAGCCCCAGCTTCAGGCAACGCTCAACGGCGAAGCGCTAAGGTTTGCGCAAAATCGCATCGAGCAGTTACGCCTGAACGCCAATGTGGAAGGGCTGGAGGACCCGCAACTGGACGTTTCACTGGGTCTCGAGAACCTGGTTGCCGGTGGTCAGACACTCGCCGCGGCAAATCTGACCTTGGATGGACGGCTGTCATCGCATCAACTGGATATCAATGTGGATGGTCAGCCGGACGGCGCCTTGGAACGTGTTGTGCTCACTCTCAACGGCCAGTTGGACCAGACGGCTCAGCGCTACCAGGCGCGTCTCACACCGCTGGAAATCGACACCGGGGGAGGCGATATCCGACTGGAAGCTCCGCTTGATGTCGTTTTCGACCTTGCCAGCAGTGAGGCCCGTTTGGCGCCGTTTTGTCTGGTTCGCGAGCAGGGTGGCCGGGTATGCGCTGACCGGCCAATGGTTGCATCACCTGACCAGGGGCAGGCGGCGCTTAGCGTGCGTGATATTCCTATCGAAGCGCTGGAACCCTGGTTACCTGAAGAGTGGCAGGTCGAGGGTGATACCACCGCGGACCTGGCCGCTCAATGGAGCCAGGGCGGCCAGCGTTGGCAAGCCGATGCCGAGGTGCTTGGTGAACTGGCGGTCACAGCGGTCAATGATTATGGCCAGCCCGTCGAGCTGCCTCGCATCTCGTTGGATACTCAGGTATCCGCTACCCAGGCCGAGGCGGATGGCAGGGTGCTGCTATCGCTTGAAGAGGCGGGGGATATCGAACTGGCGCTGTCGGTCCTGGACCCACTCGGCGCAGGTGAGCTGTCCGGCTCGCTTGAAGCCAATGGCGTATCACTGGCCCCGTATCAGCCCATGGTGGTATCCCTTGAGCAGCTTGCGGGGGATTTGAATGGCCGCATCGATATTTCTGGCACCACCACCCAGCCGGACTTGCAGGGCGAGCTTGCGCTACTTGGCATCCAGGTGAATGGCCCTGATATTCCTGTGGATGTACAGGATGGCGAGGTCACCATAAGGTTCGACGGCGAAGAAGGGACGATTGATGGGTTCCTGGCAGCCGAGCGAGGCCAGCTTGATATTGAAGGAAATGCCCGTTGGCCAGCGGATGACGACTGGCGAGTGGGCGTAGACCTCAACGCAACCCAATCGCCGATACTGGTGGTATTGCCGCAGTTTGGGCGTTTGGAAGCCGCGCCGGATATTCGTGTACGCGTCACCCCCGAACGGTTACAGGTTCGCGGCAACGTCGACCTGCCATGGGGTCGCCTGGAAGTGGGAGACTTGCCGTCGTCCGCCATCTCACCCAGCCCTGACGAAGTGATTATCACCGAGCGCCAGGATCGGCAGGCGGCAGAGGAGGCACGCCGCCAGGCAGAACGTGGCGAAGACGGCCCCAGTGCAGCGGATGAGCTAGCCAGTGAGGGCATGGAGTTGGATGTTTTAATTACCCTGACGTTAGGTCGCGACATGAGGATTACAGCCTATGGGCTGGAATCTCGGCTGGGAGGCACATTAGAAATTCGTCAGGATAGCGGTTCGCTACAGCTATTTGGCGAGGTCAACCTGGTCGACGGCCGTTTTCAGGCATTTGGCCAGGACCTGCTCATTCGCCGGGGGCAGTTGTTATTCAGCGGCCCACCTGGGCTGCCCGTTCTCGACTTTGAGGCCATACGCAACCCGGAGGTGACCCAGGACGATGTCATTGCCGGTCTCCGAGTGACGGGTAACGCCGAACAGCCGAATATTGCCATTTTTTCCGAGCCCGCCATGAATGAGAGCCGTGCGCTTTCCTATATATTGAGAGGGCGCGCCCCTGAGGACTCAGGCGGCGGTGTCGACAGCGCGTTGACCACCGCGCTGATTGGCATGTCGCTGGGCCGCACGGGTGGGGCGGTTGGCTCTATCGGTGAGGCCTTTGGCATCGATGATTTGACACTGGATACGGCAGGTTCCGGTGAAGATAGTCAGGTGGCATTGAGTGGGCAGCTGACTGACGATATCCGGATCAGTTACGGGGTGGGAATTTTTTCCCCCATTGCAGAACTAACGTTACGCTACACTTTGTGGCGCAACCTTTATGTGCAGGCAGTTTCCGGGGCCAACCAGGCAGTGGACCTGATCTACACCTTCAGCCGCTCTGGTAACCCAACCATTTTCGATCAGCAATGAGGTAAGCAGCATGTCTATATTTGACACCCATAATGCCACTCGCCAGGCGGAGCCCGCTCTGCCGGGTCGTGAGGCACCCATTGCGACCAGTGATCATCATGCCGTTAACGGTCATCCACTGCACCCGCCTTTTCCCCCAGAGACTGAGGAACTGGTTGTCGGCATGGGCTGTTTCTGGGGCGTGGAGCGCCTTTTCTGGGATCTGCCCGGGGTCTATGTGACGGCGGCAGGTTATGCCGGTGGGCAAACGCCCAACCCGACTTATGAAGAAACCTGCACGGGGCGGACCGGCCATACCGAGGCCGTACGAATTATTTACGACCCGAGCCAGGTATCACTGGCGACCCTGCTGAATATTTTCTGGGAGCAGCACGACCCCACCCAAAAAAATCGCCAGGGTAATGACGTAGGCTCTCAGTATCGCTCAGCGATTTATACGACGACAGCGGCGCAGCATCAGGCAGCCGAAGAAAGTGCCAAGGTGTTTCAGGAGGCGCTCCACGCCGCAGGAAAAGGCGATATCACTACTGAAATCAAGCCGCTGGACGCTTTTTATTATGCCGAGGCGTATCATCAGCAATACCTATACAAAAATCCCAATGGCTATTGCGGTATTAAGGGAACAGGCGTCAGCTGCCCTATAGGGTAAGGGGCTGGCTGTTACTATCGCCCGCAGCATCCGCGGGCGATAGGTCGTCAGTCGTCGGTTTGCAGACGGTCAATGCGGTATAACGTTTCGACCTGTTCAAGGCCGTCGATGGTGCAATTGAGGTCTTTTACGCGTCCATCGCTCAAGCCATAGACCCAACCATGAACCGAAATCTGCTGACCGCGCTGCCAGGCACGCTGAAGTATTTTGGTGCGGCACAGGCTATTGACCTGCGCTTTCACATTGAGCTCACACATGCGGTCGATTTGCTCGTCAAGTGTGAGGTGTTCAAGTGAACGACGATGTTGATTGTACTGCTCACGAACCGAGTGTAGCCAGTAGTCGACGACACCGCATTCGCCACCCATTACCGCTGCCTTGATACCACCGCAGCCGTAATGCCCGACCACCATGATATGGCTGACCTTGAGCACATCCACAGCAAATTGCACCACTGAAAGCGCATTCATATCGGTATGATGCAGCAGGTTGGCGACGTTGCGATGGACGAACACCTCGCCGGGGGGCAGAGCGATAATCTGATTGGCGGGCACCCGGCTATCAGAACAGCCAATCCAGAGATAATCAGGATTTTGCTGCTCTGATAGTCGTTTGAAGTAATCAGGGTCTTCATCGCACATGCGCTTCGCCCAGGCACGATTGTTCTCTAGTAACGTCTCAATAGGGTCAGACATTGGGTCTCCGATTACTCATTTTTTCCATCATTACGCCCGGCATGCTCATTCTTAGTCATGACGGCCAGCATACACATTAACCAGAGGAAGGTTTTTAACCTTCTCTCGACAGCGGGTCAACATTCGCCGTGTTGACGATATAGGAGATTGAAATGTCAGAGGTTACAGGTTACGACTACGACTTGTTGGTAATTGGTGCCGGCTCCGGCGGCGTACGAGCGGCCCGTATGTCCGCTGCCAAGGGGGCCAGGGTCGCGATCGTGGAGGATCGGTATCTTGGCGGCACTTGCGTCAACGTCGGCTGCGTGCCCAAAAAACTCTACGCCTACGCGTCCCATTTCCATAGCGCATTCGATGATGCCAGTGGCTTCGGCTGGCAGCTGCCCGGCGAGGCGCGTTTTGATTGGGCGACGCTAAGGGACAACAAAACCAGCGAAATCAAACGGCTCAATGGCATCTATCAGCGTTTGCTGGAGACGGCAGGCGTCAACCTCTATAACGGGCGAGCCCGCCTGGACAGTGAGCACTCGGTAGTGATTACCGATCAGCAGGGCGACGAGCAGCATGTGACGGCCGAGCGCATACTGCTGGCCACCGGCGGCTGGCCTTGGGTACCAACCTTCCCTGGCAATGAGCACGCGCTGACCTCCAACCAGATTTTTGATCTTGAACGTTTGCCCGAGCGATTTCTTGTTCTTGGCGGTGGCTATATTGCCGTTGAGTTTGTCAGTATTTTTAACGGTTTAGGCAGCAATTCGCATCTGATCTACCGCGGTGATCTATTCCTGAAAGGCTTTGATAACGAGGTGCGTGAGTTCACGCGTCAGGAAATGGATCGTCAAGGTGTCCATCTCCATTTTGATACCAATATCGAGACAATCGAGAAAACTGACACTGGCTACCAGGTTGCGCTCACCAATGGGGATACCCTTGAAGTGGATGTCGTTCTGGCTGCTACAGGGCGTCGTGCCAACGTGTCCGGACTGGGCCTGGAATCGGTAGGTCTTTCGCTGAACGAGCAGGGCAAGCTATCGGTCAATGAACGCTTTGAAACTGAGGTCCCGTCTATTCTTGCCCTCGGGGACCTGATTGATACGCCCGAACTGACCCCGGTCGCCATTGCGGAAGCCATGCAATTAGCTGACCACCACTTCGGTGGCCCGGCGCCCGCCCCCCTGGACTACACTCGCGTGCCAACAGCTGTTTTCTGCCACCCCAACATTGGCACGGTCGGCCTCTCAGAAGAAGCCGCGCGGGCACAGTTTGGCGTCATTCGCGTTTACCGGACTGACTTCCGGGCCATGAAGCATACACTGTCAGGCAGCCAGGAACGTACTCTGATGAAGCTCGTGGTGGATGATGCGACCGATGTGGTGGTCGGCGCCCACATGGTCGGTGACGACGCGGGGGAGGTCATCCAGGGAATTGCCATCGCGGTGCGCGCCGGATTAACCAAGCGAGACTTTGACAATACGGTCGGGATTCATCCCACCGGCGCGGAAGAATTTGTCACGATGCGTGCGCCTTCACGGGGCTAGTGGCGTTTCAATAGGACCTGGGCAATCATCTCCTTTGGGCTAAACTTATCCTGGTCAGAAGAGGAGGTGGCTGCCCAAGGTTCGCCATGAACAGGCTGCTCGTATAATAAATAATTATCGAATATAGGGAGTTGAATAACATGATTTTTGAACTGCTCATAAGCAGCTGTTATAATCACATCTAAAATCGCAACAGCGAAGCATAACCATGAGCACCCCAACACCGCCGTTTACGCCTTCAGCAGACTTGGCCCGACCGACCATTGCCGATGCCGTTGTCGGTCATGCGGACACCCCGCTATATATTCGCAAGCCTAACGCCGAAGACGGCTGGGGGGTCTATGAGCTGATCAAAGCATGCCCCCCGCTGGATGTGAATTCCGCCTATGCCTATCTCCTGCTAGCCACTCAGTTCAGGGATACCTGTGCCGTCGCGACCAATGAAGAAGGTGAGGTCGTCGGCTTTGTGTCCGGCTATGTAAAGGACAACGCCCCGGATACCTACTTTCTCTGGCAGGTGGCCGTTGGTGAAAAGGCGAGGGGAACCGGGTTGGCGCGCCGCCTGGTAGAGGCCATCATGTCCCGCCCGGAGTTGGCCGATGTACACCACCTCGAAACGACGATCACGCCCGACAATCAAGCCTCATGGGGCTTGTTCCAACGGCTGGCAGGGCGCTGGCAGGCCCCTCTGAACAGCCGTGAATACTTTTCGACCGAACAACTTGGAGGCGAGCACGACCCGGAAAACCTGGTGCGTATTGGTCCGTTCAATACCCACAACATCTAACCGGCTTTCCCGCTCGCGTTACCTTCCTTTCGCTTGGCAAACTGATTATTAAAAAAGGAGGTCGCTAATGCAGACCCAGACTCTCGAACGTATGGAATCCAATGTTCGTACCTATTCACGTTCTTTCCCGGTGGTATTCACCAAGGCACAGAATGCCCGCTTGACCGATGAAAACGGTCGTGAATATATCGATTTTCTCGCCGGTGCGGGCACATTGAACTACGGCCATAACAATCCGTATTTAAAGCAAGCCATGATCGACTATCTGGCCACAGACGGTGTCGTTCATGGCCTGGATATGTGGACCGATGCAAAACGCGATTATCTGGAAACGCTTGAAAATGTCATTCTCAAGCCTCGTGGCCTGGACTATAAAGTTCACCTGCCTGGTCCAACCGGTACCAATGCGGTAGAAGCCGCCATCCGCCTGGCGCGTGTGGCGAAAGGGCGGCACAATATCGTCACCTTCACCAACGGTTTCCATGGCGTCACCATGGGCGCCCTGGCCACCACCGGTAATCGTAAGTTCCGCGAAGCCACCGGTGGCATTCCGACCCAGGGGGCTAGCTTCCTGCCGTTTGATGGCTACATGGGCGAACATGCCGACACACTTGATTATTTCGAGAAGCTGTTGAAGGATAAATCGGGCGGTCTGGATGTGCCGGCCGCCGTGATTGTCGAAACGGTGCAAGGCGAGGGCGGTATCAACGTGGCCGGCCTCGAGTGGCTCAAGCGCTTGGCAGAGATCTGTAAAGCCCACGACATTCTATTGATCATTGACGATATCCAGGCGGGCTGTGGTCGCACAGGCAAATTCTTCAGCTTCGAACATGCGGGCATCAAGCCGGACATGGTGACCAATTCCAAGTCGTTATCTGGCTTTGGCATGCCGTTTGCCCATGTACTCATGAAGCCGGAGCTGGATAAGTGGAAGCCAGGCCAGTACAACGGCACCTTCCGAGGTTTCAACCTGGCCATGGTGACAGCCACTGCCGCCCTCAAAAAATACTGGTCAAACGACACTTTCGAGCGTGACGTACAGCGTAAAGCCCGTATTGTAGAAGAGCGCTTTAAATCGTTAGCCGCGATGCTTACCGAAAACGGCATACCCGCCACTGAACGCGGCCGTGGCTTGATGCGTGGCATCGACGTCGTTTCAGGTGATATCGCCGATAAAATCACCGCCATGGCGTTTGAACACGGACTGATCATCGAGACCAGCGGTCAAGACGGCGAAGTGGTCAAGTGCCTGTGCCCGCTGACCATCAGCGATGAAGACCTGCTGGAAGGGTTGGACATCCTGGAAAAATGTGTCAAAGCTGTCGCTAGCGAGTAACAACGCTACTATTCTTCCGCTAAGATATAACGTATGCGGTTCCGTTCGGGCCGCCTCTTAATTGGAGCACCAGTATGATCGTTCGCAACATTGAAGAAGCCCGCCAAACAGATCGCTTAGTGACAGCCGAGAACGGCAACTGGGACAGTACGCGCCTGGTACTGGCAGGTGATGGTGGTAACTTTTCGTTCCATATTACGCGTATCTTCGAAGGCACCGAAACGCATATTCATTACAAGCATCACTATGAATCCGTTTATTGCATCGAAGGTGAAGGTGAGGTGGAAACCCTGGCAGATGGCAAAATCTGGCCGATCAAGCCCGGTGATATCTACATTCTTGACCAGCATGACGAGCACCTGCTGCGTGCTCATAAAACCATGCACCTGGCCTGCGTGTTCACGCCGCCAATCACCGGTAACGAAGTACACCGTGAAGATGGTTCCTACGCGCCGGCCGATGATTGAGCCCTGGGGCGTTAGCTTTTTTGGCGAACCTTAGTACTAAAACAGCCTGCTAATCAGCAGGCTGTTTTTGGGTGTGGCAGGGGCTGATGCGTCAGGAAGGCTATCGTTTTGATCAGGGAGCCACTTGCTCAAATACCAGCGTAATTTCCCCCAGGGTTAAACCGAACTTTTTCATGGCGGTACGATTGATCAATCGTCCATCGGGTTGCAGGTACATCCAGTCATCCATGGTGAAGTTGATCGTTCTGTCGCCGATCGCCACATCCAGCGGGTAGTTCATGTGGAACGCATGACCATATTGGCGGGCATCCACCGTCTCTTCGACGTCATTCGCCGTGCCTTCCCAGCGATGTTCATCGATACGCTCGAAGCGCCATACACGCCTGTCGGTCTCGCCATCGGCGAACTCGAAGTCCTCATCCAGAATTAGCGTGCCGTTTTCAACACGACCGTCAATGGTCACGGTAAACCGGCGCTGAACTTCGCCGCTGTAATCCTGTACCATGCCCCAGGCGCGGGTTGTGCCGGTAAAATACTCGGCGATATCCAGACGCGGTTCGGTACCGGCGTAATCTTCGACATCGATACTTGAACAGCTTGCAAGGAAAGTGACCAGGAGGGCGAAAACGGCAGCTTGAACAGATATTTTCATTGTGCTTTCCCTATATGGATTGAGTGGTGGGTATAATAATTGTCGAAACTATCGCAGGAATCATGGTCAAAGCCAAGTCATCCTTGAGTTCGCATAATATATATTATGTTAAATGCGGTAGACTGCCGGTCAAAACATCGTGCGGGTGTTGGACAACCGGTCTCACTACTCCTTATCATTCATCCTCTTATTGATAACGAGTGTCCATGTTATGCGTACAGGTGTTGTTTGGTTGATAGTAGGTTCGGCTGTTTTGATGACGGGTTGTGCGTTGCCGAAGCCTGCTCCCGAAGGACCCCCACCCCTTGATGAAGCAGCATTCAACACACGCATGGATAGGTTGCAGACCCAGTTGTCCCAGCAATGCAGCGAGACGGCGACCTTGCAGCAACGCCAGCTTGACAAGCAAGACGTCTTTACCGCCGATGTACGAGAAGTCGGCAGTCTGCTTCGCCTCCTGCGCAACGATGTGCAGCAACTGGATGCACGCAACCAGGAATCCATTGTGGTTCGTGAAGAATGCAATGTTGAAAACGACCTGCTTGAAAATAAAACGCTGCTTGGCCGCAATGAATGGGTAGGATTACCGAGTATCGGTACCTATCTCCAGGCCCAAGTGGACTCCGGCGCCAATACATCATCGCTATCTGCCCGTGACATCACGCCCTTTGAACGTGACGGTGAAGACTGGGTGCGCTTCAAGTTGGCGCTTAATGAAGAAGATGTCGTGGTCGAAAGTATCCGCGATGAGTGGATTGAAGCGCCTATCGAGCGTCGCGTCCGTATCGTACAGGCCTCCGGAGAAGAATCGCGTCTGGTGATTTCCCTGCTGCTAACCCTGGGGCCGCTCAGCGAAAATGTGGAGTTCACCCTTAGCGACCGCAGTCATCTGGACTACCCTGTTCTGCTCGGTCGGCGTTTCTTGCTCGATATTGCCATTATCGATGTAGCAGAAACTTATCGCTTTGACCGGCCCGAGTTCCCCGGTGGCGAGCCCGCCGACCAAGCGGCTGACGATGAAGTTGCTGAGTCAGACGATAGCGAAGAATAACGACAGCCGCCTCTGTCACTTTTGAAAGGAATCTTAATGTCCCGGCTACCCTTTTATTTTATCGTCGGTTTATTGCTCGCAGCTGGCATTGCGATGAGCGTACATCGTCACCTGCAGTTTGAAATACCCTGGGTGCCAGGTGAACAGCGCCAAGTTTGGGAAATTGAAGCCGTCATTACCTTTGATGCCCAGGATGGCCCGGTAGAGGTTGATCTTGCACTGCCGACCCAGCAGGCTGGGTATCGTATACTTACCGAGAACACGGCTTCTTCTGGCTACGGGCTGGCTTACCAGGCAAATGACGCGGGGCGGCGTGCGGAATGGACGATTCGCGAAGCCGATGGCGAACAGCAGCTGTATTACTCCGTGCAAATGCTGGTATCGCCCGACGCGCAAGCGCCGGTGCAGGCAGCCCCTGAACTGCCTCCCGCCGTCGAGTGGGAAAGCCCTTACGACTCGGCGGCTGAGCAGCTTATCGATGAAGCCTGGGAGCGCAGCGCCAATAACGCCACCTTTGCCCGTGAGTTGATTCGCGATGTGAACGGTGAGCGCCAGGATGAAAATGCCCGCCTTCTGCTTGGCGAGATGGATCCAGCACCGCTGGTGGTTCGCCTGCTTAACCAGGCTGGAGTGAAAGCCAGAGGCGTCAGCGGTTTGCTGCTTGAGGATGGGCGTCGGCGGCAAACACTGAGCACCTGGATTCAGGTATTCGATGAAAACGACGAGACATGGTCGCTTTTCCACCCCATTACCGGCGTCCAGGGCAAGCCAGACAACCTGTTGCTATGGGAAACCACCGGCGAAGCTGTCCTGGAAGTACAAGGCGGGACAAACTCCCGGGTCAGTTTCTCGATGATGACCCATTATCAGCCCGCGTCCGCGGCGGTACGTAACCACAACTCCAACGATACGCTGCTGAACTTCTCGATTCACAGCCTCCCGCTGGAGGAACAGGCGCTATTTCAAACCATTCTGCTTATTCCGATTGGCGCCCTGGTCGTCGTCTTCCTGCGCGTACTGGTAGGCATCAAAACCTCGGGCACCTTCATGCCTGTACTGATTGCCCTCGCCTTTATCCAGACCAGTCTGACAACCGGGTTAATTGGTTTTCTGCTGGTCGTGTCGGTAGGCCTGATAATCCGTAATTACCTGTCTTATTTAAACTTGTTATTAGTGGCCAGGGTGTCGGCGGTGATTATCACCGTCATTGCCATCATCTCGGTATTCTCGGTGCTGGCGTACCGAATGGGCTTGAACGCCGGGCTGACCATTACCTTCTTCCCAATGATCATTCTTGCCTGGACGATCGAGCGGATGTCGATCCTGTGGGAAGAAGAAGGTCCCAAGCAGGTCCTGATACAAGGGGGCGGCAGCCTGCTCACCGCCGTCATCGCCTTCCTGGCCATGAACAATCCATGGGTGCGCCATATCACCTTTAACTTCCTGGGGGTTCAGTTCATCTTGATGGCACTGATCCTGTTGCTGGGTAATTACACGGGTTATCGCCTGCTGGAACTGCGGCGCTTCAAGCCCATTACCGAGGAAGACAAGCCCTCATGAGCTGGCTGAGTAATTGGACATGGCCGTCGCAACTGCGTGACAAAGGCATTATTGGCATGAACCGGCGTAACATCCGCTATATCGGGCGTTACAATAACCGGCGCCTTTACCCGCTGGTGGATGACAAGCTGAAAACCAAGCTGTTGGCGCAACGTTACGGGATTACCTCGCCGGCGTTAATCGGCACGGTGACGACCCAGTTTGGGGTCAAGCACATCGGCCAAATATTGTCAGGCCACCATGGATTTGTGATCAAACCGGCCAAAGGCAGCGGCGGCAAGGGAATTCTGGTCATTGAAAAGATCGAGGGCGATGATTTTATCAAGCCTAGCGGGGCACGCCTTTCGATCACCGATATCGAACGCCATGTGTCGAATATTCTGTCGGGGCTCTACTCGCTTGGCGGCTCACCCGACGTCGCCGTTGTCGAGACACTGATCAACTTTGATGAAAGCCTGATGGCCTACACCTACGAAGGCGTCCCTGATATTCGTGTCATCGTCTTTAAAGGCTACCCCGTCATGGCCATGATGCGGCTCTCGACGGCGGCATCGGATGGCAAGGCCAACCTGCACCAGGGAGCTGTCGGTGTGGGGCTTAACATGGCAACGGGCGCCGCCCTTCGCGGCGTGCAGTTTGACCGCCCCTGCTTTGTTCATCCGGATACCGGGCACGACCTGGCTAGCCTGGTGGTTCCCCAATGGGAAACGCTGCTTAATCTGGCTGCGGGTTGTTTCGAAATGACCGGACTGGGCTACCTGGGAACCGACATGGTGCTCGACCGCCAGCATGGCCCGATGTTGCTTGAGCTTAATGCCCGCCCCGGGCTCGCCATCCAGATGACCAACGGTGAAGGTCTGCGCCGCCGCCTGGACCTTATCGAACGTCAGCCCGATGGCGTGCCTGCCAAGAAGCGCGTGGCATTTGCGCAGCATCATTTTGCCCGCGTGAGTGAGTTGACAGACCCGGCTGACACGCCTCCAGCAAGCGCGTAAACTACTTTTAGAGCGTGAACTGCGCTCACCCTGGTCAACGAGACGTCTATGACACACGCCAATGTGCTATTACAACAGGCAGAATCCCAATGCCATACGCGGGGCGTGCGCTTTACGCCTATTCGGCGCCGTGTGCTTGAATTGATCGCGCGTCATGGTGGCGGCTTAAAGGCCTATGACCTACTCGACAAGCTCTCCACAGAGCACGCGGCGGCTCGACCGCCGACGGTTTATCGTGCCCTCGAGTTTCTCATCGAACAGGGACTGGTTCACCGTATCGAATCGCAAAACGCCTATGTTGCCTGCGCATGTCCGGAACACGCTCATGGCTTTCAGCTGCTTATCTGTCGGCAGTGTGGTTACGTGGAAGAGCTCCACCTGGATGAAATCAGCGATCAACTGGCCGCCCTCGCCCAGCGTCAAGGCTTCAATGTAGAGCGCCAGACCATAGAATTACAGGGGCTATGTCAGCGCTGCCAACCTCATGATGAGTCGTGAACATGTCCTCAGAAAATTCACTATTCAAAGACCTCGAGTCAGCATCTCCTGCGGATGCCCTTTTATCTGTCACGGCGTTGCTCGATGCCGCCGCGTTTAATGCCGACGGCCTGCTGCCTGCCATCGCCCAGCAGCACGATACCGGCGAGGTGTTGATGATGGCCTGGATGAACCGCGAAGCCCTGGAAGAAACGCTGCAAACGCAGCGGGTATGCTATTACTCGCGCTCACGAGGCAAGTTGTGGCGCAAAGGTGAGTCTTCCGGCCAACAGCAGCATCTGGTATCGGCGGCCCTCGACTGCGATGGCGACACGCTGTTGCTCCAGGTGGCGCAAACCGGGCCTGCCTGCCATACGGGGCGGCGGAGCTGCTTTTACCTGTCGCTTTCAAACGAAGGCGTTACGATCAACAGCGAGCCCCTTATTGACCCCGCCGAGCTCTACGCCAAGCCATCGCCATGAAGACTTGGCTTAATGGCGTGCGTTGGCTGCTCGGTCAATGTCTGGTCATTATGGTGCGCATTTACCAATATACGTTAAGTCCCCTGCTCGGCCCACGCTGTCGCTTTTGGCCAAGCTGTTCCTCCTATGCCATCGAAGCCATCCAGGTACACGGACCGTTCAAAGGCAGCTGGATGGCTATGAAGCGTATTTTAAAATGTCACCCGGGCAGCAACGGCGGCATGGATCCTGTTCCCGGCGGGCGCAGTGAAGCCCTATGCCGGGAAGGCGAAGACCACTCAGACACTGGTGATCATCATCGCTCCCGGCGTGATTGTTAAGCGCTTTGCCGGGCAACCTGGTAAATACGCTCCAGCATGGCATGCAAGCCGTTGCTCCGCGTTGGCGACAAGTGTTTGTCCAGCCCCAGATCCGTCATGAAATGTGGCTCTGTACTACGTACTTCTTCGGCGGTTCTTTCGCTGTAGATACGCAGCAGCACGGCAATCAATCCTGATACTATCGCCGCATCAGAGGTTGCCTTGAAGATCAGCTTGTCGTCCTGCGCTTCGTGGTGCATCCACACGTTCGACTGACATCCCTGAATTTTAAACTCATCTGTTTTCCACTCGTCGGGGAAAGCGGGTAGCTGTTTGCCCATATCGATGATGTATTGATAACGGTCCATCCAGTTATCAAACATGTCGAACTCTTCGATCAGTTCCTGCTGGGCTAACTCGGCACCGGACGTAGTCATGGTGATTCCTTTAGCGTTGGTGTCACGAAATTCTGCCCATTATAACGTCTCAACGTCGTCTTGGGTGGCTCTCGGCTCAATCTGGTGGCGTTGCTGTTCCTGGTGCCACTCGATGGCTTCGTTGTGCAGATAACGCGCGGTGGTATCCAGGCGCGAGTGGCGAGCGCTGTCGGCCAGATGCCGCAGGCTGATGCCTGCCTGGGCTTGATGGGTAATGGATGTATGGCGCAACCAGTGAGGCGTTGCCCGGCGCAACGCCTCAATGTAAACAGGGTTGCCATCAGCCGCTTCCAGTGCCTTTGCTGCTTCGCTGAAAGTCTCACGTATCAAGCGATAGAGCTGGTTATGACCAATCCCCCGCTTCTTGTCCAGGGCGCGAATTACGGGCGTATCGTCTTGATGTTCCGGCGTGGTAGAGAGCCCCAGGGTCTGCCGCCATTCGGCCAGGCATTCCAGCATGTCAGCCGGGAGAGGAATGCGGGCAATCTTATTGCCTTTACCGACGACAGACCACCACCAGCGCCCTTCGCTTCGCTCAAAGTCACCCATACGGGCCTCGGCCATTTCACTCACCCTGGGGGCCAGCAGATACGCAAAGCCAAAGATGAACCGCCGTCTGGCCATTTCGTAACGGTTGCGTTCGCCCTCCTCCACTGGCTGGTTAAGCCACTGCCAGAGCCATTCCCATAACTCCCGCTCCAGGTAGCGCTCTATGCGCGGCGTCTGGTTGCTCATGCGGCGTGATTTATCGCGCATCAGGCGAAACGGATTGTGGCGCACCCACCCCGCTTCTACCAGCCAGCTGAACAACCCCTGGAGAATAACCAGGCTTTGCCGACGGCTGGCCGGTGAAAGTCCACCCCGGAACGGGCGCCATTGTGGGTGATGCCGGGGCTTGGTAGGCCCCACCCAATAGGCACTTGGGTGTGGGTCGGCAAGAAACTGTTCGAAGTGACGCAGCACGTCACGGTTGACCTTGCCAAGCGTCAAGTTCTGGGTATTCAGCCACAACAGCAGGCGCTCGGCTTCCCGGCGATAACACTTCCAGGTTTGCGGGCTTTCCTGGTATTCGGCGAGCCACGCCGCGACCGCCTCCACGTCCGTGCTGGCGGTAATATGTGGCAACGCGGGCGAGCCACCGAGGCTTTCCAGCGGCGATATCGGGTTGGCGATAGCGGTATTATCCCACGTTTCCATTGACGTCTCTTATCCTCTCTCACCCTGCTATTTTTACTCTTCCCTCTTCCCTCTTCCCTCTTCCCTCTTCCCTCTTCTTCCTTCTTATTCGCGCCAGTTGCTGATAAGTGCGTCAAGTCTGCCTTTTACCCTTTATAAATTCAAGATAATACGCGTAATCTTGAATTTATTCGATTTAAGATAAATAAATTACATTTTACGTATTACGTAATATTGCCTTATATCGCCAGCGGCGGGATAATCACGGTCATTCCAACCCTGCAAGGAGCCCGCCAATGGCACGCAGCGGCATTCAATACCAGGATGTACAACAGGCCATCGATACACTGCTTAGCCGAGGCGATACGCCGAGCGTTCAGCGCATTCGGGAAGTACTCGGCACGGGGAGCTTTACCACCATCAGTGAACACTTTCGCCAGTGGCGACTTGACCGGGAGCAGAACCGCGATATCCCTCCTCCCAAGGGCGTGCCGGAATCTGTGGTTAGCGCTGCCGGTGAACTATGGAAGAACGCCATGGAAGCGGCGCACGAAGCGTTACGCCATTATCGCGAGGAAGCCGACCGCCAGGTCGAAGCGGCACAACTCGAGGCCAGTGAGGCCGACCAGCGGGCCGCCAATGCGGAGCAGCGTGAAAGCGCCCTGGCAGAATATCTGCGTCATACAGAGACGCGCGTCGAGGCGCTTAGCCGGGACCTGGCGGCCAGCCAAGCGGATGAAGCGCAGTGGCGGACCCAGGCAAAGGAAGCCCGTGACGAAGTGGGCAAATGGCAGTCCGCCCATGAACGCGCCCAGCAAGACATAGCTGAGCGTCAGGCGCAGCATGCCGATCAACTCAGCCAACAGCAGGCCGAATGGCAGGCGCGTCTGACTCAGGAAGAGCAGCGCCATGAAGCCGCCGAAGACCGGTTGATGAGCCTGCTGGACAGCGCCCGACAGGAACGGGCTCAGGAAGAAAGCGCCTACCAGCGACGGCTGAAACAGGCTGATAAACGTAACGAGGCGTTGGCCGAAGAGATTAAAACGCTGGAAAAATCAATCCATCAGTATCAATTGGAGGCACATGCCCAGCAGCAGGCTTATCAGCAGCTGCAAACCGCAGTGGAAGACCTTCAACAGCGCCACGACGAGGTGATCAAAAAGCTTGCCAGCGCAGAAACGGCGTTAGCCGAAGAAGCGCGGCAACATGATGCTCGCGAAAAGGCCTGGCAGGAACAGCTTTGGTCCAGGATGGACGCCATGCAACGGCAGCTAACCGATCTGCCGACATCACTGGCGCGCGACCAGAATGGTGAGCACGAAGATAAAAATAGCCGTGACTAGACGGCTAGCGTCAATGGGCGCAGACGAAAAATGCCCAGCAAGGGCTGGGCATCATCATCTTGGTGGAACGCTATTGATTAGCGATAGTAGGCGTTGGTGGTGTCCGAGTGGTCGGTCACATCGCGAATGCCGCCAAGCTCGGGGATACGCTCCATGAGCGTTTTTTCGACGCCGTCCTTGAGGGTCAGGTCGACGGCCGCGCAACCCTGGCAGCCACCGCCGAAGGCCAGTACTGCCATGTTCTGCTCGGTCAGTTCGACCAGCTTGACTTCGCCGCCGTGAGAAGCCAGGCCAGGATTGATTTCGCTGTACAGCACATAGTTGACGCGGTCTTCCAGCGGACTGTCCGCATTGACCTTGGGCATCTTGGCGTTTGGTGCCTTGATGGTCAGCTGGCCTCCCATGCGGTCGGCGTTAAAGTCGACCACGGCTTCCTCAAGGAACGCCAGGCTATTCTTGTCGAGAAACACGTTGATCTTCTCGAGTTCCAGCTTTTCGTCAGTCGGCTCTTCTTCGCCAGGGCGACAATAGGCCAAACACGTTTCGGCGTAGGGCGTGCCCGGCTGGGTGATGAAAATGCGCACAGCGATGCCCTCGACGTTCTGCTTTTCCAGCAATTCCGCCAGGTAATCCTGTGCACTGTTGGTAATATCAATACCTTGGGTATCGACCTTGGTTTCTGCTTCTGCTGTCGTGGTCATGAGGGCTGTTTTCCTCCCGTGGCAGTGGCGGCGCCACTTCACATGTCATTTTGTGTCTATGGTAAGCAAAACAGCGCGCCGACACAATCCCGACTGTTTTACTAGGCTATTTCCGGTGTATCGTTAATGGGGCCTATGGCATTCATAAACAATACATTGCTGCCCCGCCTGGCACCCTTTGTTATCATAGTGCGCCGTTGGTTCATTTGAACGGCGATTGCCGACGATAAAAAACCTTTTTTGACTGTGACGCTGGAGACATCCCCCTGCCATGGCTGCTAGTGATTTGATTGCCACCCTCTCCCAACGCCTGAATCAACGTATCCATATCCTGGATGGCGGCATGGGGACCATGTTGCAGAATGCCGAGCTGAGCGAGGAGGAGTTTCGTGGCCAGCGTTTCAGTGACTGGCCGTCGGACCTGAAAGGCAACAATGACTTGCTGGCGCTGACCTGCCCCGACGTGGTGACCCGCATTCACCGCGATTATCTCGAGGCCGGTGCCGATATTATTGAAACCAACACCTTCAATAGTACCCGCCTCTCCCAGGCTGACTACGGCATGGAAGATATTGTGCCGGAGCTGAACCGCGAGTCGGCACGGCTGGCCCGGGAAGTGTGTGACGCCGTTGCCGAAGAGACCGGGGTGCCGCGGTATGTGGCGGGCGTGCTGGGCCCTACCTCGCGCACCGCGTCGCTGTCGCCGGATGTCAACGACCCCGCCAAGCGTAACGTCACCTTCAACGAGCTGCGTGACAATTACCTTGAAGCCGCTCAGGCGCTCATTGATGGCGGCGCCGACCTGATCATGATCGAGACCATCTTCGATACCCTGAATGCCAAGGCCGCCATCTACGCCCTCGAGGAACTATTCGAGACCCTGGGCAAGCGGCTACCGGTCATGATCTCCGGCACCATCACCGATGCCTCCGGTCGAACGCTATCGGGACAAACCACCGAAGCCTTCTGGAATTCCGTTCGCCACGCCAACCCGTTTTCCGTAGGCCTTAACTGCGCGTTAGGGGCCGAAGAGCTGCGCCAGTACGTCGAAGAACTCTCCACCAAGGCTGACACCTTTGTGTCGGCCCACCCTAATGCGGGCCTGCCCAACGAATTTGGCGAATACGATCAAACACCCGAGGAAATGGCGGGCATTGTTGCCGAATTTGCCCAGAGTGGGCTGGTGAATATTATCGGCGGCTGTTGCGGCTCAACCCCGGAACACATCCGCGCCATTGCCGAAGCCGTTCATGGTCTGCCGCCCCGCGAGGTGCCGGAACGTTCCCCCGCCTGCCGATTGTCGGGCCTTGAACCGTTCAATATCGAAGCCGACTCGCTGTTTGTGAATGTCGGCGAGCGCACCAATGTGACCGGCTCGGCGCGCTTCAAGCGGTTGATCGTGGAAGAAGATTTCACCACGGCGCTGGAAGTCGCGCTGGAGCAGGTGGAAAACGGCGCCCAAATCATCGATATCAACATGGATGAGGGCATGCTGGAATCTCAGGAAGCCATGGTGCGCTTTCTGAACCTGATTGCCGGTGAGCCCGACATTGCCCGCGTGCCGATCATGATCGACTCGTCCAAATGGGAAATCATCGAAGCCGGGCTTCAGTGTGTGCAGGGCAAGGCCGTGGTCAACTCCATATCCCTCAAGGAAGGCGAAGCCGCTTTCCGGGAGCAGGCCACGAAGTGCCGCCGCTACGGGGCCGCCATCGTGGTGATGGCGTTCGACGAGGAAGGCCAGGCCGATACCTTCGCCCGCAAGACGGAGATCTGTGAGCGCGCCTACCGCCTGCTGGTGGATGAAATCGGTTTCCCGGCGGAAGATATCATTTTCGACCCCAATATTTTTGCCATTGCCACGGGGATCGAAGAGCATAACAACTACGCCGTTGATTTCATCGAGGCGTCCCAGTGGATTCGCGAACACCTGCCCCACGCCATGCTTTCCGGGGGCGTTTCCAACGTATCCTTCTCGTTCCGGGGCAATAATCCGGTACGCGAAGCGATTCACTCGGTCTTTCTGTACCACGCCATTCGTGCAGGCCTCACCATGGGGATCGTCAACGCGGGCCAGCTCGCCGTGTACGATGACCTGCCTGCCGAACTGCGCGAAGCCGTTGAGGACGTGGTGCTCAACCGCCGCAGCGACGGCACCGAGCGCCTGCTGGAGATTGCCGATAATTATAAAGGCGATGGCAGCGGCGCGGCGAAAAAAGAAGACCTGGAATGGCGCAGCTGGCCGGTCAACAAGCGTATCGAACATGCCCTTGTCAAAGGCATTACCGCGCACATCGAAGACGATACCGAACTGGCACGTGCCGAGGCAGAACGCCCCATCGAGGTCATTGAAGGGCCCTTGATGGACGGCATGAACGTGGTCGGCGACCTGTTTGGCGCAGGCAAGATGTTCCTGCCCCAGGTGGTCAAATCCGCTCGGGTCATGAAGCAGGCCGTCGCCTACCTGATTCCCTATATCGAGGCCGAAAAAAGTGCTGACACCCAGGCCAAGGGCAAGATTGTCATGGCGACGGTCAAGGGCGACGTCCACGATATCGGCAAGAATATCGTCGGCGTGGTGCTTCAGTGCAACAACTACGAGGTCATTGACCTTGGCGTAATGGTGCCCACCGAGAAAATCCTCCAGGCCGCCAAGGATCACAACGCCGATATCATCGGGCTGTCCGGTTTGATCACGCCGTCCCTGGACGAAATGGTTCACGTCGCCAAGGAAATGAAGCGTCGCGGCATGGACCTGCCACTGCTGATTGGCGGTGCAACGACCTCGAAAGCGCATACGGCGGTCAAAATCGAACCCCAGTATGACCATCCGGTGATTTATGTGACCGATGCGTCCCGGGCAGTCGGGGTGGCCAGTCGGCTGCTTACACCGTCCCTCAAGACGCCCTACATCGCCGAAATACGCGAGGAGTACGAAAAAGTTCGTGAACGCAATGCCAAGCGTCGCCCCAAAGCCGCCGACCTTGACTACACCCAGGCGCGCAAGCGGCGTTTTCGGACCGACTGGGCCAACTATACGCCGGTCAAACCTCACCAATTGGGGCTGAACACCTTCGATAATTACCCGCTTGATGAGCTCGTCGAGCGGATCGACTGGACGCCCTTCTTCATGAGCTGGCAGCTGGCGGGTAAATACCCCAAGATTCTGGATGACAAGGTAGTCGGCGAGGCGGCTCGCAACCTGTTTGAAGATGCCCAGGTGATGCTGCGCAAGCTGCTTGACGAAAAGCGCGTCCAGGCAAGGGGCGTGATTGGCTTCTGGCCGGCGAATACCGTCGATGACGACGTCATTGAGGTCTACGCCGATGAATCCCGTACCGATGTCGTCGAACGGCTGCATCATATCCGTCAGCAGACCACCAAAGGACGCGACGGCATCTGCTACAGTCTGGCGGATTTCATCGCTCCCAAGGACAGCGGCAAAGCGGACTGGATTGGCGGCTTTGCGGTGACCACCGGGCACGGGGTCGATGAACTGGCCAAAGAATACGAAGCGGCGGGCGACGACTATAACGCCATCATGGTTCAGGCCCTGACGGACCGGTTGGCAGAGGCCTTTGCCGAGCGGATGCACGAACGCGTGCGCAAGGAATTCTGGGGCTACGTGCCCGAGGAGTCGCTCGATAATGACGCCTTGATTGCCGAGAAATACCAGGGCATCCGCCCCGCTCCCGGCTACCCGGCCTGCCCTGACCACACCGAAAAGGCAACGCTGTTCAGGATGCTTGACGCCACCGCCAATACCGGACTGGCGCTGACCGAAAACTTTGCCATGTGGCCTGCCGCGGCGGTATCTGGATGGTATTTCTCGCACCCGCAATCGAAATATTTTTCAACCGGCAAGATTACCCAGGATCAGGTCAAGGTATTGGCTGAACGAAAGCAAATGCCGCTTGAGGAAATGGAGCGCTGGCTGTCACCGGTGCTTTCCTACGACCCGAGCTGACTGTGCCCTACGTCGCCCACCGCCACGGCCTAGTGGTTCGTCTGGCTTGGCCGGTCATACTGGGCATGCTCTCGCAGAGCATGCTCAACCTTGTCGATGCCGCCCTGGTGGGCCGTCTAGGCGAAACGGCGCTGGCCGGTGTGGGGCTTGGCGGTTACGCCATGTTCATGATGACGGCACTGGTATTCGGCCTGTCCTCCAGCGTTCAATCCCAAACCGCCCAGCGGCTGGGCGCGGGGCATTCTGGCCTCGCCCGGCCCCTGCAGGCGGGGCTGCTGCTCGGTTTGGTCAGTGGTACATTGCTGACGCTGCTGGCATGGTGGCAGGCGCCTGTGATTATGCAGTGGCTCTCGCCGGCCCCAGACGTTCACTCCGTGGCCGTTGATTACTTTCGCTGGCGAGTGCTGTCGCTGGCGGCGATTGCGCTCACCCTGTGTTTTCGCGGTTACTGGAATGGCCGTCAGTACACACGCCTGTACTTACGCATTATCGTGACCGTCCACCTGCTTAACGTGGTGCTCAGCGCGGGATTGATTTTTGGCCTGATTGGGCTTCCCGAGCTGGGAGCCAGTGGTGCAGGCGTTGCCACCACGCTGTCGGTAGGCGTGGGGCTGCTGCTCTGGATAGGTATCACCGCCCGCCACAGCAGTGCCCTGACCTGGGCCCAGTTACGACCCGAGGCGCCGGTGCTGAGAACCACCGCCCGGCTGGCGTTGCCCCACTCGGCCCAGCAGCTTTGGTTTGCCGCTGGCTATGCCGTGCTTTTCTGGCTGCTGAGCCAGCTAGGCACCGCGAGTGTTGCTGTGGGGCACGTGCTGGTCAACCTATCGCTGTTGCTGATACTGCCGGGTGTCGGTGTCGGCGTTGCCGCGATGAGCCTGGTGGGTGAAGCTCTGGGCCGGGATGCCGAGCAGGAAGCCCACCGCTGGGGGTTGGACGCGCTCTGGGTGGCCGCGCTATTGCTGGTGATACTGGCCCTGCCAATGCTATGGGTGCCAGACAAACTGCTTGGCCTGTTTTTCAAGGCGCCAGAATTGATTAAGCTTGGCACGCTGCCCCTACAGTTGACGGGCCTGATGATGGTCATTGACGTCGCCGCGCTGGTACTTGCTCAAGCCCTGATGGGTGCGGGCGCCCAGCGAACCGTCATGCTGTTGACGCTGAGCCTGCAATGGCTGCTTTTTTTACCGCTGGCCTGGTGGGTCGGCGTTAGTCTGGGCTATGGGCTGCTCGGCATTTGGCTAATGCAGCTGATGTATCGCATCATTAACTCAGCCGCGTTTTTCTGGATATGGCAACGCCGCCGGTGGGCGACGTCGCTAGCCTAAATACTATTTTGAGATAAAAAGATAATTATATATTCTTTTGTAGAATATGATGCCCGCGTTATGGTGGCGACACTGATTCGTCCCGTTTCAACGTGACAACTTCGCTTTAGCAGGACCGTGCCCCATGTATCGTTATGATATTCATGACCAAACGCTGGTAGATGAGCGCGTCGCTCAATTCCGCGATCAAATGGATCGCTACCGCGACGGGCGTTTGGGAGAAGAAGAGTTTCGTCCACTGCGTTTGCAGAATGGCCTCTACATCCAGCGCCATGCCCCCATGCTGCGGATTGCGATCCCGTATGGCATGCTGGCTGGCCATCAGCTGCGTGCGCTCGGGGATATTACCCGTCGCTATGACCGCGGCTACGGCCACTTCACCACGCGGCAGAACCTGCAGCTCAACTGGCCTGCCCTGGAAGATGTGCCGGATATCCTGGCGGATCTGGCTAAAGTCCAGATGCACGCCATCCAGACCAGCGGCAACTGCATTCGCAATACCACCAGCGACCAGTTTGCCGGTATTGCCAACGATGAAGTGGAAGATCCGCGTCCCTGGTGCGAACTGATCCGCCAATGGTCAACGCTGCACCCAGAATTTGCCTATCTGCCGCGCAAATTCAAGATCGCCGTCAGCGGTGCTTCCCAGGACCGTGCGGCCATCCAGGTTCACGATATCGGCCTGCGTCTGTGGTACAACGAGGCAGGCGAATTGCGCGTCAGAGTCCTTGCGGGTGGTGGTCTGGGCCGCACGCCGATGATCGGCGACGTGGTACGCGACGACCTGCCCTGGCAGCACCTGCTGACCTATCTGGAAGCGTGCGTCCGGGTGTACAACCAGTTCGGGCGTCGCGACAACAAGTTCAAGGCCCGGATCAAGATTCTGGTCAAGGCGCTGGGGATCGAAGAGTACCGCCGTCGCGTCGAGGAAGAGTGGGCGCATCTGAAAGATGGTCCTCAGACGCTCAATGCTGCCGCGGTCGAAGCCGCAAAGAGCCACTTCCCCGAGCCGGATCGTCGCGCCGTGGATGAAACCGCGGTGGCAGCTTACGAGCGTCTTCGTCAGGAAAATCGTGGCTTTGCGCGTTTCGTGACCAATAACGTCACCGACCACAAGGTCTACGGTTATAAAGCCGTGACGCTATCGCTCAAGCGCCGCGAGCACGCCCCCGGCGATGTGACGGCTGACCAGATGGACGCCATCGCTGATCTTGCCGACCGCTACAGTTTCGGGGAAGTCCGCGTGACCCATGAGCAGAACCTGGTGCTCTCCGACGTCCCGGTGGACGAGCTGGAAGCCCTTTGGCAAGAGCTCGAAACGCTGGGCATGGCCAACCCGACGGTGGGTACGCTCAACGATATCATCTGCTGCCCTGGCGGCGATTACTGCAGCCTGGCCAATGCCGTGTCGATTCCCATCGCCCAGGCCTTGCAGGAACGCTTTGAAGACCTGGATTTCCTTTACGACCTGGGGCCGCTGGATCTGAATATTTCCGGCTGCATGAATGCCTGTGGCCACCACCACGTGGGCCATATCGGCATTCTGGGTGTCGATAAAAAGGGCGAGGAGTACTATCAGGTATCGATTGGCGGTAACTCGACCGATGATGCCTCATTGGGCAAGATTCTTGGCCCCTCCTTCTTCCGTGAAGATGTCCCCGGGGTTGTCGAAAAAGTGCTGGAAGTCTACGTGGCCCAGCGCCATGAAGATGAACGCTTCCTGGACACTTATCGCCGTATTGGACTGAAACCCTTCAAGGAGCGTGTTTATGCCGCCTAATGACAAGCAGGCCGAGGCGGTTGAGATGACGCCGGTTCATGCCGATCACCTGATCGCCAATGGCGAACTGGCGGCGGAAAACGCCTGGTGCGTGTCTTACGACGCAGAGGCGCTGCCCGAGCAGCGCCCTGCCTTTGTCCCCCTGGCGCTCTGGAAAGCGCATCAGGAAGACACCGAACTGGCACCGCTGCTGGCAAGCGATTGCGAACTGACGGTGACCCTGGCCGATGAGCTCCGTTCGGCCCCGGCAATCGCCATTCATTTTCCGGCATTCACCGACGGCCGTGGCTACACCCTTGCTCGGTTGCTGCGCGAGCGCTTTGGCTATCAGGGCGAAGTGCGCGCGGTGGGCGATGTGCTGGTCGACCAGCTGGAATACATGCGCCGCTGTGGCTTTACCGCCATGGCGCTTCGCGATGACCAGCATCCCGAGGATGCCCTGCGGGCGCTAAGTTTTTTCAGCGTGCGCTACCAGCCGGATGTCGAAGAACGCCAGGCACTGTTTGAAAAACGCCTTAACGCTCACCATTGAGTGCATCATAGCGAACCAGCCAAAGGGGCAGCCATGCGGCTGTCCCTTTTCGTTGACGGCTAATTCATGGCTGGCTAGCCACGACGTTTTTGCTGCCGTTCACGGTTGTTGGCTTTGGCGCGATCGCTCTTGCGTAGCATGACCCAGGTAGCCCCCAGCCCACCTTCCGAGGGCTGGGCGGAGATATAGGCCTGTACTTCGTCAAACTGGATCAGCCATTTGCCAATATAGGAACGTAATACATTGGCGGGGCTGTCGATCTCACGCCCTCGGCCGTGGACGATCAGTACCGAGCGCAGGTCGTGCGCGTAGGCATCCTGAATAAAAGGAAACACCAGCCTACGGCACTCGGCCAGAGGCCGCCTGAGCAGATGAAGCTGTGCCTGAACCGGGTAGCCGCCGTGCTTGAGTTTATCGACCACCCCCTGCTGGATCCCCTCGCGGCGGTACTCGATGGGGTCAAAGGGCGGTATCAGGTCGACAAAATCATCGGATAGAAAGTTGTGCTCATCAATCTCTGCTTCAGCGCGTTCGCGCCTTGCCAGCTGCGCCTCGGAAGGACGCTTGCGCGCATCACCGGTATCCGCCCGATTTTTCTGCGCTAGCGGCTTCACATCGCCCACAAGCGCCCGAAAGTCGGTCTCATCACGAAGTGGCTGGTTCATGGCAGGCTCTCCGACAGGATATGACTTTTATCCTACCAAACCCGCACCGATTGCTTAAGCGTCTTGTTACGCTTGTGTTCCACGCTGACGCACGCCACCCTAAGCTTTCTGCCTGCTGCATAAGGAAACACCATGGCCTGGGTCAAACGCCTATTGGCGCTATGTGCAATACTGCTACTGGGCCTTGCCGGGTGGCTGTGGCTGACCATGCTCAGCCCGTGGTTTTATGAGCGACCCGACGATCTTGCGGATATCGAACAGCGCACACACCAGGTGTTTGTCTACGGCACGTTGCGCTATGCGCCGGTTCGCTGGGTGGTGATGGGCGGTTCGGGCGACCCTGAGCCAGCCACGCTTGAAGACCATCAGCGCAACGGGCTTGATTTATCGCCTTCGCCTGGCAGCCAGGTGAAAGGGCTTCGCCTGAGCGTCACCGCCGATCAACTCGCTCGCCTGGATCGCTATGAACGCCTGGGGATTCGCTACGAGCGGGTGGAGAAGCAGCTTGCCGATGGCACCCGTGCCTGGGTCTATCAGCGGCTACCCAATGCGCAGGGTATGCGTTTGTCGTTACCCGCTGCCCACATTGCTCTGGTACCCTAAGAGAATAATCTGCTTGGAGTGACTATGTCCGGTTCATTGCCCTATGTCTTGATACTTTATTATTCGCGCTCGGGTGCCACCGCCACCATGGCTCAGCAGATGGCTGCCGGTGTGGAGCAAGTGGCAGGTATCGAGGCGCGCCTGCGCACTGTGCCGCCGGTTTCCCCCACCTGCGAAGCGACATCGCCAGAGATTCCGGAGGAAGGTGCGATTTATGCCGAGCTCGACGACCTCCGTCACTGTAGCGGCCTGGCACTGGGCAGCCCGACCCGGTTTGGCAACATGGCATCACCGCTCAAATATTTCCTTGATACCACCAGCAGCCTTTGGATCAATGGCGCCCTGATCGACAAGCCGGCTACCGCCTTCACCTCGAGCTCGAGCCTGCATGGTGGGCAGGAAGCGACGCTGTTGACCATGCTGGTTCCGCTGCTCCACCACGGCATGGTCTACGCGGGCGTGCCCTATAGCGCCACCGAGCTGCTGGCCACGCAGACCGGTGGCACGCCCTATGGGTCAAGCCACCTGGCAGGGCCGCGGAGCGACCGCTCAGTCGATGAACACGAGCGCGCCTTGTGTGTCGCTCAGGGCAAGCGCCTGGCCAAACTGGCGCTGGCAATGCGGACAATGCGCGAGGAGGCGCCATGAAGCAGTGGCTGGAGCGCGTGGAGCAACGCCACGGCGTTGATCTTCTCACCTTTCGAGCGCGGCAATGGGTATTGGCAAGTTTTGGCCTGTTGCTGATAATGATGCTGTTGCGTGGTTTCATGGTCCAGGATGCGGCCTTCAGTTGGCGCCCCATGGCAGCATTTGTGCTCCCCCTGGTCCTGTTTCTACCTTCCATTATCGGAAGGCGGCCCCGGGGCCACGCTTGGTTGGCGTTTGTCAGCCTGCTGTATTTCAGCCAGGGTGTCATGGTGGCTACCCTTCCAACACAAGCCCTGCGGGGCGTCGCCGAGGCCGTCCTGTCACTGGCTTTGTTTACCGGCTGCATGGCCTATGCACGATTCCGCAGCCGCCAAATACGTGCTCAGGGCTAATCAAGACTTGAGCTTTGTTACCACACCCGACACCATGTGAAAAATTCTTGATGGAGAGCCTAGCAATGGCACGCGACATAGCGGATATCAGGCGTGATTATGAAGGTGGCCTACTCGATGAATCCCAGGTCCCTGATGATCCCCTCGTGTTGTTTGATGAATGGTTCAGTCTGGCTATCGAGCAGGAAGGCAAAGACAGCAATGCCATGACGCTGGCAAGCGTCGACAGCCAAGGGCGCCCTCATGCGCGCGTGGTCCTGTTGAAAGGGTTCGACGAGCGCGGCATGGTGTTTTACACCAATTACCATAGCCACAAGGGTAGCGAACTCAACAATGTGCCCTACGCAGCGCTTACCTTCTGGTGGCCATCGATTTCCCGCCAGGTGCGCATTGAGGGCGCCGTCGAGCAGGTGGCCGCTGAAGAGTCCGACGCGTATTTCGCCAGCCGTCCACGTGGCAGCCAGTTAGGTGCCTGGATTGCCACCCAGAGCGTGGTGATACCCGACCGTAACTGGATCGAAGAGCGGCAGAAGCGTTTTGAGCAAGCCTATGAGGGGCAGGAAATTCCGCGTCCCAACCATTGGGGCGGCTACCGCGTGAATCCTGATATGATCGAATTCTGGCAGGGCCAACCCAGTCGCCTGCACGACCGTATACGCTTTGAGCGGCGCGAAGGTGGCGAGTGGCACTCTTTCCGTATGGCGCCCTGAACATTCCCTGTCCTGTGGCTGGCCAATGCAGGGCTGGCTGGCCATGGCTTGTACGCGTCTAGTCCGGCAGGCTTTCCAGCCGGTGGCGCTGCCATTCGCTTTCGGGTTCGTTGAGCCGCATGATGGCATCGATCACCTGCTCTTCCATGTTGTAACGGCAAGTGAAGCCCAGGTGTTTCATCAATGCCCGCATGGGATGATTATCCGGCATGATTTTACCCACCATTTCCAGGGTGCCAATGTGGGTGCAGTAGGCGATCATTTTCTTCATCAGCAGGCTGCCGATCCCCAAGCCTTGCATGTCGTCGCGAATAATGACCGAAAATTCCGTTCGAATGTTATCCGGGTCATTCCAGACACGCACCACCCCTAGCATCTCCTTGCTGCCATCATCGCGCTGATGTTCGGCAATAAACGCCATCTGGCGGTCGTAATTGATGTGCGACAGCACCGACAGATCGCGCTGGGTTAAATCCGACTTGTTATGAAAATAACGGAAGCGAATGCTTTCTTCGGAAAGCTGGCGGTGAAAGTTGGTAATCAAGGGTGCGTCTTCAGCACGAATCGGCCGCACCTCGACCTGCCAGCCGTTTTTCAGCGTCAGCCATTCACGCAGTTCTTCCGGGTAAGGCATGATGGCGAAGCGTGCCGGGGGGCCGAGGTCCATGGCAAAGTCGACGGCCAGCATGCCATCGCGGTTGAGCAGCAACGGGTTCAGTTCAAGCCCGCGCAGCTCGCCCAAATCCGAGGCCATTTGCGACAGCTTTACCAGCAGCTGGCATAGGTGCTGGGTATCCCGGTCGGGGTCTGACGAATGTTCGCGTATCAACGATGCCGCGTGGGTGCGATTGACCACATCCGCTGCCAGGCTCATGTTGAGAGGCGGTAAAGCGACTTGGCGGTCAGCGAGCACATTGACTTTATAGCCGCCAATGCCGAACACGATCAGCGGGCCGAATACCGGGTCCCGGGTAATGCCCGCGCACACCTGCATGGAATGTTTGCCGCGTTGCATGGGCTGCAGGCAGTATTCGTGAATCGCGTACTCGGGGTACTTTTCGTTCACCTTTTCGCCCAGTTGGCGAACGCCATCCGCCACCTGCTCGGGCGTTTCAAGATCCTGAAGCAGCCCCGCCGAGATCTTATGCGGGTGCTTGCGATAGCGATAAGGGCGGCAATTGCCCTCATGAACCACTTTAAGCGCTTTGGGACCTTCAATCTTTGCGGCAATGTCCAGCGCCTGCTCGGCGCTGGTGAGGTAATAGCTGGTGGCTGCAGGAATGCCGTAAGCCTCGAGCACTTGCGCCGTTTCCGAGTGGCTTAACGTCTGACGGCCCTCCGCCTTCGCCTCACTGATCAATTTCCGGCACTCCGCACGAATCTCGGCGCTGGTGGAAAACGGCAGGCTGGGCGGTGTTTCCTGAAGCAACTGCTGAACCCGCTGATAGTCCACCATATGCATGAAAGCTTTCACCGCCTTCTCGGGTGAAATATAGGTGGGAATACCGGCCAGGTTGCATTCGTGGCGGGCATTCAGCGCCTCCTTGAGCCCCATCCAACTGGTCAATAGATTGCGACGGAAGGCCTTGCGGTTGGCAATCAGTGCTTGTGCGGTGACCAGCGAAGGCGCCAGGCGCGTTGGCGCATGCACCACGAGTACCGCGTCCACATTGGCATCCGCGGCGACAATTTTCAGCGCTTCGACAAATCGCTCGGGCGTGGCGTTGCCGCCCAGGTCAACGGGGTTTTCACCGGGTTTGCTGAAATCGACCTGGCTTTGATGCAGCGCCTGCTGCGTTTCATCGCTGAACTCGGCCAGCTTGCCCCCGGCGCTGACCAGTTTGTCGATGGCCAGCATGGCAGGGCCCAAACCGTTAGACACCACCGCCAGGCGGTCACCCCGCAAGGGCTTCATGCGCGAAAGCGTTTCCAGGGCATCCAGCAACTCGTCGGAGTCGTCGACACGCACTACCCCGGCGCGTGAAAAAGCCGCGTCAAACACGACATCGCGATTGGCAATACCCGGGGTCGGGGCCATGCCGGAAATATCCGAGGCAAAGGTTCGCCCGCTCTTGATCGCCAGCACGAGCCGGTTTCTCGAGGCGTCGCGTACCGCGGTCATGAAATGCTGCGCATCGGAAATCCGCTCGAGATGGAGCAGAATCGCCTGCGCTGGCGAAAACTGGTTCACGTAATCGATCAGATCCGGCAATAGCACATCAACACTATCACCCACGGTAATCAGGTGCGAAAACCCCACATCGCGCCCGGCCGCCCAATCGATCATGGCGTTGGCCAACATGCCTGACTGTCCAAGATACGCCACCCGGCCCGCCTTGACCGGCTGACTGGCATAGGAGGCGTTGAGTTTTTTTGCTGGCACGATCAGGCCCATGCATTCAGGCCCCAGCACACGGATGCCGGATTCTCGGGCAGCCTTTAGCATGCGCTCGCGTATCGAGCCTTTATTGCCCGTATCGCGGTCCAGATAAGCGCCGCCGGACAGTACCAGGGCGGCTTTTACCCCAAACTTGCCCAACTGGTGGATCAATTTGGGCACCCCGTCAATGGGCGAGCAGATGATGGCGAGGTCGGGCACCTCAGGCAAGTCGTCAACCCGCTTGACACAAGGGTCACCGAAGACCTGATCATAGCCTTTCAGATTCACTGCCCAACGCTGCCCCTTGAATCCACCTTCATGGATATTGCGTAGGACCAGGCCCCCAAGCGACGCCGGGTTTTCGGACGCGCCAATGACGGCAAGCGTGCGGGGTTCAAAGAAATGGTGCAAAAAACGTGTGCTCACGTTTGCCTCTCCTGGAACGGTGCAGGGCGATGTAAGACTTATGGACACTGTCGCGTATCAGCGTCTCGCGATTAAGGTGATACCAGCTACCATGGAGCGCTTGAATGATCACTGCCTACCTTACCCACCCCGACTGTTCATTGCATCATATGGGGCCGGAACATCCTGAAAACCCTCAGCGACTGGAAGCGATTCGAGCGCGTCTAGCATTATCGGGATTATTACAGCAAACCATGCAGGCCGATGCCAAGGAAGCGGATGACACGGCACTCAACCGGGTGCACGCCACGCGTCATCTTGACGCCCTTAGCAAGTGCCTGCCCGAGCAAGGCATCGTATCGCTTGATGGCGACACCCTGATGAACCCGGACAGCTTGAAAGCGGCTCGTTTTGCTGCCGGTGCGGTGGTCAAAGGGGTCGATCAGGTCTTCAAGCGCCAAGCCGATAACGTATTTTGCGCAGTTCGCCCGCCCGGGCATCATGCCGAAGCCGCCGAGGCGATGGGGTTTTGCTTTTACAACAACATTGCCGTCGGCGCGGCCTATGCAAGGGAACGTTACGGTGCCCAGCGTATTGCCATCCTGGATTTTGACGTCCACCAGTGCAACGGCACGATCGATATTTTCAAGAATGATCCGGATGTGCTGATCTGCACCAGCTTCCAGTATCCCTTCTACCCATGGCGATATTTACGTAGCGAATGGCAAAACGTGGTCAATACGCCCCTGGAAGTCGGCACGCAAGGCCCCGAATTCCGTCGCCTGATTGAGAGCCAATGGCTACCGGCGCTGCACCGCTTCAAGCCTGATCTGGTGATGATATCCGCTGGGTTCGATGCCCACCGCGATGACCCCATGGGCGATGTGTGTCTGGCGGACGAGGACTTCTACTGGGTCACGCACATGGCGATGGAAATTGCCACCCTGTATGCCGATAACCGCCTGGTTTCCTCGTTAGAGGGTGGGTATAACCCGACCTCGCTGGCAAGCGGCGTGGAAGCACACCTGAGAGCCTTGCTAGGCTTGCCCTTTGCTTTGAGCTAACCAACAGGGCCACGTATCGATTCCACAAGCAAGGGCCACCGTGGCGCTGTCAGTCAGTGCTAGCGGGGAAGGCCCGAGCTAAACCGATATAATGCCAGAAAAGTCTTAAAGCCAGAAAAGTCTCAAAGACAGTTGGTGGGTTTGGGAAGTCCCGCAATGCGCGCTACCACCTTGGCGGTACTGCCAGGAAAGAGCCGCATCAGGTAAATAGAGCGGCCCTTGTCACTACCCAGCGCCTGCTGAGTGGCCTTGACGAGCGGCCGCATCGCCGGTGCCATTTCGTAACGGCGATAGAAACCGCGCGCCAAGTGGATGATTTCCCAGTGCTCGGACGTCAACTCGATACCTGCATCGTCGGCCAACTGGGCCGCCACCGCTTCCGACCAGTCACTCATGTCGACGAGATACCCTTCCGGATCCAGCGTTACGTTAGCCTCGGTGTTCTCCATCAATGTACTCACTGTTGCCTATCAGCTGTTCAATACCAGGTGACCGACTGTAGATGTTGCTCGGTCAGCGCTACGAACCCGTCCATATCTACCGCTGACAACCCATGGCTTGCCGCAATGCTTGAGAGCCCTCTGGCGACGAGGTCTTCTTCAAGCAAAAATACCGCGTAGTCATCCTGCGTCCAGCAGTGTAGATCTGGGTTAAGCGCCGCCGTCACGCCTGCTTCGGTCAGCAACAGCGTATCCCCCGCCTGAATGGCCTGCTCGACCTGCTGGGCGACCTCGCTCGTGGGTGGGGTTGTCAAAATATGCAGGATCATGAAACACCCTAGAAGTTGAGAATCGGGCGGTTTTGGCTAAATAATGCTTTGACCTGCCCCTCACTGAGCGGTGTTACGCCATCGACAAGCGCTTCGAGAGGCAGCTTCAGGTCATCGAGCACTCGCTGGGGAACGTTCAACTGATCGATATCATACATCTCGAGCATGTCGATGGTCGGCAGACTGGCCTTCTGCCCCGGGGCGCCGGCCTGCTGTTCCCTGCACAATGCCAACGCGCCCTGCCCCATGAACAACAGCCTGACGGACTGTCCAAAGGCAGCGCCAACCAGAGCGGCGTCTAGTCCCTCACGCAGCCAGTTCGAATCATGGGGAGCGTGACGAATAATCACCAGCAGGTCTTCTGATTCACGCATGGATGGCCTCAACTGGCAAAGGTAATCAAACGGTCGCAGCGCTGTTGAAGCGTCAGCAACTGGCCAAGCCCGGTCAACTCGAAGGGGGCTTCCAGGTTAAAGGCATCATGGCCATGGCGGGATGCTTCAGATTGACTGATGACACCACGCCTCAGGGCAGCAGCGATACATACATCCAGGGCTACATCGTGCTCTTTATGAAGCGCCTTCCAGGCGTCGCGCAGGTTCAGCTCGTCCTGCGGCGGAGTCATTAGCATTGACGCATTATGAACACCGTCGTGATAGAAGAAAACGCCAACGAGCCGATGTCCCCTTGCCAGCACCGCATGGGCAAACCTGAGCGCCGAATGAGGCGCCGGTTGGCTGTAGGGGGCCCCCATGACTAACAGTCCGTAATCCATTGCCCTTACCTATCGTGGTGTGGCTAATGATATCGCGCACATAATAAAAAAACAGACCCTAATGATAGGGTCTGTTGAGGCTTGTTGCTCTGTTTAACGCCAGATCGGTTAATCGTTGCTCATGAAACCCAGCAGCGACAGCAGGCTGATAAACAGGTTGTAGATAGAGACGAAGAGCGTGATGGTCGCCAGAATATAATTCGTCTCACCCTGGCGATGGATGATTTCACTGGTCTGGTAAAGAATGGCCGCTGAAGAAAACAGCACGAAGCCAGCCGACACCATTAGCGACAGCGCGGGGATGTTGAAAATCAACGCCGCCACCATCGCAAGCACCAGCACGATCGCACCGGCCACCATGAAATTGGCCAGGAAGCCAAAATCTTTCTTGGTTATCAGGGCGACGGCTGAAAGACCGATGAAGGTGATACCGGTCATGGCCAGGGCATTCATGATCAAGGCGCCGCCATTGGGCAATGCCAGGTAGGCGGACAGGATCGGCCCCAGGGTGAAGCCCATAAAGCCCGTGAAGGCGAATGTAGACAGCAGGCCTAACGCTGAGTTGGCCGTTTTATGGACCAGGAACATCAACCCATAGGCACCAATGAAGAACACAAAGATGTTCAGTTGCTGAACGCCCATTGCGACCGAGGCGCCTGCGGTGACCGCAGAGAAAAGCAGCGTCATCGCCAGCAACGCGTAGGTGTTACGCAGCACTTTGTTGGTGCTAACCGAATTGGCCACACCGCCAGAGGCTGATTGCGCAATATGTGAGTCGTTGTAACTCATGTGTTCATGCTCCGTAATGATCTATCAAACAATTGACCAGCATGCCGTTCCCAAGTTCCAGACGCAAGTCTTTGTCTTACACGTTCTTCGTCTTTCGTGACTAGTCTTTCAATCCTGTATCAGTTTAGCAAGCGTTAGCGTTGAACGGGAAATCCTCGTTGTTACCTATGAAGTCGGTATTTAGTTGGCTGCACCATACCGCCCTTAGCGTTTCGGAAGCGAGCCTGCCATGAACCTGTGATCAGCCCTCATGACTTGACACACCTTCCTCGTCGTCTTTCAGGGGCGTATTTTTGCTCACCGCGGTTTGACGTGCGTCTTGAGGGGCGTTGTAGAGGCGCGCATCAATTACATGCAGTACCGCTAATTGTGCAAACAGCACAGCAAAACAGATAATTAGACCTTTTAGCATGGCGGCTTTCTTTCCATAAGGGCTCCCAATGAGCCTTATAGCTGCATATTAGTGCAACGCCGTACCAATACAATCGATATTTTACGCGCAGCTTGCCCGGTGTTCAGAACTTGCCAGGATAGCCATCAGCCAAGCTGGCAAGCGCCGTTCCAGGTAATAACCGGGTGACCAGGGAGAGCCTTCAATAAAGCCCACATGCCCCCCTTGGCGATGAAACTCAAGCGCCACACTAGCGGGTAATGACGCTGGATGTGGCGCACTATCTGGGTAAAGAAATGGGTCGTCTTGTGCCTGGATAATCAGTGTCGGCACAGTAATCGACGAAAGGAAGTGCAGGCTGCTGCATCGCTGGTAGTAATCGGCAGCGCTTGAAAAACCGTGCAATGGGGCTGTCACCCGCTCATCGAATTCCCACAGCGAGCTAACCCCCTTTAGCGATCCCAAGGCTAACAACCTTGCGTATTCATCGGGGTCGCCATTTATCGCAAATCGCTGGCGCTTGTCTGTCATGTAATGACGCAGGTCGCGTAAAAAACGTGCTTGATATATTTTCGACATGCCCTGGCATATCCGCTCGGCACTGTGATCCAAACGAAACGGTACCGAAACAGCGGCGGCTGCCTGCAGCGGTGTATCACTGCCCTGCTCGCCCAGGTATTTCAACAGTACGTTGCCGCCCAGCGAATAACCAATCACCGCCAGGGGCTGGGCCGGTCGGCGCATGGACAGCATCCCGACAACCTCAGCGAGGTCGTCACTCACCCCTGAATGATAACCGCGAGCGAGTCGATTGGGTTCACCAGAGCAGCCCCGCCAATTCACCGCCACGCTCTGCCAGCCTTGCATGGCTAATGCCTGCTGCTGGCCGAGGATGTAACGCGACGAAGAGCTGCCGGTCAGCCCATGAAGCAGTATGACGCAAGGTGTGTCGTCGTCACCGCTGCCATACCAGTCGAGATCGATGAAGTCCCCATCCCTTAGCGTCATCCGCTCCCGTTCGCGCGCTAAAGGCAACGCTGAGCGAAATAATGGGCTATACAGCGTTTGCAAATGACCGGCGGACAGCCAGCGGGAGGCACTAAACGAGGACATGGACAACAGCCGTATGGTTCATTCAGATTCATCTGCTTCATTTGGCGATACCAACAAGCCAAACCGAATCGCTTCGTGAACGAGCCCTGCCGTATGCCTTACCCCCAGGCGGCGCATGATATCGGCTCGGTGAGTCTCGACAGTTTTGATACTGACATTAAGCTGATCGGCAATGGCCTTACTGCGAAAGCCTTTTGCCACCAACTCCAGAACTTCGCATTGACGTGAGGTCAAGGGGTTATCAGGGATAGCTGAAGTCCCGACAACGGTGGAAGCTTCAACGAAATGCTCAGGCTCCATGGCGGTAAATACAAAACACTCGCCCATCGCCGCTTTTTTGATGGCCATTTCCAGGGCACTGACATCTGCGTTTTTATGAAGAAATCCATGAGCGCCTTCTTTGAAAAGGCGGCGAATGAAGCTATCACTGGAATAACTGGATAGGATCACGACGCGCCCATTGGGGCAGAGCTTCCTGAGTTGGCTCAATGACGCTGCTCCCTTCAGAGACATCAGCGTTGCATCAATAAGTGCCACATCAACGTCGTTATATACGATATCGTCTTTCAGCAGCTGTTGCTCAGAGCCAACCTCGGCGATCACTGTCATGTCATCAAAGGTTTCAATAAGCGAACTGATCGCAGAGAGAACGAGCTGATGTTCATCCGCCAGTAATATCTGGATAGTATTATCGTTAGATTTCATGGATTTATGCTGTAGACCTTGACAGGTTGTCGCCTGAATCTCCCTCTAGCCTGAGGGTGTGCTCAATCATGGATCGTGAACTCACCAGGCGCTTCACCATGTTCCTTGATAAGAAGCTAATATTATAAATTCAGATGCATATTCACTCCCGCACGGTAACGCAGTGACCGACAAAGCAGTATAAGTAAAAACCCTGATTAATAATCCTGTTGGAGAATACCCAAGTGCTGTGCCTTAAGAAGCATTTCGTCAATCGAATAGCGAGTATGGTTCGCATTAGCACCTGTGCTGACACCTTCTAGAATACCGTATGATGCCGGTGTTCCATACAACCGTTTGAGCAAGGTTGGACACAGAAACACCTCACCCCGAACAGCAGCACGCAACGCAATCTCAAGGTCGCTGATGCCTGCGTCCCTTAACAGAAAACCGATAGCCCCTGCCTGAAATGCTTTTTTTACATCGGCCAGACTGGGATTGATCGACAGTATGACAACCTGCGTTTCGACGCCGCTTTTTTGCAGTCGGTGAGCGGCATCAAACCCCGCCTGGCTAGGAAATTGTGAATCAATCAAGGCCACGTCGACGCTCAAGCTTTGCACCAACGCTTCCAGATCGTTTGCACAAGAGGTGGCGCTCACCACATCGACTCCTCTGAACCGCTCAATAACCTTGCAAAGCCCCTCACGAATGAAACCGCTTTCATTGACAACCAACACTCTGATAGCTGACCCGGAACCTTCTTGTGGATTCACTTCGCACACCTCTATTAATGCCTGTTTCGCGGCACGTCCTGCCGATTTTAAACGCTCCCTGCGACTACTTCGCACAAACGATTTATTGCGGCACTTGCCAATACTCACCTGTCCGTCGTGAACGGTCTCCTGAAGCAGGTTCCTGCGCCCCATCACCTACACAAAAACCCTTAGAAAATTTGAAACACACCAGCAAGAGTGATTAAATCATCACGTATCGTTTAAAGCACGAGTATCAATTTCTTTTAGCCAGATACTCGCGTCCTCAGGTTCAATCAGGCGCACTCCATGGATGACGACATCAACCGCTCCGCCCCTTTGCAAAAAGATGCCAATGGGCTCGCCGCCCCTCGTTCACTCGATGCTGAACCAGAAGCGCGTTTTGACCGTTACATCCATCTGGTATCACAAGTATTTAACGTTCCTATCGCCTTCATTTCACTGTTCGATGAAAATAGCCAGCGGCTGAAATCGTCCATCGGTATGGAAGGGCGTGAGATCTCACGTGAGTTCTCTTTTTGTCTCCATGCTCTGGAGCATGGTTACCTTGAAGTGTCCGATACGCTGGAAAGTGATCTATTCAAATGTCACAGGGCCGTGACTTCATATCCTTATATTCGGTTCTACGCTGGCGTTGTATTACACGACCCAAATAGAAAGGCGATCGGCACGCTCTGTCTTAGTGATACCCAGCCGCGCGCGCTGAATGAGGTTGAACGTTCATGGCTGATCGCCTTTGGCAATATTGTCGAAGAGCAGATCAACATCAAGACTCAGCTACTCGAGATGCGCCACCAGGCCAGCCGTATCAATCAGCGGGATGCGCGAACAGGCCTGCCCGACGAAACCTTGCTGGGCGAAACCCTGGATAACTTGGTCCAACTTGCTGAAACTGAATCCTACCACCTGATTGTTTTGCACTTGCGGGTCAATAACCTCGACGAAATCAGTCGGCTTCATGGTCGCAAGCATCGTAACGCTATCCTGAAATGCCTGGCCGAGCGCCTTGTTGCCCCTGATGTTGGCATCCTGACAGCGGGTAATATCGACATTGACCGTTTCGGTGCCGTGATATCCATCTATTCACTGCGCGATCTTTTCGGCGTTATCAAGCCGATTATCAACAAGTTGAACGCTCCCATTGATCTCGATGGTCATACGGTAAGACCGAAAATCGACGTAGGGGTCAGCGTTTCCCCAAGTGATGGCATCAACCCGGATGATTTGCTGGAAAGAGCTCGTACCGCACTGAAGGCACCCAAAACCTACGAAAACATTCATGTCTTTACCCATCGCACGGAAGAAAGTGCGTTACGTCGACATGAGGTTGAACAGCGTCTTGATGCGGCTCTCTCAGGAAGTAAATTGCATCAACATTACCAGCCGCTGGTCTCCGCCGATGGTAGCGGCGTGGTTGGATTCGAGGCATTAGCGCGATGGCAGGATAAAAAACTGGGGACCATCAGCCCTGGAGAGTTCGTCCCCATTGCCGAAAAAAATGCCCGGCTGTCTCGGTTACTCACCGACTGGTCGCTAGGTTGTGTCTGCGAGAAATCGCTTCATTGGCCCCTCAAGCACAGCGACCCCTCGTTGAAAATCGGGGTCAATATCCCCGCGAACCAGTTTTATCAACCCAATTTTGTCGAGCAGGTTCTGCGAACGCTGGATGAGCACAATCTTGCTCCGCAGCGGCTGACGCTGGAGCTTACTGAGGAAAGCCTGCTGACGGATATCGATCGTGCCATTTCGACCATGGACAAGCTGCGTGACAGCGGCATATCGCTGGCACTGGATGATTTTGGTACTGGCTATTCGTCACTGAATTATCTCAAGCGCTTACCCGTTGACGTGCTTAAAATCGACAAGAGCTTTATCGACGACCTGCCTCATGATGAAAAAGCCATCAATCTGGTGAGCGGCATTATCCGCATCGCTCACGGCCTCGGTCTGACGGTCGTTGCCGAAGGCGTTGAATACCAGACCCAGCAAACGCTATTGAAAGAACTTGGCTGCGATGTCCTTCAGGGCTATCTCTTCAGCCGTCCCGTTGATGCCGACAAAGCGCTGGAATTTTTAGAGACATGGCATCAAGGACCTCATCCAGCAGCCATATAAAAGACATCCGGATACTTCATCACTTCTTTTAATACTCATCGTCATCCTGGGACCGGAAGTTTCGTCGTGCTTTCAATTCGCAAGGCATGCCAGCTTCTGACATGGATGCTTCTCGAAACCCATTGACACCGCCAATAATGGAGTGCCTTACAGGGTGCTTAAGGAACGGATAGTGACATCTTCATTCAAGGCCAATAGAAAAATCAGCACTCGACTAGCGGTCGGCTTTTCTCTCCTGCTTGCCCTGCTGGTGGGGTTGGTTGTAGTCGGCATTTATCAGGTCAATCAAATTGACCATGATTTAACCACGATCAATGACGTCAATGGCACCAAGCTGGAGTTTGCGGTGAATATGCGCGGCAGCGTACATGATCGCGCCATCGCTCTTCGCGACATAGTGCTGACCCAAAGCGATGACCGAGTGGCTACGCTGCTTGAAGAGATGGAGCATCTTGAACGTGATTATACGGTGGCATCTGAAGGCGAGCACCAAGTGACTCAGGAACATTCTTCCGGCACAGAGGAGAAGACCCTGCTTGACAGCATCGATGCCCAGGCAGCGACAGCGCTAGAACTAACGCAGCAAGTGGTTAGCGCCCGTCAGGCGGGTCAGTTGGACGATGCCCAGACATTGCTTCGAGAACAAGCTGGCCCTGCCTACGCAGAGTGGCTCGACCGCATCAATCAATTCATTGACGTTCAAGAGCAGTTAAACGATGCCACTACGGCTTCCGCACGCGACACGGCGTCGGGTTTTCAGATGCAGATGGTGGGGCTCACCGCCTTCGCCCTACTCCTTGGCGGCGGTATTGCCTACCGGTTGACACGCCAGTTGCTGAGTGAACTGGGCGCCGAGCCTTACGAAGTCAAAGCCTTTGCTGAAGCCGTCGGCAGAGGTGAGCTAACCATTCAGGGTCGCCTCAAGAAGGGCGACACCCACAGTATTATGGCGTCGCAGGTGGCAATGGCGCGTCAACTACAGGACATTGTCGCCCAGGTACGCGCCTCGGCCGATGCCGTTGCCAGTAATAGTGAGCAGATTGCCGAAAGCAACAACGACCTTTCCTCACGGACAGAGCAGCAGGCCAGCGCTCTGGCCGAAACCGCCTCGGCCATGGAAGAGCTCAACAGTACGGTAAAGCTCAACGCGGATAACTCCGAGCAGGCCAGTCAGGAAGCGTCACGCGCATCGGCAACCGCGACTCAGGGCGGCCAGGCTGTCCATCAGGTCGTGGCCACGATGAACGACCTCAACACAAGCTCTCAGGAAATCTCCGGCATTATTTCGACCATTGACTCCATTGCTTTCCAGACCAATATTCTGGCGCTTAATGCCTCTGTTGAGGCAGCTCGTGCCGGCGAGCATGGTCGTGGCTTTGCGGTGGTTGCCGAAGAAGTACGCAAACTGGCACAGCGCAGCGCTGATGCGGCAAGTGAAATTAACAAGTTGATTTCCAGCAACCTGGAAAGAGTCAATCACGGCAACGAGCGTGCCGAGGAAGCGAGTAAATCAACCGAGGATATCGTCGCCGCTATTTCCAGCGTTACCGATATCATGAAGGAAATTAGCCATGCCAGTGCCGAGCAGAGTGCTGGGGTGCAAGAAGTCGGTCAGGCCGTCACCGAGATGGACCAGGTGACCCAGCAAAACGCCGGGCTGGTACACGAAAGCGCTGAATCAGCGCGTAACCTGCGGCTTAATGCCAGCCATCTGTTGGAAGCGATGGAAGTCTTCAAGCTACCCAATAGCGCTGATCAAACTCAACACCAAGGGCAAGCTGCATCAGCACCGGCTAAAGCGAGCTCCTCCACGGCACAAAAAACTTCATTACCTGCGACTCATAGTCAGCGGACTGAACCAGAATGGGAAAGCTTTTAAATTCCAGCAGTCTGAAACATCCAGCGATATTCGGAGGCTCCAAACCTTTAAGTGATCAGGGAAGGAGCCATTACCACATCATGGCATTGGATCATCTTGGTACTGGCCATGGATGCTGACCCAAGCACTTATTTTTAAGAGGTATAGCCTCAGGGCCCTCATTCGGCAGCCGTATAAATGGCATCGAGGAACACTATCAACCCCGCAAATCATGGCATGCAGACTTCATCTCGAATTTTCGGTATGCCTTCAACATCGCAAGAGTGGCAGTCCTTCGCGATCATGCTACAAAAACTGCACAAGATAAGAGGCATCGGCTACTGGCAGATGTCACTGACAACGGGAGATATGTATTGGTCAGAGATGGTTTACGAGTTCTTTGGCGTCGACCCTGACCGATTCATACCTGATAGAAAGCACTTTATCAGGTTGGTATATCCTTCTGATCGAAAAAAAGTGGCCAAAGCACAGCAGACTCTAAAGAAAACCGGCGTCATCGATATCAAATATCGTATCGTCCAGCCCAGCGGTAATGTGCGCTGGATACATGAAATTGCCGATAATTCTGCACCCGACGACCCCGATATTCTCCTCAGCACTTTACAGGACATCACTGAACACAAAGCCCTGGAAAAAAAGTTAAGGAATCAAGCAATTACTGATGACCTAACAGGTACATTCAACCGGGGTCATTTCATGAAACGACTTCGACAAGCCTTTTCTCATTTTCGTCGAAGCGAACATAACGCCGCCGTCCTGCTTTTTGATGTCGACCATTTTAAAAACGTCAACGACACTTATGGCCATGCCGTAGGCGACAAGGTACTGCAGCAAGTCTGTCAATTATTCAAGGAGCGGTTCAGGGAGACCGATGTCATTGGGCGTTTGGGTGGAGAGGAATTTGCCGTTCTGTTGTTTGAAATAACACCAGAGGCTGCCTTGGCAATCGCTGATGATATCAGGCAAAAGCTTGCCGCCACTGCTTTCACAACGGAGACCGGCGACACCTTTCATATTTCTGTCACCTGCGGGGTTGCGCATTTCACTGAGGAGGACCCAACAGAAGAAAGCATTCTTCACCGTGCAGATACCTCTCTCTATACAGGCAAGCATCACGGGCGCAATCAAGTTGTTGGCGAAGCACAACGTTGACGCATAAGCTCATTGATTCCACGTATCTGGAGGCTCAAGCAAGTATAGAGTGCCAGCGCTGCTGGTGCTGATCGCCCAGGCTCGGTTACTCTAGGCGTTCAATCACTCAAGGATAATCGCATCAATGTTGGGATTCCTGCAGGGATTTTCCTATGGCCTCTTCATGACCTGCCTGCCCTGGTTACTGATCGGCCTGTACAACCCTGGCATAGCACTTCCGGTGGCAACCCAAGGGCGGCTTCAGGTCGTCTTCCGCTATTGCCTGGTCATCCCTTTCATCAGCATGCTGCTATGGCTGACCTCCCTTTGGGGTGGTTTCAGCCCTAGCCTGCTCGGCTGGTTGGCGGGCATTGTGGCCATTCCGGCGGCGCTGCCCATAGAGCGAACGCTGCGCGGGTGGCTTGCCCGCCGCCGTGAACGTCGCCGCGAGGCTCAAAGTATCGCCGAAGCGCAGCAGCGCCGAGCCCAGGAGGAGCGCAAGGCCTATGAAGCTGGCGTATCGGTGCTCGATCCAGCAAGGCCACCCGAGGGCGCCGACGATCTTGTGTTGGCCATGTGTCGGGCCAAACAGAGCCTGCTGGATGTCAAACGCCCTGACCTGGCGATTCTCGCGGACCGTCTCTACAGCCGCTACCGTCATGTCATGGATGTCCTGAGCGGTCGCTTCCACACGGGTGAGCTGGCCTTTGAGCGCTCGCGTGGGCTGGTTACCCAGGTGTGTTTCGGCGCGGTGGATACACTGACGACCATGGCCTCCCAGGCTCGCGGCGTGGTCAGCGTGGATGGTCAATACGTCCGCGGTCGGCTGGAACGGGATGGCAATCGGCTAAGCGACGAGGAGCGTACCGCCCTGGTGCGTCGCCTCGACTTGCTGGTGGAGACCGAACACCGGCTCAATGAGCTTTCCGCCCGAATTGAATCGGCGCTAACCGTGCTCGACGATACCGCCGTTTCCATGGCTCGCATCGAAACAACGCGACCTCAAGCGTCCGTTACCACCGAAAAAGCGCTGGAAGATCTGCGCCGCTTCGTCGAAGGCGCCGATCGTTATGCACGCAAAGACTGATCCGGCAGCCATTGATACAGTAAAGTGTTCACGACGCTTCTTGATCACTTAGCTTTTCGATTACTCAGCTTTTTATCCTCTGGAGACGCCCATGACTCAACCATCGGATGACCAACCTCGCCTCTCATTGCCACCCGTGGACGAGATTGCCAGCCAGTTGGGGGCGCATCAGGACGAGTCTCTTGAGCCTGAAAGGCAGGACATTGACCCTGAGCTCACGTCCATGGCCGACCGTTTTATAGAGGAGATTCTTGGCGAGGGTGACGAAGCGTCGGCGGTTCGCCAACGCCGTGCCGTGGACGAAATGGGCCTGGAACTTCAGCAGCAGGCTGCCCATCGCAGCGCCATGCTGCAAACGCCGCTTCGCAAGCTGGCCCACCAGGGTGACGAAGGCGGTCCGGTTGCCAAGGCACTGAGCGACCTGCGGGGGCGCATGGAAGGCCTTGACCCCGCCCGTCATCGCCTGGCACCCAGCGCACTGGACCGCGTGATGGCAATCATTCCCGGCGTTGACAGCCGTCTGCAGCGCTACTTCCGCAAGTTCGAGAATGCCCAGCAAGCCCTGGACGCGATCATCGAGGACCTGGAGGGTGGTCGCGATATGCTGCATCGTGACAACCTCACCTTGAGCGATGACCAGAAGGCGCTCAATGACATCCTCAGCGAGCTCAACCGCCAGATCGCGCTGGGCCGTTTGATCGATCAACGCCTGCAGGATGATGTCGCCGAGCGCGACACGCATGATCCTCGGCGTCAATTTATCGAAGAAGAACTGCTCTTTCCGCTTCGTCAACGCATTGTCGATCTTCAGCAGCAGCTGGCGGTGAGCCAGCAGGGTGTACTGGCGCTGGAAGTCATCATCCGCAACAACCGGGAATTGATGCGTGGCGTGGACAGGGCCATCAACGTGACGGTCTCGGCCCTTACTGTGGCAGTGACGGTCGCCATGGCGATGGCCAATCAGCGTCTGGTACTGGATCGTATCGAATCCCTCAACGACACCACATCCCAGATGATCGGCGGTACCGCCAAGGCGCTACGCCAGCAAGGCGTGGACATCCAGAAGCGAGCTTCCTCGGCGATGCTCGACATGCAGGTGCTCGAGGAAGCATTTGGCGAGGTGATGGGCGCAATCGACGACCTTTCAACCTATCGTCAGGAAGCGCTGCCTCGCCTGGATGAGCAAATAGACCGCCTCGCCGCTTTGTCAGAGCAGGGAAGCGCATCTATCGAACGTCTACGAGAAGGTAATGAGGCGCAACCGAAGGACGGCCCCGCCTCCACCTGATGGGGCCGCGCCATATAACGGCTACTTGAAACGCGAGGAAGCATCCCGGAAAGCCTTGCGCATCAATTCCCAGGAATCGTCCATGCCCTGGCGAACGGTATCCCAAGCCTCTTCGCTGGCATGGCGCAACTCCTCGAGCCTTTGCTGAGTCTCCGCCTGGCGTTTCTTGAGTTGGTCGATATCCTCGTGGTACTTGACCCTGGCATCGTCACTGGCCTGGCGGGCCTGAGCGGTTAGCTTGTCGATCTCAGCATTCCACTCGTCGAGCTTGGCTTTCATTTCCTCGATGAACTCATCGCGTTGGCTCATGGCCATCCTCCCCTTGCGGTAATGGATCCGGAAAATGCTATCTCCGGTTTCCTGGAATCTTTTGATCGTCGAAAGGGGCTTAGGTTCGCCCCTTTTCGCTCGCTGATAGCTCCTCAGGCTTGGGTGGCTCACCGACCTTCACTGCCCCAAGGTCTTCGTGGGACAACCCACGGAACAACGCGAACATCATGGCAAATACTAGAATGAACATTGGCAGACCGACAACGGTAATCACCTCCTGCAATGCCGTCAGCCCCGCGTCGCCAGCAAGCACGATGAGCATGGCCGCCAGCATGCCTTCAGAGACACCCCAGAACACCCGCTGATGCCAAGGGCCAGGATCAGGGCTGCCGGTGCACAGCATATCGACCACCAGTGACGCGGAGTCCGAGGACGTGGCAAAGAAGATAGCCACGATGACAACAGCCAGGCCCTGAATCAATGTGGCGGCCGGGAAATTCTCAAAAAACGCAAACATGGCAAGCGGAATGCTTTCACCAACGGCCGCAGACAGGACACCGGCCTGCTCGCCCATTGCTTCCCGGGCCTCGGGCCCAATTCCGTCAATCTCCATCGCCGACCAGCCGAAGATCGCAAACCAGATCAGCGTAAAAATAGAGGGGGCGAACAATACCCCAAGGACAAACTCACGGATGGTCCGTCCACGAGAAATCCGCGCCACGAATATCCCGATGAACGGCGACCAGGTAACTGTCCAGGCCCAATAAAAGACGGTCCAACTGCCCTGCCAGCCCCAGCCACTGCCATCATCGTTGGTATAGGTCGCCAGTGTGTCATTCCAGAATGCCATGGGCAGCAGATTCGATATGTAGAGGCCAAAGGTCTCAACAACGGCGCGCAGAAGGAAAACGGTAGAGCCTGTAAAAAGCACAAACACCATCAGGCCAACAGCCATGCCGATATTGATATTGGAAAGCCGTTTTACACCTGAATCCAGCCCCGCCACGATCGAACCGACAGCAACGGTCGTCAAAATGGCAATGATCAGCACCTTGGGCAGCACTGCATCAGGAATACCGAACAACTCCGTTAACCCCGCATTGATCTGCTGGGTACCGAGGCCAATGGAAACCGCCACACCAAAAAGGGTGCCGAGAATGGCAAAGATATCGAGGCCTTTGCCGACAGGACCATAAATCCGCTCGCCTATCAGTGGGTAAAAAACCGAGCTGAAACGCATCGGCAGATTGAAACGATAGATAAAGTAGGCAAACGCAAGGCCCGGCATGGCGAAGATCGCCCAGGTATGCAACCCCAGGTGATAGATCGAAAAGCTCATGGCATCGTCGGCGGCTTCTACAGAGAAAGGCTCAACATCAGGCCTTGGTGGCGTCGTAAAATGGGAAATGGGCTCCGCTACCCCCCAGAACATCAACACCGTGCCGATACCACCCGCAAACAGCATGGCGAACCAGGAGATATTGCTATAAGCCGGTTTGGCATCATTGCCACCCAGGCGGATTGCCCCGTAACGGCTGATCGCCACCCAAAGCAGGAAGGCTACCCAGCTCGTCACCCCAAAAATAAAGAACCAGCCAAGATTGGTGACGATCCATTCCCGGCCAGCACCGAAGGCTTCCCCTATGGGGCCTGGCGCAATCAGAATCACGACCAGAAAAAGGATCATGATCCCTGCAGACGTGAAAAATATGGTGGGGTCCGTCCTGAGACCAAGCTTCCGCGCAAGTGCATCCATTGTCGTTACTCCTATCGCCTTTCCGACAACATAGGAGTTGTTGGCCGATGACGCCATGTTACGAAGAGTGCAGGCTCTTCTTCGGCTGGATTTATCTGTGTAATACTCGTTTGTGACAATGATCCCTTACTATCAACAAGCCGGAGTTTGTTCATGTCGCGTGCTATCGAAATTCCCGCCGCCGACGGTACCATCGATGCTCATATCTTCACGCCCGGGAACGCCGAAGGCCCCTGTCCGGCCGTTATTCTGTTCACGGATATCGGCGGTCTGCGCCCCTGCTATCACGAGAAAGCCCAGCAAATCGCCAACAATGGCTATGCCGTATTGATGCCCAACGTCTACTACCGCGATGTAAGCGGTGCTGTCGTACCTGAGGGCAAATCTTTCCGCGACCCTGACGTACGACCAACGCTATTAGCGTACGCAAAACATCTCACACCCGAGGCACAATCCCGTGACTTCGTCGCCCTTCTAGACGGCATCGATAACGCAGCCGAGTTCGAGAACGGAAGGATGGCGGTGGTTGGCTATTGCATGACGGGGGCCTTCGCACTGCGCATGGCGGCTGAACACCCCAACCGCGTGGCGGCGGCGGCCGGTTTCCATTCGGCCCGGCTGGCGGAAGCAGACGACCCTAACAGCCCCGTCCATGTAGTCGGCAACATTGAAGGGCGCGTCTATTTCGGTCATGCGGACCAGGACGAACTTTTGCCCCCCGACCAGATCGCGCGCATGGACGCAGCGTTAGCCACTGCTGGCGTACACTTCACCACCGAACTCTACAAAGGCGCAGCCCACGGCTTCACGGCCAAGGATGCCCCTTCTTTCAATGCAACCGCCTATGAACTGCATCTCAAGCGATTGGCCTTGCTCCTGGAAGAGACGTTGTAACACTCCCTCGTTTCATCAACTGCTCTACTCACTGTATGGGCCGAGAGTTACCGTAAACGAACGGCGATAACTACTTGCCAGAGATCAAGTCACTATGAGGCTAGGACGCTCCATGAATCCACCGAATAAATAAACGCGATTGTTAACAGTCTGGCCTACACTATGATGATCCACTGACGAAATGCCAATCAAAGGGTCGCTGTGAGGATTGGGGCGAATCGCCAGCCGATTTGTTTTCTTCCATTCTCCGCCCGACGCTCTTTCCATGCGTCCCTGCCTCGGGCATACGCAACGGTGGTCGTCATGAACCAGATTTCTCAAACCGCAATAGAAACGTTTAAGGCCGATTTCTCGGGAAGTGTGATGCTTCCGGATGATGTGCAATACGAAGAAACGCGACAGATCTGGAATGCCATGATTGACCGCAGGCCTTCCATGATTGCCCGCTGTTCATCACCTGATGATATTGTCCAATCTCTGCACTTCGTACGCGCCAACGACTTGCCCTTTTCCATACGTGGCGGTGGTCACAACATTGCAGGCAATTCTGTCTGTGACAATGGCGTGATGATCGATCTCTCATTAATGAAGGGCGTACTCATTGATCAGAAGCTTCATCGCGGATATGTTGAGCCTGGCTGCACCCTCGCAGATTTCGATGCCTCTGCCCAAGTGTATGGTCTTGCCACCCCGCTGGGCATTAATTCCACCACGGGGGTGGCTGGTCTGACCTTGGGCGGTGGTTTCGGTTGGCTCAGCCGCAAATACGGCATGACCATCGACAACCTGCTTGGCATGGACGTGATTACCGCCGATGGCCAGCAGCTGCACACCAGTGAAACGGAAAACGCCGACCTTTTTTGGGGGCTTCGCGGTGGAGGCGGGAACTTCGGTATCGTCACGCGTTTCGAGTACCAGTTGCATCCCGTAGGCCCGAATGTGCTGTGCGGTCTCATCGTCTTTCCCTTCGATCAGGCGAAATCGGTCATCACGCAGTTCGCCCGTTTTACGGAAACGATGCCTGACGAACTCAACGTGTGGATGGTGACCCGCAAGGCACCTCCCTTGCCATTCCTGCCCGAGACTGTCCACGGGAAAGAGATTGTCGCACTGGCCATTTGCTACACAGGTGATCCTGCTGAAGGCGAGAAACACATCGAACCGCTGCGTGGGTTCGGTACCGCCCATGGCGAGCACATCGGCGTACAGCCATATACCGATTGGCAACAGGCGTTTGACCCTCTGTTAACCCCGGGCGCCCGCAACTACTGGAAGTCGCATAATTTCTCGTCGCTTGGCGAAGGGGCGGTCGATGCCATCATCGAATACGCTGGCACTCTACCGTCTTCACAGTGCGAGATATTTATTGCCACGTTAGGCGGCCAAACGGGCCGGGCCCAGTCCGAAGCGATGGCCTACTCGAACCGCGACGCCAACTACGTGCTAAACGTGCATGCCCGTTGGGAAACGGCTGCCGAGGACGAGCGTTGCATCCACTGGGCGCGTGAATTCTTTACCCGCACACAACCCTATGCCAGTGATGGCGCCTACATCAACTTCCTGACCGATGATGAAACCGACCGCATTGCCTTCGCCTATGGGGCGAGCTACGAGCGACTGGTGGAGCTCAAGAAGAAGTTTGATCCGACAAACCTCTTCCGCGTCAACCAGAACATCCTCCCGGCCTGAATGCCGCTTGCGTGATGAAGCTTCGTTCTGAGTACGTTTTGCGCAAAACCCGTATTAGCAAGCGCCCTTATTCAGGGCGCTTTTAGCTGCCAGCAGGAACCTTGGTGGTTAATCTTACCGGTGGCACGCCAAACGAAAATCCCCACTTCATATATTTGCCTATTTTTCTGGCTGCCGCTATCTTCGGCGTTGTGGAAGGAGTAGTTACCGGATTATTCGCGGGTTGTCGTACATTACCACCCGGTTCCTGCCTTTACGTTTGCCGGTGTAAAGCATCTGATCAGCTCGCGTGATCAGGGTCTCGATATCAACGTCCTGGGTGTGCGCTATCGCAATGCCGATCGTAACGCTTGGGCATAGTTTTTCCATTTCTTTGTGTAATGGCAGATCTGCGACCTGTTTTCTCAGTCGTTCTGCCACCATTTGCGCGTCTTCAGGACTGATATTCGGAAGGGCCACCACAAATTCTTCCCCTCCGAAGCGCCCTATCACATCCGTAGGGCGAAGGCATTCTGCACAGACCTCTGCGATCTTGGTCAGAACCCAATCTCCATGACGATGGCCCCAGGTGTCGTTGATAGATTTAAAGTGGTCCACATCAATCATGAAAAAGCCGAACGGCGCCTTTTCCCGTTGCGAGTGTTGCAACAGCTTTTCAGCCAAGTTCATGAAATGACCGCGATTATTGAGTCCCGTCAGAGCATCCCTCTCGGCCACTACGCGCAACTGTGTTTCCAGTGATTTGCGGTGCGCGATTTCCTCATGCAACTGCTGATTTTGATCGCGCTCTTCGTGAAGCAACGCAAACTGCTTGCGTTGTAGGCTCTCCAGGCGCAGCAAGGCACAGAACCCCACCACGTTGGCCATAATCAACAGCAGCGCAATACGAAGCATTGCCAAGGGGCTAATTTCTGCAAACAACACGGCAAAGGCCAGAAACCCAATATTCAAATAGAGGCTGGCAAGCGCTGCCACCGTCAGCAGGTTGGGAATCAAAAGATAAAAAGCCATAGTGGCTACCACCACCGCTGTTACCTGTGTGGGAAGGCTGTCAGGGCGCAACGGCACAATCAAAATGATACCTGTCGCCAATAGCCATAGCGGCAAAGCATGCAACCAGACTTTGCTGGAATAGCCGCCCCAGCGCCCGATAATGAAGGCCAGCAGAAGGCAGAAGCTCACCACCCCGATACGCATAGCGAGCAGCAAATAAAACTCTTTGGTGATACCGAGAAGGTAGTAATCCGAAATGGCAAACATGCCAAAGATCAACGCGGCCACAATCAAGTAAAGGCAGGATTCAAACCTCACCCTCGACTCAATGGACTTGCGATACATTGACTCACTGCCACTTTCACAGAACTGACCGGTCAACCAATGCACCGGGTAGTGCGTTTTTAGTGAGGACAAGGTGCCATACTCCCCGAGTAAAACGGCGATTTTTCTAGATTTCGGACAGCGAGGCAGACTTCACCGACCTTTGGCTGAAGAAATAGCTTATGCCCCCATAGCTTAATGTTTTTCCATCGATCCTGAATACCGCAGGTGATGCATTTATTGCTTGAGCTCAGGCTTTCTAATGAGCCAGTGTTATACCTTCTCTGCATGACACAACGATATGCCCAAACAAGGGAAACCGAATGTTCATACTACTCGATGATATGTCGCTTCCAGCCGCTGTTGCCCTCTTCAGTTTTTGCGCAGTCGTCATTGGTATCGTTGGCACCCGACTCACTCGAGTGGTTGATAACCTAGCTGATCGCACTGGCTTAGGCGAAGCTATTGCGGGAGCGGTTTTGCTTGGAATGGCTACCTCGCTATCAGGCATTGTGGTGTCGGTCTCTTCTGCCTGGACCGATAAACCCGAACTGGCAATGAGTAATGCCCTGGGTGGCATCGCCGTCCAGACGCTATTTTTAACGATCGCCGACATGGTATATCGACGTGCCAACCTCGAACACGCGGCAGCCTCGCTTGGCAACCTGATTCAGGGGGCATTACTTTTGTGTCTCCTCAGCCTATTGCTGGTGGGGCGTTTTGCACCTGAGTGGACTTTCTGGCAGATACATCCGATCACACCGTTATTATTTATTGCCTACCTATTTGGTCTAAGGCTGATTAAAAATGCTCACACACGACCCATGTGGTCCCCGACAAGAACCCGCGAGACGCGTGAGGACCAGCCCGATGAATCGGCTGGAAAGCTTACGCTCAAGCGGCTATGGCTCATTTTCCTGGGGCTCGCGCTGGCAATAGGCCTCACCGGCTGGTTGCTGGAACGTAGCGCGACGATTATTGCTGCCGAAACAGGGCTTAGCCAAGCCGCCGTCGGTGTCCTGCTCACATCAGTCGTAACATCGTTACCCGAGCTTGTAACGACAATTGCAGCGGTACGACGGGGAGCGTTAACGCTCGCAGTGGCTGGGATTATCGGCGGCAATGCGTTTGATACATTGTTTGCCGCCGCATCAGATGTGGCTTATCGGGGCGGCTCCATTTATCACGTCATTCCCAATCATGTGATGCTATGGGTGGCCCTTACTGTATTGATGACGGGGGTGCTCATGCTGGGCCTTCTGCATCGCCAAGAGCAAGGGCCGGGCCGTATTGGCTTTGAAAGCATGGCAATAATCGGCCTTTATTTGGCGGGAATCATCATACTCTTCAACTAGCGGTGCGAAAGCGATCATCCCCGCGAAAAAGTACTGTACGCATAAGCCCTTCTGGGTGACCGACATTCGCCCCCATTCAAGCCAACACCTCCCGGGCATTGATCAACGTCAGTCGCCCGGTTTGGAAAGCGCCGGTATCGATATAGAACACATTACCCAGCCACGTCGGCCGCTCAATGATCGTATGCCCGACCACCACCGCATCGATGCCAGTCACCGGCGTTTTGTCCATACGCTTGATGCGTGAGCGTCCCCACACAATTTGTTCTTTTTCGGCAGGGCCTGCATCTTCAATCGTTGACCAGTCAGCGGGTGGCTCAGCGTGAACAATACCTACCTGCTGCCCCATCACTTCAACCTGGCGCGCGTAGGGCAAATACGTCAACGCCTCGAAGAGTATTTGCCGGACTTCGCTCCGACTCTCTTTGCTCGCCCAGGTACCGCCGTTGATCATCCAAAGGCTGTAAGCGTTTCCACCCCTCTCCAGAGCCTCCTGAGCGAGCATTTCGTGATTACCGCGTACACCGAAAAACCAGGGCTCGAAGGGAAGCGACAGGCACTTCAATGAATCAGCGCCCCGATCGATCAAGTCACCTACGCAAAACAGGCGGTCCTTTATCTTATCGAAATCCACGCGAGCCATGGCCTCGATCAGCAAGTCGTACTGCCCATGAATGTCGCCGACGATGAAGTCCCTTCCCGCGATGTTCTTTCCGTGTTTTTGAATCAAACTCATTGCGATAGCTCCTGGTTGCAGCAGGATGCTCAAGGAAGCCAGAAGGACAGTAGGTGGACCACCCACTCGGAAGCAGTCAGGTCTTTAGCGGCATTACAGTGGTTCACTGATGCAGGAGTGGACTAATTACATCGCGCCAACTTTAAATAAATCGTTATGATACTGATTGGAACAAGCGTAATACACTTTCGCTTCGGTCTGATAGCAGCTCAGCACAGCGTAAAAGTGCCTCATCCAGGCCCATAGGCCCATCGGCTAAGGCCAGTGCAGCAGTAACGCCTTCGTTATAAGCAGACTGCCATCCTTCACCGAGGCTACCCGCCAGCACCACTACTGGCACTCCCATTTCCCTTGCGCAGCGAGCAATACCAATAGGTGTTTTCCCTGCCATGCTCTGACCATCCAGCCTCCCCTCACCTGTAATGACCAAGTCTGCACGCTCAAGTCTTTGCCGAAACCCCACTTGTTGCATTACCAAATCAATACCTGGGCGCAGCTCTGCTCCGAGAAAGGTGCGTGCTGCAAACCCCATGCCTCCGGCTGCCCCTGAACCAGGTAATTCACGGAAGTCGCCTACCTGAGCCTCAGCTACTTTGTCGGCAAAATGTGCAAGCGCAGCATCCAGCATGACGACATCTTTTTCGCTAGCGCCTTTTTGTGGACCGAACACCACACTGGCACCGCGCTCACCAATTAGTGGATTATCTACATCTACGGCCGTCTCAACGATCACCTCAGACAGGCGCGAATCAAGACCAGCAAGGTCGATTCGAGCTAGATTGGTTAAAGCCGCCCCACCCGGGGGTAAAGGTCGACCTTGGTCATCAAGCAATCTTGCTCCCAAAGCCTGCATCATGCCTGCACCCGCATCATTGGTCGCACTACCCCCAAGCGTGAGTATTATGCGCTCTGCACCGGCGTCCAGGGCATCGAGAATCAGCTCGCCTACCCCATAAGTAGAGCTATGCAATGCCGTGCGTTCAAGAGGTGTCAGATGCTGGAGCCCAGATGCCTCGGCTAACTCTATATAGGCTGTGCGATTAACGGAGTCCCAGCCCCACTCGGCTTGCCGAGGTCGTCCTAGGGGATCGCTCACCTTCTGATAACGTCGCTCCGCTCCCGTCGCACCAATCAGAGCATCTAAAGTTCCCTCTCCACCATCCCCCATGGGGCAAGCATCCCACTGTGCAGATGGTAATGCTCTACGAATGCCGTCAGCGATCGCGCCGACGGCTTCCCTAGCCGATAATGCATCTTTATAGCTATCGGGCGCTACGATGATGTGCATCACTCGACTCCTTTAGATTCTCCTTAGAATGGCGGACTGAGCGCCGAGTACTGTTGCGCAGCATCGGTGTTACCGGGAGCATGATATGTTCTGGGGCAGTGTCAATCTGATTGATCTGCGCCATCAATAACTCAGTAGCCTTTGACGCCATCAATTCGACTGGCTGTTTCAGCGTTGTCAAAGAGTGGCTCGGCCAAGCCGCCATCGGCACATCGTCAAAACCAATAACCGAAACGTCATCGGGTACTGCAAGACCAAATTCATGACGCAAAGTATCAATAGCCGCGATTGCCATCAGGTCATTAGCACAAAAAATTGCATCGGGTTGTGACGAATTGGCAAACAGCCGCCTCGTCGCATGGCAAGCATCTTCATAGCGGTAGTTACCAATTTCCACTGCGTGGCAGGCCATCCCTTCATCGGCAAGTCCTTCTAGAAAGCCAGCTTTGCGTTGGAGATCGGTGGAAGAGTCTGGCAACCCTGCCAAATAGGCAATGCGGCGATGACCCAGTAAGGCAAGGTAATGGCCTGCCCAATAACCTCCACTGTGGTTGTCGCTGCCAACCTGGCTAATGCCATCAAAGTTGACGGTACGGTTGATGACAACGAAAGGTATACCAAAATCAGCCACCTCTTCGGCTTGTGCGCTGTCCAAGGTAATAGCCAACATCAAAACCCCCTCGACTTGGCTTCTGATAATGTCGTCGATTACCGTGGCGAAACCGCTATCTGACGGAGCAAAGAAAAGCTGAAGATGGTAACCCTGTTGCTGAAAATAGCGTGACGCTTTTTCCAACATGAAGCTGTAGAAAGGATTTTCGAGACTGTAAGTCACCACAGCAATGGTACGACTCGATCTGGTGATGAGCGAACGCGCAATAGAGTTGGGGCGATACCCTAGTTCCCTAGCGGCCGCCATTACCTTTTTGCGCGTTTTCTCAGCTACCTTGGCGTCAGGCGAAAAGCTGCGACTCACTGCTGATTGCGACACACCAGCCAACTTCGCCACATCTCGGGAAGTTACGGATTTTCTCTTCATGCATCACGCTCTCAAAGGGCCGTCAAGTCATAGACAGCCCGATTCACCAGAACCAAAGGCGGTGACTTACCGTCTTCACTCTTACAGCTTTTCAAGAGACCGATACTGGTCGATCTTTTTTACGTAAACCGAGCTGTTGTCTAATGCACCTTGCACTTCTTCATCGGTTAGCTCTCTGACCACCTTAGCGGGTACGCCTACAATTAACGAGCGTGGAGGAAATTGTTTGCCCGAGGTAACTAGAGCCCCTGCGCCGATGATGCAATGTTCACCAATCTCTGCGCCATTAAGTAGCGTAGCGTTCATACCTACTAGCACACCGTCACCAACTTTGCAGCCATGTAACATGGCTAAGTGCCCAACGGTCACATGACGGCCTATAGTGACTGGATATCCAGGATCGGTGTGTACCACACAACCATCCTGCAAATTGCTGCCCTCGCCGACGGTGATAGTTTCATTATCTCCGCGTAGCACAGCGCCAGGCCAAACCGATACTTCATTAGCCAGATGAACACGCCCAATCAGCGTAGCTTCTTCCATCACCATGGCACCTGAGGCTATCTCGGGGACATTACCTTCAAGTCGATACACTGGCATTAGATCACCTCCCTAGAAACCGACTTGGTCGGCACCTTTAAGTTGAAGCATTTCGCGCGCTTCGTCGGGCGTTGCTACTTCAAAGGACAGACCCTCGAGTATTTCGCGCACTTTGGCTACTTGGGCCGCGTTACTTTTGGCTAGCTTTCCAGGAGAAAGCCATAGCGAATCTTCAAGACCGACGCGTACATGACTGCCCATAGCAGCCGCCTGAGCGGCAATGCGCATCTGGTTACCTCCGGCACCCAGTACCGACCATTCGTAGTCATCACCGAAGAGGCGGTTGGCGGTACGGCGCATATGCATAACATCCTCAGGGTGGGGGCCGATACCACCCAAGATGCCAAATACACTCTGTACGAAGACTTTTCCGCTAATAATGCCGCGGTCCATCAGATTGCGTAGATTGTAGAGATGGCCAATATCGTAGCATTCGCATTCAAAGCGGGTGCCGTTCTTTGCCCCAAGGGTCATGGCCTTTTCGATATCAGCAAAAGTGTTCTTGAATACCAGGTCGCGACTATTCTCTAGGTGGGCACGCTCCCATTCGTACTCGAGATTTTCATACCGGTTGAGCATGGGGAATAGCCCAAAGTTGATCGACCCCATATTCATAGAAGCAAGCTCGGGCTTGAACTCCATGGCCGGCCTCATGCGTTCTTCCACGGTCATATGCGGGCTGCCACCAGTGGTAAGGTTGATGACCGCATCGGTGGCTTTCTTGATACGCGGTAGAAATCGCTCGAAGATCGCTGGATCTTGTGTGGGCTTACCATTCTCGGGATCGCGGGCATGAAGGTGAAGTATGGAAGCGCCCGCCTCAGCAGCAGCAATGCCGGCCTCGGCAATTTCCTCAGGTGTCACCGGCAGGTGTGGAGACATGGACGGCGTATGGATGGCACCGGTTACGGCGCAGGTAATGATGACTTTGCGCTTGTTAGCCATTGAAAGTCTCTCCTTGCAAGATCAAAAATTATTGGGTCTCGATATGACGCTGATGCGCCATCAATGCCATTAGGCGGCGGTCGCGCCAAGCTTGCCGCTTAGCTAGGCCTTCGGAAGGTAGCTGCTCTCGTCGTTCCTGCCCAAGGGCAGCCAGGGTGGCGACATCCCAGGGGTCATCATCCCCGCGCTGTCGGTCGACATCGCGGTAAAGTGGGCCGTAGCGATCGCCATAATCGACGACTCCATTAGGCGCATTAAGGTCGATGGTTTCGAATGGCCCCATAAACGACCAGCGCAGTCCAAGACCGTGCTTAACAGTCTTGTCCAGATCCTCAGCGGAAACATAGCCATCACGAAACAGACGTAGCGATTCGTTCAGCAATGCGCCTTGTAAACGATTGAGGATAAAGCCTTGAATTTCCTTGCGAACCAGGATTGGGGTCTGTTGAGCTTCTTCCATCAATTGCATGGTGCGGTTTACCGATGCTTCCGACGTAGCAGGTGATGGGACTACTTCAACTAAAGGAATCAAGTAAGGTGGGTTGACGGGATGGGCGACCAAGCAGCGCTCAGGGTGTTTCAGGTGATCAGTGAACCGGGAAGCGGCGATACCGGAGGTGGAACTAGCCAGCACAGTATCTGGCGTCACCACCGACTCAAGCTCGGTATAAATACGCCGTTTGGCCGCAACGTCTTCAGGCCCACATTCCTGAACGTACTCAACACCCATCATGGAGTGTGCCAAGTCACTTTCTGTCTGGATGAGGGAAAGAGGTGCCTCAACGTCCTCAATCAAGCCCACCTGGTGTAAGTCCTGAAGAGATTGACGAATAGCGTCTCGGGCTTGGTCCAGAGCATTAGCATCAACGTCGTACAGGCGTACAGTCATACCGCTTCGGGCAAAAACAATGGCCCAAGCGCGACCAATCAAGCCTGCGCCGATGATTCCTATACGTGCTGTCATGTGGTGACTCCTATATCGGTCACAAAGATTCGACGTTGGCACAGACACTCAGCGCCTGACCTGAGATATTGGTGCCCCCAGGAGCTGACAGGAACAGAGCCATCGCCGCAATATCGGAAGGCTCGACCATGCGGCGCATGGATATCTTGGAAAGATTTTCCTGTTCCATTTCGGCATAGCTAAGCCCGCGCTTGGCCGCGCGGTCCTCAATGACCTTTTCGATACGCGGCCCACGCACGATGCCGGGTAGAATGGCGTTGACTCTTACTCCTTCAGGGCCGAGCTCGCTAGCCAAGCTCTTGGTCAGGCCGACCACAGCCCATTTGCTGGCGGCATAAGGTGTGCGGTAGGCAAAGCCCAGGCGGCCTGCGACCGAAGCCAGGTTGATAAGCAGCCCCTGGCTTTCCTTCAGTAACGGGGTCGCACGGTGAGCAACCCGGTACTGACCATTGAGATTGATATCGATAGTGCGGGTCCAGGTGTCATTGTCGATCTCATCGATCCCCGCAGTAGGCCCGGCGATGCCAGCGTTATTAACGACGACATCAAGCCCACCCAGAGAAGCGACATCTTGAAACAACCGATCGACATCCTCTTCTTGGCTGACATCAGCCACCGTGTGTGAAATGCCCTGCGGTAGCGAAGCCAAGGCTTGAGTGTCGATGTCACAGATATGCACTCTTGCGCCCGCCTCCTGAAAGGCCTTAGCAATTGCTAATCCGATACCATTGGCACCAGCGGTAATCAGTACTCTGAGGCCATGGCGTGGCGTTAGACTTTCTACAACGGTCATAGCGTTTCTCTCCTTAGAAGGGGGTTACAGCGAAGGCAGCCAAGTAGACAGGAACGGCAACAAGCTAATAATCAATAGGTTGATTAGTACGATGCCAACAAAGGGCAATACGGCCCAAGTGAGGCGCGCGATACTTACATGAGTGATCTGAGACGCCACGAAGAGGTTGAGACCAACCGGTGGAGTGAACATCCCCATGGCAAGATTGACCACCATGATGATGCCGAAGTGAACCGGATCGAAACCGAAGCCAACAGCGATGGGCAAAAGGATGGGTACGAAAATGAGAATGGCCGCTGCAGCCTCAATAAACATACCGGCCACTAACAGCAGAAGGTTCGCCAGAATAATGAAGAGCAAAGGACTGTCGATGGCCGAGATCACGAACTCAGATATCATGTCTGGCACTCTTAGACGCTGCAGAATACGTCCATATAGCCCAGCGGCACCGATAATGCTTAGCACAACCGCGGTTGTGACCGCCGATTGCTTGAGGATACCGACTAGACTAGTCAGTTTGATTTCGCGGTAGATAACGAAGCCGACCATAAAGGAGTAAGCCACTGCAATTACCGCGGCCTCAGTCGGCGTAAAGATGCCGCCGTAAATGCCGCCAAGGATGATGATTGGCATGAGGATAGCTAGGATTGCCTTTCGTCCTGCACGCAAGACGTCCTTAAAGGAACTTTTCTCGCCACCCTGGAGGCCATTTGCCCTGGCAAAAAAGTAAGCAAAAACCAGCAATGAGAGTGTGACCAGTACCCCTGGCAGGATGCCTGCGATAAACATATCGCCCACGGATACGTTCGCTGCAATCCCATAGAGAATTAGCGGAATGCTTGGAGGAATAATGACGCCAAGTGCACCAGAAGCAGCTTGGTTGGCAGCCGCATATCCACTTGGATACCCCTTTGACAGCATCGCCGGAATAAGAATTGAGCCAATTGCCGCAGTCGTCGCCGCACCTGACCCAGAGATAGCAGCAAAGAACAGCGAGGTAACGATGGCCACCATCGCGAGACCGCCTGTCATACTGCCGACCAGAGTGTTGGAGAAATCGACCAGCCGTTGGGATATACCTCCACCCTGCATTAAATAGCCAGCCAGAATGAAAAAGGGTATAGCCATCAGCGGAAAAGAGTTCACAGAAGCCACTAACTGCTGAGCGATGACGAGCAATGGCATAATGTCGCCATGCCAAACTGTTACAGCAGACGCTAGACCAAGTGAGAAAGCGATCGGCACGCCGATAATGAACAGTGATATCAACAGTAAAAACAGGAGAAGAGCCATCGTTAGATCACCTCCTGCTTCGGGTTGGGCTGGGTACCCAGAACTTCATCAATCAGCAAACCCAGGCTATTGATCATAATGACGATGCCACCTGCAGGAACTGCGAGATATGGCCACATCATAGATACACGGGTGCTGGGCGCGGTTTGGGATGCAACCCGATCAGCCAAGTCAAATCCATACTTAGCCATGATGAAAGCAAACAGAAAAGAACACAGGATGATGGCAATCCTCAGCAGACTGGCCAGCTTATTTCCAGAATATTCAATCAGGATATCTACGGAAATTAGCAGTCCTTTTCGATAGGCATACCCAGCTCCAAGAAACGTCAGCCACAACATACAGAAGCGAGCTATTTCATCAGAGAAAAATAGAGGGCTTCCTATGACAAACCGAGCAAATACCTGCCAAAAAATGAGGACGGTCATCACCAGCAAGAGTGTGGCTAACCCCCAACCAATCAGAGTGTTGAAGTAATCGATGACTTTGTTGGCTAGCGATAGATATTTTTTCATAGCTGCCTCCTACTTTAGGGCTGGCCCGCAGAGTCTCGCCCTGCGGACACATGAGTATCAGTAGTCAAAGTTGATGGCAGCATCGACGAGCTCTTCACCGACAGTGGGGCTCCATTCCTCAATTACTGGGCGAACGGCCTCACGGAAGGGATCAAGGTCAGGCTCGGTCACAGTCATTCCGAGTTCTTCAAGCTCCCCAAGGTAGCGTTGTTCCAGCTCTTGACTTGCTTCACGCTGAACAGGAAGAGCAATCTGGGCAGCCTCCATGATGATGGCCTGATCTTCTTCGCTGAAAGAATTGAAGAGATCCAAACTCATCATGAGAGGAGCCGGTGAATAGACGTGTTGAGTCATATTCAAGTAATCCTGGACCTCGTAAAAGTTCACATCATAGATAGTTGCCAGCGGGTTTTCTTGGCTCTCCATCACACCCTGCTGTAGTGCGGTGTACACTTCAGTCCAAGCCATCGGCGTGGCGTTAGCACCCAACGCTTCCCAAGTATCAACCTGAACACGGCTTTCCTGAGTACGGTGATCGATACCTTCTAAGTCGCTTGGATGCTCAATTGGGCGGACCGAGTTAGTGTTATGACGGAAGCCATTCTCCATCCATGCGAGGAACTTGACGTTCATTTGCTCCTCGGCTAACTGAGCAAGCTGCTCACCATGCTCACTGTCCAAGAAGGCATAGGCATGTTCGTGGTTTTCAAAAATATAAGGAAGGTCGAAAAGCAGGAACTCATCCACGAAGCCACCCATCGGGCCAGTGGAAGCGATGCCCGCATCAATCATGCCTAATCCCATGCCTTCAATGACTTCTCGCTCCGCCCCTAGCGCGTTGTCGTAGTGAGGTTCGATCGTCAGGCGACCATCAGATAGGCGCTCAAGCTCTTCACCAAATTTAAGGACACCTATACCCTGCTGTGATTCAGGACCGAGCGGCAGGCTTACGTTGATGACGCGCTCCGCTTCAGCGAGCGCATGAGTCGAAGCAGCCAAAGCGACAGCAGCGGCCAAAGACGTGAGAGGAAGTAAACGTTTCATACAGCACTCCTAATCGTAATTCAGCAATAACGCTGAGCATTTTGTCGTTGTAGTCAGTACCTACTTGATACGGGCCTCACAACCGATATTCTTTACTGCTGCTCAAGCCCAAGTGCAGTTTTAGAATATATTGCATACGTATGCAATAAATCCCGACTTCAATCGCGCTATAATGATTTATAAATCATTGATTATGATATAAATATACTTTAGTATGATATATTGAATACGTAGTCATTATTTTAAAAAAATTGATTGGATAGGTAATCCCCCCGAAAAACCAGAGTGTTCAAAAGTAGAATTTTCCGTAAGCTAAGCGCA